>NZ_CP007542.1:950574-1267433 GCF_000478825.2 Synechocystis sp. PCC 6714 | reverse complement strand
CCTGCTCCACCGCCGCTTTAACGATATCCACGCTCACCCCCAGGTTGACGTAGCCATGGTCATCGGGATAGGAAGTTTGAATTAGGGCCACATCAATGGGTACAAACCCTTGCTCAAATAACCCCGGCACTTGGGAAAGAAAAATAGGGGTATAGTCCGCTAAGCCTTTATTGACGGCGCTACGGGTGTGGTGGCCAATGAAAAAGGAATTATGGCGGAAGTTTTTGGCAAATTTGCTATCCGTATAGGGTGCTAAACCTAGAGTCCAAACTTGGAGCACTTCCGCATCGAATAGGGATTTGGGATGGGCCTGCACATAGTTAACCAACTCCTGCACTAAATATTGAGGTTCGCCACAGGCGGTGCTAATAAATAGGCGATCGCCCCGGTGAATATGACTAAAAATTTCAGTGGTGGGGACGAACTTTTGGGGATATTGGCTTTGCAATTGGGCTAACTGTGCTTGGCGATCTGGGTTGAGCATAGTTCCTGACCAGGGAAGATATAACTTAGGCACCTTCCCCCATCAAGGCCAGATTATCTCTCCAAACGAAAAATAGGCAACTTTACAGGTCAATATCTCAAATTGAGCCTCTGTCTAGAACTGTTAAAGTTTAGCCCCGCCCTACTTCCGCTAGAATTTCTGCCAAAATTTCCCCTGCTCCCTGTTCCCGTAACTTGAGGGCAAGATCCTGTCCCAATTTTTCCGCTTCATTCCGGGGAGCGCTGAGACTATCTTTAATCAGTCTTTGGCCATCCAAACTGGCCACCATGCCGGTCAGGGTTAAATTATCACCGTTTAAATGGGTGTTAACGCCGATGGGTACCTGGCATCCGCCTTCTAGTTGCCGCAAAAAGGCCCGTTCCGCCAAACAACAATCCCGACTATCTTCGTCTTCCAATACCTTCAGCAGGCTGAGAATTTCCTGATCTCCGTCCCGACACTCAATGCCCAGGGCCCCCTGCCCCACCGCATGGAGAGAAATTTCCGGGGGGATTAATTGGTCAATGCGATTGGCCATATCTAACCGTTCCAAGCCAGCGGCGGCCAAAATAATAGCATCGTACTCATTGCTATCTAACTTAGCCAAACGGGTATTAACGTTGCCCCGCACATCCTTAAAGGTTAAGTGGGGAAAGTGGTACCGCAGTTGAGCTAAACGTCGCAGGGAAGAAGTGCCAACAACGGCCCCTTCCGGTAGGGAAGCCAGGTCTTTGCCCTGGTGTTTGGCGTTCAAGACTAAAGCATCGGCGGGGTTAACCCGTTTAGTGACGCAACCGAGCATTAAGCCCGCGGGTAAATTGGTGGGTAAATCCTTGAGGGAATGGACGGCCAAATCCGTTCTTTTGGCCAGCATGCCGTCTTCCAATTCCTTGGTAAACAGTCCCTTATCGCCAATTTTGGCCAGGGCCACGTCCAAGACAATGTCTCCCTGGGTGTTCATGGTTTCGACATCGAATTGGCGATCGGGGAAGTGTTTTTGCAATTCTTCCTGCACCCAATAGGTTTGCACCAGGGCTAGTTGGCTTTTCCGTGAGCCTATCCGAACTGTGGGAGCAGAGGTCGAAACAGTCATGAAACTTAAAAAATATTGTTAAAAATAGACTCGATCTAGCATAGCATCAGAGGCTGTCGGCCTTGGTTTTCCTTCTGTGAAGCAATGGGGAAACTGATTAACTGTGGCCGTCACTGTTACCATCCCAATCCGATCGCCGTGGAAAAGATTGCTCAAAACATTGGTCGTAAAGAGATTTATAAGGCGATGTTGGTGGCCTTGGGGCTGGCGATCGCCGTGGCGGGCTATTTCTATGGGTTTAAATTTGATGGGCAGATCACGGGCTTTTTCCGCATTGGTTCGGTGTTGCCCCTGTCACCGTTGCTGAACCCGGCGGAAACATTAATTTACCAAGGGGAATTGGGTTACGACGGTCAACAATTTTTAACCATTGCCCTGGATCCGGGTTTGCAAAATGACGGTTCCATTGCGGCCCTAGACCATCCCAGCTACCGTTACCGCCGCATTCTCTATCCCCTGCTGGGCTATGTGCTCGGTTTGGGCAATCCGGTGTTAATTCCCTGGGCTTTGGTGTTGATCAATATTGTGGCGATCGCCATTTGTACAGGGTTAACCGCCCTTTATTTTCAATATCAAAAACAGAAAGCCATTGGAGCCTTAGCCATGCTGGCCATTCCAGGGGTTTGGATGGTGCTATTTCTCTCCACAGCGGACTTGCTGGCCAGTGCTTTCAGTTTGGGGGCAGTGGTCTGTCAGCAAATATTTCCCCCTAATCGAAGTAAAAAATGGTGGCTGGTGCCTATTCTCTTAGCCCTAGGGTTATTAACCAGGGAAACATCGTTAATTATCTGGCTGGCCATTGCTTTAACCTTGGCGCAAAATCGGCAATGGCGATCGATGGCAGTTTTACTTACCAGCTTGATCCCCATAACAGTTTGGTTAGGCTATATCCGTTGGCGACAGTTGCCCGGCGGCAGTGGCAGTGGCAACTTTGGCTGGCCGTTTGTGGGCATTGGCGAAAAATTTCAGAGTTTGATTCAAGGGGGACTCAACGGTAACAACGTCTACGAGGGCTATTTATGGTTTCTCCTTTGGTTAACCTTTGCTCTATTAATCTGGTTTACCCGGCCCCCCACCCCTAAAACCCTCACCTATGCCAGTGGGCTCTACGGGGGATTGTTACTGGTGGCTAGCTTTTACATCTTGAACTATTACCTCAACTACAGCCGGGTTTTTCTCGACGTTTTTTTGTTAACTATTCTGGCAATGGCCTCTGGGCCCCGGTGGACCAGTGGGCTCTACTTGGCGATCGCCGGATTGGGTAGTATCACTTTTTTACTGCTGAAATCCTGACCGGGAAGGGAATGGCTAAGCAAGTAATTTCTAGGAAAATGCCGACATAGTTACAGTTTGACCTATCAATCACCCAATGCAGCAGAGTTTAATCTGATTTCCCCTAAAATTTATGTTTGAGGGGGCTTTTTGAACACCCTCTTGGATTGTGAAGAACCTTATACCGCTTTCCGTTGCTCCGCTAGATAGGTGAAGACAGATTTATCGCCAATGTCGGGGTCGATGGGTTGCATTGCTTTCCTAAGCACAAAAATCAAGAACAAAATACTGACGGCAGTCAGGCCTTCCTTGGCCACAGTTACGGGTAAGATTCCCGCTAAATGACCTAGCAATAGTAGGGGGAGAATAGCGGTCAAAAATTTAGTTTCCAAGCGATTGAAACAAAAGGCTTCCTTAAAGAAAATTCCCGTTAGGGCAGCGAAGGTGAAGCCAATGCCCAAAACAGTCCAGGGCTGATCATAGACTGTAATCACTAATGGACCGGGGTAGGCAAAACTCAAGTAGAGGGCCGCCGAGGTACCGATCGCCCAAAAAATTTGCAAGGTGCGGTGCAGTGGGACTAGGTAAATGTGAATCGTCCAGAGGCTCAGTCCCAAACCCGCCGTTATCAACCAAAAGCAAGCGGTGGCCAAGTGAAAATTGATCGCCAAGGGCTGAAAGGGTTGGGTCAAAACTAGTGTGGTCCCCAGGCTAAATGCCCCAGCGGCCAAAGCTAGCCCCGTGCGGTAGAGAATTACTTCCCGGCGATCGTGGTCATCGATGGTGAAAGGGCCAAATTGCCCTTGGTAGGTGGGGTTAGTCGTGCTTTCAAACATGGTGCATAGTCCCAAATCGGGGTGGTCAAAGTGATCAAAACCATTACCAGCTATTTTCGGCTACGGAGAACAATTCAGCCCAGTTATCCCAGATTGATTGACCCCATTCGGGGAATTTATGGCGATCGCCATTGCTATTGTTGCCGGGATAAGGATAGAATCTATGCAATCTAAAACTCAAATTACATAACCAAAGGTGAATGCTCGCCAAGCTGTTTTTCAGGCCCCATTGGTCTAGGTTTGCGCTGGCGTAACCGAGTCAAATAAGGAGGAGCGGGCCATGGTCGCCCTAGAGGCTTGCATTTTTGTGACTGTGATCATCGGCTTTTTAGGGCTGATTTATAAGCCCAATCTGTTTATGAAAATCATTGCCATGGATGTGATGGGCACAGGGGTCATTGCCTACTATTGCTTGATGGCTGCTCGTACTGGTTTTCTTACTCCCATAGTCACGGATAAAGAATCAACCATTCCCTATGCAGATCCCGTTCCCCAGGCGGTTATCCTCACAGCCATTGTCATTGGTCTATCGATTCAGGCTTTGATGCTGGTGGCCACCATGAAACTGGCCCGGGAAAATCCCACCCTAGAAGTAAAGGCGATTGAAAAACAGTACTGGCCATGACCCTATTTGCAGTTTCAGCGGAATTTAATGCGGCACCCTGGGCGACGGTGGTCATTTGCTTGGCTCTGATGGCGGGATTCACCGGCTATTTATTGCCCGCCACCATTCATTTTTTGACTTTGGCCGTCTGTCTTAGCACGGGATTTTTAGCATACTTGGCATTTTCTTTGCCAGAAGCTCAATTTTGGTATTTATTAGACAGTTTTGGCGTTGCCTTCCAACTGGACGCCCTATCGGGTTATTTCCTCCTGACCAATGCCCTAGTAACTTTGGCTGTGTTGGTCTATTGCTGGAATACCGGCCGCTCAGCCTTTTTTTATGCCCAACTGATTATTCTCCACACCAGTCTCAATTCCGCTTTTCTTTGTGCGGATTTTATGAGTCTTTATGTGGCCTTGGAAGTGGTGGCGATCGCCGCTTTTTGCCTGATGACCTATCCCCGGGAACCCCGAATTATTTGGCTGGGACTGCGCTATTTATTGCTGAGCAACACTGCTATGTTGTTTTACCTCATCGGGGTGGCGTTGGTGTACAGCAATAGTCAATCCTTTGCTTTTAGCGGTTTAACCCAGGCTCCCCCGGAAGCAACGGCGCTGATATTTTTAGGTTTACTGACCAAAGGGGGCATTTTTCTGGCCGGACTGTGGTTGCCCCAAACCCACGGGGAAGCGGCCACCCCCATGTCGGCCCTGATGTCTGGGGTGGTGGTAAAAGCCGGCATTTTGGGTTTGTTACGCTGTGGTCTGTTATCGGATCAGTTACTCTTGCTAGTCCAAGGTTTAGGAGTAGCCACGGCTTTATTTGGAGTGGCCTATGCCATGCTGGCCAAAGATACCAAGCGGATGTTAGCTTTCCACACCGTTTCCCAAATGGGCTTTGTTTTGGCGGCTCCAGTGGCCGGGGGATTTTATGCCCTCACCCACGGTTTAGTGAAATCCAGTTTGTTCCTATTGGCGGGGAATTTGCCCAGTCGGGATTTCAAAATTTTACAGAAAACCCCCATTGCCGCTGGATTTTGGGTTCCCCTACTCCTCGCCAGTTCTTCCATTGCCGGTTTTCCCCTGTTGGCGGGCTTTGAAGCAAAAACCCTGACCCTCAAAGGACTCCCCCCCTGGTTGGCGATCGCCTTAAACATTGCCGCGGTGGGTACAGCCATTTCCTTTTCCAAATTCGTTTTCCTTAAACCAACCTTTGTCGGTAAAACCTATCCCCTGGGCTTAGGCATAGCATTGGCAGTGTTATTGGGGGGTTTAGCGGTGGGCAATGTGGTTTACTGGCAAGCCTTTACGGCCAGTAATTTGCTCAAAGCCACCCTGACCTGCGGGGTGGGGGCGGGACTATATTGGGGCGTGGTCAAAAGGCTAACTCTAAAACTGCCCGATGGGGGAGAACAGGTCGACCATCTGATCGGCATGATGAGCATCAGTTTAACCATTCTCTTTGCCTGGATTTTGGTATGACTATTTTTGCAACTACGACAACTCAGACTCTGGAGTGTAACCATTCCGTTAAGCAAAGACGGATGGCATTTGATAACCTGGGGAGATTAATCAAACCAAGGGAGGTGGGTAATGGTAGGCCCAGAAGCCTGTATTTTCGCAACCGTAATGATTGGTTTTTTAGGCTTAATTTATAAGCGCAATTTACTGATGAAAATAGTGGCCATGGATGTAATTAGCACCGGAGTAATTGGCTATTACTGTTTCGTTGCTGCCCGCACCGGAGTCACCACCCCCATTGTGGGAGCAGAAGTTTCCCCAGGGCCAATACAATACGCCGATCCCTTGCCCCAGGCAGTCATTCTTACGGCCATTGTGATTGGCTTCTCCACCCAAATTTTAATGTTGGTCATCGCTATGAAATTAGCCAAGGAAAACCCCACCCTAGAAATTGCCGCCATCGAAAGGGAATACTGGTCCTAACCAAGGTTAATTTATTGTCTAACATCAGGCTTTTAAACCCATTGTCTCCATGAATTTCCCCACGGCGATCGCCCCCAACAACTTATTAATTGCCATCGTCGCCCTCCTGATCCTGGTACTAATGGGGGCCTTTGGTGGCTATCTATTTCCTCCCCTGGTGCGACCATCGGCCCTACTAATGACCCTGGGCACCATTCTCTTGGCGGCGGTGGGTTTTTCCCTGCCCAGTACCCAGCAATGGCAGTTGATGGATGGGTTTGGCATTCTTCTGCAATTGGATAATTTGGGTAGTTACTTTCTGCTCACCAATGGTTTAGTTACCCTAGCGGTGTTGCTCTACTGTTGGGCTTCCCCAAGGACAACTTTTTTTTACGTCCAATTAATGGTGCTCCACGTTAGTCTCAATGCCGCTTTTTTATCTACGGATTTAATTAGTTTATATGTCTGTTTAGAGGTGGTGGGTTTATCCTCATTTTTATTAATTATCTATCCCCGCCAGGCCGCCAGCAGTTGGATTGGATTGCGTTATCTATTCGTTACTAACACAGGTTTATTGTTTTATTTGATCGGGGTGATGTTGGTTTACCAAACCGCCCATTCCCTCAATTTCCAAGGTTTAGCCACTGCCCCCTACGAGGCGATCGCCTTAATTTTTTTAGGACTGTTAATTAAGGGGGAAATTTTTCTCTCCGGGTTATGGTCGCCCCAAACCAGTAGCATTGCCAGTGCCCCCGTGGCGGCCCTGTTGTCGGGCATTGTGGTCAAAGCGGGAATTTTACCCCTGTTGCGGTTTGCTTCCCTGTCGGAAAGATTGGCCACTATGGTGTGGGGTCTGGCCATTGGCACCGCCCTGTTAGGCATTGGCCTAGGCATTTTTGCCCGGGACAGTCGGCGGATTTTGGCCTACAGCACCATTTCCCAGATGGGCTTTATCCTGGTGGCTCCGACGGTGGGCGGTGTTTATGCGTTAACCCATGGCCTTGCTAAGGCTTGCCTATTTCTGTTGGTGGGCAGGCTGCCGGAAAGGAACTTGGACAAACTCCAGGCCCAACCAATTTCCTACAAATTGTGGTTACCCATGGTATTGGCCAGTTCTTCCATCATTGGCCTACCCATCCTGGCGGGCTTTGAAGCGAAAACCCTGACCCTGCAAACCATCAGCCTTAATGAACTGCCCTGGACAGGAATTTTGATGAACTTGGCGGGGGTGGGCACGGCGATTATTTTGGCCAAATTTATTTTCCTTACCCCTAGCTTTGATAACAACCTTGACCTGGATAAATCCCCCTGGGGCCTGGTTTTAGCGGTGCTTCTCCTGCTGGGAGCTTTGACCCTGGGCAATGCCATTTATCCGGCCGCCTTTTCCTGGGAGAACGGCATTAAAGCCACCGCTAGTTTTCTGCTTGGCTCGGCCATCTATTGGTGGGGTTTGCGGAAAATCCCTTGGCAACCGCCGGATTGGGGGGAAAGATTAGATCATCTGATCGGAACCATGGCCATAATGTTGATGTTACTTTTCGGCTCGGTATTAATATGACTGGACTCCTTGATATTAGTTTACGGCTAGGCATTTGGTTTTTGTTAACGGGTAATCTTAGCCCAGGCAATATTCTCATTGGCCTGATTGTGGCCCTGTTAATTCCCCGTCGTCCCGTGCCCCCTTACGTGTTGCGGGATGGGCTGAGGGTGTTTAAGGAAATTCTGCTGGCCATTCCCCAGGCTTACATCGAAGCTTGGCAAATGATTCTCCAACCCCACACCAGAACTTGGATTGAAAGACAGGAATTTTCATCCCAACGAAGCAGGGGGCTAATTTTTCTGGATATTTTCCTGATTACCTTTACTCCAAAAACCATAGTTTTGAAATACCACGAAGAGGGATGGTACGAAGTTCATTATCTTGGCCCTAAGGAGGAAAAATGACGGTTCTACTCTGGACTATGTTGCTGGCGGTGTTTATTCCACTCTTGGCCACCATCCAACGGGGCAATATCTGGGTAAAAATGCTCTCCTTTGCCAGTGTGGCCACCAAGACTTCGATCATTATTTTGGTGGTGTCGGTGTTGCGGGACGATTGGATGATTGGCATGGTGGGGGTTTTAATCCTCAGCGCCGGCAATGCTGCTTTGATGTTGCTGGCCCAGTTGATTCGCCGGATGGAGACTTTATGAGCACCATAAGCACCACTATCATTAACTGGCTGACCAATGGTTTTCTGGCCATGGGCATTCTTTTTTGGCTCTTTGGGACTTTTCCCCTGCTTCAAAGCCGGCGATCGGTCATTACTAAACTGCATCTTTTAACGGTGTCGGACACCCTCGGCTCCATGGCGATCGTGGTGGGACTATTTCTAAAACTGCCCCGGGAATGGCCGCTCCTGCTCTTAGCTATTATTTGTCTTTGTCTATGGAATACCATTCTGGGTTACGTGTTGGCCTACTGTGCCACCGGGGAGAAACGCACTAATGTTTAATTTGGCAGACCAAACGGAAATTTTAGCTTTTACCCCCCTGTTACCCTTTTGCGCCCTGTTGGTGGTAGTTCAAGGGAATCCCTACCAGGCGTTGGTGATGCGGGGCATTTTGGGGGCGGTGGCGGCCCTAATTTATACCCTTCTGGGGGCGGCGGATGTGGCCCTGACGGAGGCATTGGTGGGGACTATGTTATCTGTCACCCTCTTTGCGGTGGCGGTGCGCTCTTCCCTGGTGCTCCGTTTAGGGATACTTGCTCCCTGCGGCAGTGATGACGGTAAGAGGTTAATTGCTCCGGAGGATGAACAGGCCATTACCCAGGCGATCGCCCCTTACCATTTGCGGTTGGAAATATTGAACTATGAAGATTTAGCTAGTTTGACAGAAGCGTGGCAAACCCGGGCCATCCATTGTTGGTACGAGGCCGATGTGGCCATTTTAAATACCCCCGTTGTGCGGCTGCAGGAAATTCTCGCTCCGGCCCTGGCTCCCCAGGCGATCGCCGTTAAATTTGTGCCTGCTAGTACTAGCCCCGTTCCGCCCCTATACTCCCAGGAGGTTGCCCCGTGAAAATTGTTTACCTAATTGCGGCCCTATTGTTCTACGGCAAAATGTTATTTATTACGGGCAATGCTGTTGAACCATTGGAAGAAGTGGCGGTGGTGGAGAATTTGTTGGAGCAAACGGGAGCCCCCAATGTGGTGTCGGGGATTATTTTCCGCAACCGTTTGTACGACACCATGCTGGAAGTGGTGGTGTTTACCATTGCCATTATGGGGGTGCGCTTTTTGATGGCGGAGGAAAAACCGGCCACCATAGTGTACCAAGTGAGCGATGCTCCGTCGGTGGTGCTGGCCCGGTTGGGGGCTATGATTGCCCTGCTGATTGGCATAGAATTGGCCATTCGGGGTCACCTCAGTCCAGGGGGAGGCTTTGCGGCCGGAGTAGCGGGAGGAACCGCCATTGGCCTAGTGGCCATTATTTCTTCGCCGGAATGGTTGCATCAATTGTACGAAAAATGGCAGGCTGCCAAGGTGGAAAAGTTATCGGTGTTGGTTTTCCTCGCCCTGGCCGCCCTGAGTTTGCTGGGCATTAATTTTCCTTTGGATGATGCTGGCTGGATTCCTCTGTTAAATATGGTGGTGGCTCTGAAAGTGGCGATCGGCTCCTGGGGGGCGATTTTGGTCTTTATCCGCTATCGGGGGTTATTGTGAGTTGAGATCCATTGGTCTGGGGTTACTTACCAAGCAATTTCCCCACTCAAGATGGTGTTGTAATCAAATTTTTTCCCTATTTTCGGTAAGGCCATGGTTCCCACTCTCCGCTTCTATATTTGCCTAATGCTCATTGGCGGCGGAGCTATGGTGGTGGCTCAAATCTACACCATTCCCACAGCAGTGGTGGCTTTGGTCATAGCAGATTCCGCACTGTTGCTGTTGACGGTAATTGACTATGGGCGGGGCAAAAAGCAAAAAATAACAGTGCAACGGCAACCCCTGGGACCCCTTTCCATTGGTCGAGAAAATCCTGTGGCCATCTCAGTGGAAAATTCTGGCCCCACGGCGATCGCCAAGATTAAGGACGACTACCCTGGCCCATTTTTGGCCACAGATGAGCTGAGGGCGGCCCGAATGCTCCCCCAGGGAACCATCCAGCTAAGTTATCACGTGCAACCCCGTCAGCGAGGGCAATACGTTTGGGGGAAGTTGAATATAAGACAGTTATGTCCCTGGCAATTAACTTGGTACCAATGGACGGTGGGGCAGCAGGAAACAGTGACCGTCCATCCGGATTTAATGGGGCTGAAATCCCTCACTATTCGCCTGGCCCAAGCTACCACGGGCAACCTAAGACAAATGCGGAAGCTCGGTTTAGGTACGGAATTTCGGGAACTGCGGGATTACCAAGCGGGGGACGATTTACGTTACTTAGACTGGAAAGCCAGTGCTCGACGGGGCATTCCCCTCATGCGGGTGTTGGAACCGGAACGGGAACAGACGGTGATTATTTTGCTTGACCGGGGCCGGCTGATGACCGCTTGGGTGCAGGGGCTACAGCGATTTGATTGGGGGCTGAATACTAGTCTGTCCCTGGCGGTGGCGGCCCTCCATCGAGGCGATCGCCTGAGCATAGGGGTATTTGACCGGGAAGTGGTGAGTTGGTTACCCCCGGAGCGGGGTTTGCAGTATTTACCCAAATTATTAAAAACCCTGAGTCCCATCCAACCAGTATTACAGGAACCCGATTACAGCGCGGCGATCGGTAAATTGGTGCAACAACAAACCCGGCGGGCCTTAGTGGTGTGCATCACCGATTTGATTGATCCCACTGCTTCGGGAGAATTACTCACTGCCCTTGGCCAATTAGCCCCCCGTTATTTACCCTTTTGCGTCGCCCTACGGGATCCCCAGGTGGATCAGTTAGCCCATTCCAATGCCATCACCGTTGGCAATGCCTACCAACAGGCAGTGGCCATTAATCTGTTGCAACAAAGGCAGTTGGCTCTGGCCAAGCTAAAACAGAAAGGGGTGTTAGTGTTGGATGCTCCAGCGGACAAAGTCAGTGAACAGTTGGTCGATCGTTATCTACAACTCAAAGCTCGCACCCTCCTTTAGTTCCTTGATATGTATTTGAACGGTTCAGAGTAATGACTCTATCCTCCTGAATCACCATCAATTTCCCGCTTATTAAGGGGGTTAGGGAGGATTAACCACTCGTACCAAGGCGAACTGGCAGGATTTAACTGCCGCAACTCAACGGCTCCAATAGATTCTTGGTTCCATGGGTTAATTGGCCGAAATCAGACCGAGGTGGGATCACCGCTGACCAATTGTTGCAGGGCATCCAATTCAACAATTTCAATGGTTGCTCCCTGGCGGAGGATCAATCCTTTTTTCTCTAGCTTAATTAGTGTCCGGGTGACAGTTTCCCTCGTAACTCCACTGAGCAGGGCCATCTCTCGGTGAGGTAAGTTCGGTATTAATACTCTATATTTTTTGGGATTTATTCGCCTGTCTCTGTGGTTAACTAGTTCCAGCAGAATATGAGCTACTTTCGCCACACTATCCGCTTCCCGTAAGCGGAAATATTGGTTCAGTTTTCTAAGACGTTTGGACGCAAAAATTGCTACTTGAATGCCAGCTTGGGGATGCTGGTTAAGTAAATTTAGGAAATCTTGGGTGGGAATACTCCAAATCTTTGCCGGGGATAGGGTGACGGCTTCCCTGGGGTTCCAGTCTTCCTCCACCGCGGCGATCGCCCCAACCATTTCGCCACTGCCGTAGATAGTATAGACGCTGTTTTTTGAACATTCGCCAATAACACAAACTTTTATCCAACCTTCAGCAATAAAGTAAATTGACCCGCCGTAATAGTTGTCAAATAAAATCGACTGACTACAAGGATAATTACGGAAACTCAAATAAGTGATAGTTTCCATCAACAAATCTTTTGGTATGGCTCGGAAAAAAGAAATTTCGTTGGCCAACTGTTTGAGTTGTTTTCCCGAGGGCTTTTGTGGTGTCATATCAATGTAACCAAATAATGCATAAATTAACCCCCGAAATTATCCTCAAACGCCCTGTTACAAGAAAAAATAGGCAAACTTGTAAACTACTTTGGTGTTTACTGTCACAGGTTTTAGTGAGTTGGTTAACAATAATTATCTCTAAATTAAATTAACATTTAGGGGAAGTTAATTATCTTCCATACTATGATCGTCTGTGCCTAATTACGCCATTGATAATCCAGAAAATTCTCTTGGAAATCTCGTTACGATCTGTCTAGTTGAGATAAAAAAATCCCCCTGCCCCCCATTTGTGTGGTAGCTACTTAGCTATTCTCCCCTGCTTTAAAAGGGCTTTAAAAATCCTTTATTTAAGCTTTAAATTTTACTTTTAGCTTGAATCTAACCCCAAAAAATAGATGAGAGTTTCCTTGCCTTCCCTGCCCAATATCGCCATTGACCATGTATAAACTGCAATTTCCCCAGCTCCGCTCATTTCTCCCCTTGGCACGAAGTTCCCGACCCAGATTGCCAGCGGGTTACACCCTAATGGAGTTGGCAGTGGTGGTGGTAGTGATTGGTATTCTGTCTGGGGTGGTGATCAATGCCAAGCCTTGGTACGAAAATCCCCTCAAAAATAGTCAAGATCGTCTGCAGAGTGTGGTCAAGACTACTAGAACCCGGGCTATGACAAGTACTTCCACCTACCGTATTACTGTTAATCCCAACAGTCCTCAGGAAGCTATTCAAGTACAAAGAATCCGAAGTGGTAGTTGCCAGGCCAATGCCACTCTCCGCCAAGATGCCCTTGCTACGGATAACACCATTGCCTTGAATGATGTCAGTGGATTTGCCATTGGCGATCGCCTCAAGGTAGGGGGCACAGAAGCAGATGCGCTCTCAGTTAATTTTGGCAATAGCACCATAACTCTGGGGGCCCCAGTGGGGGCAAAAGCGGCGGGTACTAAAGTAGAAACCATCAAAAACTGGAAGAATGACGGTGCCTTCATGGAGGAGGACCTCAACGTCAACAAAAAAACGTCCCAGGGTAGCCCAGATATCCACATGGCCGGGAAATTTGGCAATGCTGCCACAGATAACTGGTCTATCTGCATTAACAGTAGGGGGCTAGTAAGTCTTTTTGATGCTAACGGTATGGTTACCGACGAACTCAATTTGGTTTTGACCAATACCCGCACCAATGAAGAAGCCAAAGTAATTATTTTTCCCGGTGGGGCTATGGACGCTACGGCGATCGCCATGGGCTCTGGGTCTGGTGGTGGCGGTGCAGGTTCTGAAAGTCCCACTGGTAGTGAAAGCCCGACAGGGGGTGGCGGTGGTGGTTCAGAGCCAGAGGAAGTTGCTGGAGGGGGCCCAGGCAATGGCAACAACGGTAATAACCGGCCGGGATGTAACCAAGGCTTGGGCAATGGTTCCGATGGTTGCTCCCCCGGCAATTCTGATAACAATCAACCTTCCAATGATGACAGCCCCGACGCTGCCCCCGGTAATCCTGGTCGGGCAGGGGGCAATGGCAACAGAGGTGGCAACAACAGAAGATAGTACATCAAATTTTAGTCAAAGGATTCTATTTATGCAGACAAAAAAACTATGGAAAATCTTTAATCCCAAACCTATGGCAGGTGGATTTACCCTCACGGAAAACCTAGTTTCCTTGATCATCCTAAGCATTACCCTCACGGTCATGTTGCCCGCTTTTATGAACTTCGGCCTTCAGAATGCTAAGAATCGTCAGCTCACCGGAGCCACAGCAGTGGCCAATACCCTGATCAATGACCTCCGTAGTCAAACCATGGATGAGCTGAACACCAAGTTGGGCAAAACAGTATTAACCAATCTGCCCGAACAAAACGGCAATACCTACCAAGTTGACCAGTATATTTGCACAAAAAGTAGTACTTTGAATCCAGCTAATCCCAACGGAACCTGTTCTACTGCGGTGGGAGAAAATGACTTTGCCCGACAAATTTTAATTGAAGTTAAAGCCCCCCATAATGCTAATGAAACTATCTACCGTGTACAAACTGTTTTTGCCCGTCTCCGGTCCTAAGTTTACCAAACACAATAATCGCGGTGTGAGCTTGGTTGAATTAATTGTCGGGGTAATCATTGGCGGTATTTTAATTCAGCTAGCTTACTTTGCTTTCTCAGTAAATCGTGAAATGTATTTGAAAGATGCCGCTAAAAATAACAGTAATCAAAATCTAAAAACGGTGTTTGAAGTGGTGGGCCCGACCATTACTCAAGCAGGGGAAGGCATTGGCACAGATCCTAATTTTCCGGTTATTTCCATTCGACCTTTTCCCAATGGCTCGACTAATTCAGAAATTATTATCCGTCAGTTAAAAATAGCTACCAGACTGAGGGTTTGTGAAGATATAACTGCTGGAACACAGACAGAAATTACTGTTTTAAGTGCCGATGTAACAGCGCCGGCTGGGTGTGCTCCAGTGGACGGCAATGGAGACAATTACCCCGATGATTTAGCTCAATGGAAAAGCTATCGAGAGAGCAATGGTGGCAATCTGCGGGTTTATATCTACAACGGCAACGGGCAAGGAGAGTTCCTCAATTATGCCAGTGAAGCGATTTACGATACAGGAGGAAGTGCAATCGCAGGGACTCCAAGCCTAGGGCAGGTAGCTTCGGCTGCCATTGGAGTTACGGGAAACCTGACTAATAATTATACTGCCGGCGGATCAACCCAATTGCTAGTTCTGGAAGAGCGGGGTTATCGTCTTAATGAAACTACCCTCCAAGCAACTATTGATGGGGTTTCTATTAATGTTATTGATAACGTCGGTCAGTTTACTGTTACGGCCACAGTTAGACAAAACAATGCTAATTCTGTTTGTACCACTCTTCTACCCCAGACAAATACTTTTACCTGTACCCCTAGCTTAGCCACAACCTATAACTGGTCTCAAATTAATGGCATTAATGTTACCAGTCGTCCCAATGTTGGTGACAATGCTCCTGGCTTATCCGCCAACAATATTACCCAAATTAATAGTAAATCCCAAACTCAGACTTTTTATCCCCGAAATTTGATTAATTTCTAGAGCGATATAGCCTGAATTTTTGTCTATTTTATCTTTTTCTAACTCTGTTTGCAGCTATTTTTACTCAGAAAAATTATGAAAACTAAAGCTATTGGTAATATCCGCCTTACTCTATTTTTATTTTCTAGAAATCCCAAGAGTAATCCCAAGGGATATATGCTCTTTTTAGTCGTATCCCTATTAATTACCCTATCCGGCTTATTGGTGGCCTATGCGATTTTAGCTAAGCTTTACACCCTATCATCCAAGGGAACTGCAATAGGAAGTAGTGGCTTCTATGGCGCAGAAGGGGCACTGAATATGCGTGTGGAAGAATTGCGGGAAGTTTTCCTCAGTGATAGAAGTCCGAACGGCACCAGTCCTACATCCTTGAATCAGTGTCTGCAACAAACCAATTTGGGGACTGGAGATTTCCGTTGTCAAGTGGCAAGTTTTGTCTCCCCCGATGATTCCACAGCAAATATTCTGGCTTACAGCTATGTCGTACCGGAGAATAACGGCTTGGCTACCCAGGGCACAGTGCCCCCGGGGGACACTTTTCAGGGGCTGAATATGCTCGAAACCCGTTATGCCATCAGTGCTGTTAGTGCCAAGGAGAATGCCAATCCGGACGATGTGATCGCCATGACCGAAATGGTGGTGAAAAGTCGGCAAATCCCGATGTTTCAGTTTGCGGCTTTCTACGCCAATGATCTGGAAATTTTGCCCGGCGCCCGTATGGATCTAGAAGGGCCAGTTCATACCAATGGCAATCTTTTTCTGGGAGCTAACAATAATGCGCCTAATGGTCTGACAATTACAGGGCAAGTTACGGTGGGGAATCAGCTTTTTAATAGCCGTAAAAACGATAATTCTACCTACGCTAATGGTCACGTCCGCATTGCCAATGGTGCGGGGACTTTGATTAATCTGCTATCGGGAGGAACCGGGGGAACTGCGGCCACAACGGCGGCGATGACACCGGCCAATGTCACTGCCAGTTGGGGGAGTCAGGTACAACTGGGGGTGGAGGCGTTATCTATCCCTACCATTAGCACCTTGGGAGTTGGCGGTAATTATTACGACCAGGCAGATATCAGCTTTGTATATGCTCCGCAGAAAGCTAGTGTCTCCGGTGTTGGCATGGGCATCATTCCATTTGATGTCACAGCTACTAAACGTGATGCGCTTGGTTCTGGAACTCCCACAACGCTGACTAATGC
Organism: Synechocystis sp. PCC 6714; assembly: GCF_000478825.2. NCBI lineage: Bacteria > Bacillati > Cyanobacteriota > Cyanophyceae > Synechococcales > Merismopediaceae > Synechocystis > Synechocystis sp. PCC 6714. The sequence goes on along the minus strand of NZ_CP007542.1, from coordinate 1,250,940 downwards.
TCAACTAGCCAGTTTACGTCAACCAATCTTGGTCACGGGGGCCGCAGTCACAGCCGGGGTTTGTTCACCGGTGGCTGAACCAGCAACCACAGATTTGACTCCCACTCAAATTGCCGATCTGCCAAATGCACTCCGTCGGGCAATTGTCAGCCAAACTACCCCTGTTCCCTTTTCGGCCACGGGAGTAACCCTCAATACCGCTCCCCTCAATGCCGCTAATGGAGTAAGGGCAGTGTTGGAAACCACCCTAGGCACTCTAACCACAGCCCAACGCAACCGAATACGAGGCTATACTCCCAATCAAATTGCCGCCTTGGCCGGAGGGTGTTTTATCAGTGCGCCTATTCAGTACCGAGATCCCAGTGCCACTGGCTACACCACCACCGGGTTAAGTTTTGTGAATAACCGTGAACGTGATGGAAGTAATCCAAGAACTATGCGTCTGCTTCAAATAAATTTGGAGAGTCTTACTGTTTGGAATTTTCAGGGGGTTTACCTTAATGACACTGGCACAGGTTTAGTTTCCGCCAATCAACTATTATTTGCCACGGCCACAGCGGATAATGCGGCTCCGGCAAATTCTTTCCAAAGGCTGGGTTTGGCTAGTTCTGATACCAGCAGTAATGGTTTAGTTTTCCATGCCACTGTTAGTGGTGCTGCTACCCCTAGCCCCACCACAAGTGCTAGCCCCTATGGATTTGTGGTGGTGGGAGGTCGACAATTGCCTGGATTGGCAGAAACTAGCAACAATTCTGATCCCACAGGTCTAACCTTTGTTAGTGACCAAGCAGTCTATGTGGTGGGGAATTACAACACTGTCAACTGGCAACCGGCAAGTGTACTGGCCGATTCTTTGAACGTTCTTTCTGGACTACGTATTAATAACAATATTCAACTCAATAAGGGTTCCACCACAACTGCCCCAGTTGCTGAGGACACAACGGTTAACACCGCATTTTTGGCCGGGACAGACATTACTAACTCAACCCTGACCCCAGGCTACAATGGTGGGCTAGAAAATTATCCCCGTTTCCACGAAAACTGGGGTGGAAGAACTCTCACATATAGAGGATCCTTTGTGAGTACAGGATTACCGGAGCGGGTTACGGGACGATGGAGTGATCAGGTGTATGGTGCCCCCAATCGGGATTGGCGCTATGACACTCGTTTTAACAATGCCAAAAACTTGCCGCCTTTGTCTCCCCGGTTTGTATTTCTCAAACAGGAGGGTTTCTCTCGTAACTTTGATCAGTAGAATCTCTGTTTTTTTAGTTAAGGGTGAACATTGGCTATGATGGTTAGCCAACCCAAGGGTAAACCCACAGCTCACCGTTGATATGCTGAAAAAAATCTTGATTTTCCTTGTTCTGTCGGCGATCGCCGGAGTTGGGGTTAGTTACTATTTTTGGCAAAGGGCTACTCGCATCCCGGCTTGGTTTGAGGCGGAAAAGTCCAGTTTGCCGATGTCTGTGCCGGAAGATCTACTGCAAGAGAAGATTCATCAAGAAGTAGCCCAAGCAGGCGATCGCCAGAAACCCATTGAGGTTACTTTGACAGAAAAAGAATTGGGCCAGGTTTTGCAAACTAAAGTGGGTAATCAACTCAGCCATGGGCAGTCTGTGCCACGAATCCAAACCCGGATTAAAGAAGAGCGGTTAGAAGTAGGTACCGTGTTGGATCCGGAGATGCTAAACAATAGCCAACTATCCCCCGACCAACAGCGGATTATAGATAGGGTTTTACCTCTATTGCCGAATCAAAATCAGCCTTTTTATATAGGCATAGAAGGAAATCCCCAGGTACAACAAGGGCAATTATTATTAGCAGAAAATTCCCGCATTAAAATTGGCGATTTAAGTTTTAGCGTTGATGATGTTGCCCAACGATTGAATATTCCCCGGGAAAAATTAAATGGATTACTGCAAATAAATGTTAATGATTTAGATTTAGAAGACCTGCAAATCCAAGATGGAACTATGCGGTTACAAGTTAATGCCCAACGGGAATTATCTCCACCGTTATCTGATTAGTTGCGTTGTTGTATTCAGATCAAATCATTGAGGATATCCTGAAAAAAACTAGCAATGGGAATGGCTACCAAAATTCCTAGTAAACCGGCAATTTTAGCTCCAATCATGAGGGAAAGTAAAATCCAGACCGGATGCACCCCAGTGAAGCTACCCAATAATTTTGGCGCTAGACCATTTTCGATAATTTGATCGACTACAGTGGCAATCGCCAGAACTTTAATACCCAACCAAATACTTTTAAAACTGGCAATGATACTAATTAAAACGATGCTGGTGCCACCGCCGAAGGGGAAAAAAGCCATCATTCCCACGAATAATCCAAACAGAAGGGCAAAGGGAACTTGAAAAATGCTGAAAGCAACAATTAGGCTAACCCCTAGCAGACAAGCCACAGTAGCCTGGCCAATATAATAATTTTGAAAACTATGTCGTAGCCTTTGGCGTACTTTATGGCGCCAATTAATTGGCAACCAGCGGAAAATGCCATCCCAAAAACTTTGACCCCGGAGTAACAAATACACCGTCATAATGAAAATAAAACCCGCTTCCACTAAACTACCCGCTGTCCAAATTAATAAATCTACTAATTGGTTGGCGATGGAGCGCATTTGGTTAGGAAACTCATTGGACAATTCCCGACCCCAAGCACGGAAATTAGTGGGAATTTGCCACTGACTACTCAGTTTATCCAGGCTTTCTAGGTGTTGATCTCCAAGGGAATTTAAATGGGGTAAAAATTGTAAAACAGTACGAATTTGGTCAATTAGTTTGGGAATTACCAGCAGACCGATAACAGCCAAAATTATCGCCGTGGTGACCAACACCAAAGCCACTGCATAGGGCAACTTGAGACGAGGATATCTCTGGAGCCACCGGACTGGATAGCTGAGAATAAAAGCAACTAAGTTGGCAATGATAAAAATTCTTAGGGGGGATTGGAAATAATCTAATATTTGCAACAGCACCCAACCGTTCAGTAGGCACAGGGGCAAGGTCAGACTAATCCACAACCAACGGCGATCGCCAGGGGGTATATTGGGCCAATTCATCAGGCAAATAGAATAAAAAACAATCCCTCCGGCGAAAACAGTACTAGCTAATCAATGGCTTCATAGTCGCTGTAAACCGTTTCGTCAGAGTCAAAGTCAAATTCCTCGTCATCATCTAAGCCATAAACTGGAGCTGTTTCCACATAGTCCATGCCTCCAGCATCCACAGTGGCATTAATCATCGTTCCCGGAGTCATAGTAATCGCAGGGGAACCATGGGACGTCTTCAAATGGGTTTCCAGGGGCTCAATCATTTGACTAACTCCACTGGCTGTCCCCAAAGCAAAATTGGCAAATTCATTACTGCTAGCACCCTTGCCATGTTGGTAAACCTCCGTTCCAATCAGCAGAATAGCCTGCCGGAATTCTTCCACTAAAGTCTGTAGTTTTTCCACTGGTGTATTGGGGGTCCGCAAGGCGATCGCCAATTGATCCTTCTTCTGTCGGCTGGAAGACTTCAGTTCCTCCCTCACCAGATCACCACTTTCCTGGAGGGTACTTTCATAGGTATGGAAAAGACTATCTGCTTGGTTATGGAGCTCCATCATTCGCAGGCGCAGTTGATCCTGGGCCGCATACTGCTCCGCCTCCTGACGCATCCTTTCAATTTCACCACCGCTTAACCCCCCAGTGTGGCTAATGACAATGCTCTGCTCTTTCCCCGTACCTTGATCCTGGGCAGAAACCTTCAGAATGCCATTGACATCAATTTCAAAACTGACCTCGATTTGAGGCATACCCCGGGGCGCAGGGGGAATACCCGCTAACAAAAACTTACCCAGACTTTTATTATCCCTGGCCATAGCCCTTTCTCCTTGGAGTACATGGATTTCCACTGATGTCTGTCCGTCGATCGCCGTGGAAAAAACCTCTGAACGGCTAGTGGGAATAGTAGTATTACGTTCAATAATTTTTGTCGTCACCTCCCCTAGGGTCTCCAAACCCAAGGACAAAGGAGTAACATCCAACAGCAGCACATCTTCCACCTCACCACCAATTACCCCCGCTTGGATCGCCGCCCCCAGCGCCACCGCCTCATCCGGGTTTACGGAACGCTCCAACTGACTATCGGGGAAAAACTCCTGAATTACCCTTTGAATGGCAGGAATACGGGTGGACCCGCCCACCAAAATCACCCGATTAACATGACTGGCCTTAATTTCTCCATCGTCCAAAGCTTGGGTAAGGGGAATGCGGGTATCCTCCAACAATTGCTTAGTCAACTCCTCAAACTGACTCCGGGTAAGTTCCATTTCTAAATGTTTTGGCCCCGTCTCATCCGCTGTAATAAAGGGTAGGTTGACGGACGTATTCAACATACTCGAAAGCTCAATTTTGGCCTTCTCCGCCGCTTCCCGCAGTCGTTGAATTGCCATCTTATCGGTACTTAAATCAATATTTTCCCTCTGCTTAAAAGATTCCGCCATCCACTGGACAATGCAATTGTCAAAATCATCTCCCCCCAAATGGTTATTGCCGGAAGTGGACACCACCTCAAATACCCCATTGCCCAACTGTAGAAGGGAAACATCAAATGTTCCTCCCCCCAAATCAAACACTAAAATCAACTCCTCCGTTTCTTGCTTATCCAATCCATAGGCCAAAGCCGCTGCCGTTGGCTCATTGATAATCCGCAACACTTCCAACCCAGCAATGGTGCCCGCATCCTTCGTCGCCTGACGCTGGGCATCGGTGAAATAAGCCGGTACCGTGATCACCGCCTGGGTTACCGGTTCCCCCAAAAACGCCTCTGAATCTGTCTTCAGTTTTTGCAAAATCATGGCGGAAATTTCCTGGGGAGTATAGGACTGGCCCCGGATAGACACACTGACAGTATCGTCCCGTCCTTTGACACAGTTATAGGGCACTCGGGAGCGTTCTTCTACCGTGTCATCCCAGCGCCTGCCAATAAAGCGTTTGATGCTGTACACCGTATTTTCTGCATTGGTCACCGATTGACGCTTGGCCAATTGCCCCACCAACCGTTGGGAACCTTTACTAAAACCGACAATACTCGGGGTAGTGCGTCCCCCTTCCGTATTGGTAATCACAATGGGTTTGCCCCCTTCCAACACAGAAGCACAACTGTTGGTAGTTCCCAAATCAATGCCAATGACTTTGCCCATAACCGCTAACCCCGAAAAATTTTTGTAACTTTTTTAAGTATTTTCCAGTATTTTCTAGGAAAAATTCGCTCTTTTGATGCAAATTTAGACTATTGTGCTTCTTTTTGTCGCCCTCAGAACTGTTTTGTTCCGTCTGACCCTAGGCTTCAAATTAAAGAACATTAGAGAATTTTGTCCCAGTTTTCCCCAAACTTTGGATAAACAGAAACTTTTCCCAAGGCCAACACTCCAAAAAAATAAGATGAGGGGCAATCAAATGCCCCCCAAAATAACACAATGTTAGCCGTCGGCTCTCTCTTCTCCATTCTCTAACTCAGTTCCTTCCTCCGGAGCCACCGCCACCTTGACCATGGAATGGCGCAACACCATGTCATCCAGAAGATAACCCCGTACTAGTTCTTCGATCACCGTATCCTCAGGGTATTCAGCTGTGGGTTCCCGGAGCATAGCTTCATGATATTTGGGATCAAAGGGTTTTCCTTCAGGACGCATAGGGGCTACCCCCAAACTTTTGAGGCTGTCCACTAGGTTTTTATAGACCCCCTGGTAACTCTTATGGATTTGGTTTTCCCCCTCTGAATTAGGTTTAATTTGGGTGCGGGCCCGCTCAAAATTATCCACCACTGGCAAAAGCTCTGTGATGGTTCTACCCTTAATAACCTTTGCCTGTTCTTCTTTCTCCCGTTGGGTACGCTTACGGAAGTTGTCAAACTCCGCAGCCAGGGCCACGTAACGTTTTTTGAAAGAATCCAGTTGCTCCGACTGCTCCGCCAATTCCTGGCGATGGCTGGCCAAATCCTTTTGCAGGATGGCAATTATTTCTTCACTACTTTTTTCTTCTTCCAGGGAATTTCCTTCCGTTTCGGTGCCAGTATCAATCCCCGGATCCTCCGACTGTTCCCCTAAGACGGCATTGTTCGGCTGGGAACCTTCCTCCGGAGTTGCGGCGGGAATATCAGCGGCCTCTGGGGAAACAGGGTTGGTTTGATTTTCGAGGGAAACTTGATCTTCGTTCATCTTGTAAGGTGAAACCTAGTTGTACACTTTACTAAGCCTAACCTGACCTGAAAAAAACTCCGAATCTGATTTAGGGAGTTATAACAATGTTATTTCAACTCAGGCAAGTTGCTGCTGCCAGTTAACTGAACCGGGGGATTATGATTGTTAATAATCACCGATGGTTACCATTGGCTAGGGAATAGTTTACATCATACGAATCTGGGTAGGTCCTGCTTATGACATCTTCTTCCTCTTCCAAGAAAAGCCGTGCCGTTGCCCTACGGAATTATTTTTCCCCCTTTGGTAACAAACTGGTGGCGGGGGGCCATGTGGAACCGGAACAGTTACGACAGGCCCTAGTGCAGGTCAAAAAAACTGGACGATCCTTACCGGAGGAGATCAAAGCAGTAACTGGCCGAGAATTATCCCCAGAACTACTGCGGCAGTACAAAAAGAATCAGTTGTTTGAGCTCAAAGTGCTCTACGGGGTAGATAGCGTTGATCCAGAAGTAGCTCCGATCGCCACAAGGGAGATGGCGGAGTTAATTGGTAAATTCTTCCCTCTGGATACTTGCCGGCGGTTTAAGTTTTTGCCCCTAGCCCAACAGGACGGAGAACCTCCCAGCGTGTTGGTGGCCATGGTGGACCCCGATAACTTGGCTGCCCAGGACGAGCTGAACCGAATTTTGCGGGTCAAGGGCTTTGAGTTGAGACGTTTGGTGGTTACCCAGGATGATTTTAACCAACTTCTAGACCAGTACTATGCCATTCGGGAAGAGTGGGAAGCGGCCCAGGAAAAGCAAGACCAGGAAAAAGCCTTAGATAAACTCAATGACCTGACGGACATTGTCGGTTCCATCGACATGAATCTGGGGGAAGTCAAGGACGATACAGATAGTGCTCTGGACTCCAATGATGCCAATCAAGCCCCGGTGATTAACCTGGTCAACAAGATTTTGGCCAAGGCTCTCCAGGAAGGGACGTCCGACATTCACGTTGAACCCCAGGAGGAAACCCTAAGAATCCGTTTCCGCAAGGATGGAGTTTTGAATCAAGCTTTTGATCCCCTGCCTCGGAAAATTACCCCGGCGGTGGTGGCCCGATTTAAAATTATGGCGGATATGGACATTGCCGAGAGACGGTCTCCCCAGGATGGCAAAATTCGCCGTATTTACCAAGGCAGAAAGGTGGATTTTCGGGTAAACACTTTGCCTAGCCGCTATGGGGAAAAGGTTTGTTTGCGGATTTTGGATAATACCGCCACCCAGTTGGGCTTGGATTTCTTGATTACTAACCCTGAAACGTTACAAACAGTACGGGAATTGGCTGGCCGGCCCTATGGTTTGATGTTGGTGACGGGACCTACGGGGTCGGGGAAATCCACCACCCTCTACTCAGTCTTGGCGGAGCGCAATAGTCCCGAGGTGAATATCAACACAGCGGAAGACCCCATTGAGTATGCTCTGCCCGGTATTACTCAGGTGCAGGTGATTCGGGAAAAAGGGATGGATTTTTCCAATATTCTGCGGGCTTTTATGCGTCAGGATCCCGATGTGATTCTGGTGGGGGAAACCAGGGATAAGGAAACGGCTAAAACGGCCATTGAGGCAGCCCTAACTGGTCACTTAGTTTTAACTACCCTCCACACCAATGATGCCGCCGGGGCGATCGCCCGCTTAGATGAAATGGGGGTGGAACCGTTTATGGTATCAGGGTCATTACTGGGGGTACTGGCCCAAAGGCTGATGCGGAAAGTTTGCACTGAATGTCGCATTGCTTACCATCCTAGCAAGGAAGAATTATCCCGTTTTGGTTTATCCTCCTCCGCCGATGACGTGGTTACATTCTACAAAGCCAATACCCTCAGCCCTGACGAAATCCATCTGGCTCGGCAAAAGGGCAATTTGTGTCAAAAATGCAGTGGCACCGGCTACAAAGGCCGGGTGGGAGTCTATGAAGTAATGCGTAATTCCGAGCGCATTGCCGAGTTAATTAACCAAGGAGCCACCACCGATCGCATCAAAGATTGTGCTGTGGAGGAAGGTATGATCACCCTCCTAGCTTACAGTCTTAATTTAGTACAAGAGGGCTATACTACCCTGGAAGAGGTGGAACGGGTCACCTTCACCGACACCGGGCTGGAGTCGGAAATGCGGGCCAAGCGTAAGAGCGCCCTATCCTGCCGGGTTTGCTCCGCAGAGCTACAACAGGAATGGCTTGATTGTCCCTATTGCATGACTCCACGCTTTAGCTGAAGTAATCATAATCAGGAAGCAGGGCGCAATAACCAGTAGACCGGGGAAATTAAGCTGAAGTGATGGACCTATAGTCATTTCAAATAATTTCGGGACTGCTTAAGTCTTTATTGACAAGCTTTTCGGTGAATTTGACTGCCTAAGTCTTACTAGAAACGATTATAGCTAGAGTAATTTTTCCCGTTCCCGGATAGCCAGGGCATGGGCAGGAAAATCTTCGTAATCTGCTAGGATGGCGGCCGTTTGCTTTATTCCGGCAAACCCTTCCGCCGTTAGATAAGCTAGGGTGGAACGTTTGAGGAAATCGAACACCGACACCGCTGAATAGGAGCGAGCAAAGCCGCCGGTGGGTAGAACGGCGTTAACGCCAATGGCATAGGTGGCCGCTGAAGAAGGGGTGTAATTGCCCAAAAGAATCTCCCCCGCATTGTCAATTTTACCCACTAATTTCAGGGGGTCAGCGGTTAATACTTGCAAATGTTCCGGGGCATAGTCGTTAATAAAATCCAGGGAAGCTTCCAGGCTATCGGTGAGTAAAATACCGCCATAGGAGCTTAGGCCTTCTTGACAAAACTTTTGGCGCCAGGGGGGAAGTTTTTCCAGATATTCCCCTAAATACCCCAACGCTTTTTCAGCAAAGCTTTGACTGTGGGTGACTAACAATGCCGCTGAGTCGGAGCCGTGTTCCGCCTCAATTAACAAATCCAAGGCCGCTAGTCGGGGATCAGTGGTTTCATCGGCCAGTACAATGGATTCACTGGGCCCGGCCGGTAAACCCACATCCACAATGCCGGACAATAATCTTTTTGCCGCCGCGCCGTAGATGCTACAGGGGCCAATTAATTTATCGACTTTAGAAACGGTTTTAGTACCGTAGGCGATCGCCGCTAGGGCCTGAACACCACCCAGTTTGTAAACCTCATTTACTCCGGCCATGCGGGCTGTGACCAGGGAAACCGGCTCTACCTTTCCTTCCTTATCCGGGGGAGTGCAGACCACAATTTTTTTCACCCCCGCCACCCGGGCTGGCACCGCCAACATCAGCATCATGGAAGGGAAAGCCCCCTTCCCTCTCGGTACATACAAACCAACGGTGGGCAAGGGAGTAATTTTTTCCCCCGCAAATACCCCCGGTTCAATCTCCGCCAGGTGCATGGGGGGAGGCATTTGTCCGGCGTGGACTTTTTCGATGTTGCGGAAAGCGTGTTCCACCGCCCGGCGTAGTTGCGGATCTACCAACTTTTCTGCTTCAGCAAATTCCGCTTCGCTTACCCGTAAGTTTTCCGCAGTGGCTCCGGCAAAGTCAAACTGGCGGCTGTAATGCAAAACCCCCGCATCTCCCTCCGTTTTTACCTTCTCAATTACGTCTTTGGCGATCGCCAATGCCTGGTCAATGTTTTGTTCCGAGCGACGCTTGAGTTGGTTTAATTCTTGGGGGCTGAGTTGCGAGAGTTTCAGAATACGAGTCACAGATCCCTCTCCGATTGGGGGCAAATGCGGCGAACCGATTACATACCGGGCAGGTTCAAACCGCTGGTTAACTCTTCCATTTTAGAGCGCATGGTTTCCGTGGACTCGGCATAGGCCGCTTTCATGGCTTCGGTGATGGAGGCGGATAAACCGTCGGCTCCTTTTTCCAGGGCGCTGGGGTCAATTTGAATGCTCAGGGGTTCTTGGTTGCCGCTCATTAACACTGTCACTAACCCATCGGCACTTTTGCCGGCAATTTCCATTCTTTCTAGTTCTTCCTGGAGCACTTTCGCCCCTTCTTGAACTTGTTGGGCTTTTTGGAAAGCTTCCTGTAATTCCTTAATTTTACCGAGGCCGAATCCGAAACCTTTACCTTGTGCCATGGGAATTGATTTCTAAGTAATTAAACAATAGTTAGAGTTTAGGCTTAAACAAGCGGGACAATCGCTGAGGGCTAAACTATGCCCCAGCCAAAGCCTGTACGATTATATCCCACCGCTCTGCAATCTTTTTGGCTGGTCGGGGGAAGAACCCCATTGGTGGAGCCTTACTCCCCCGGCGATCACCGGCATGATTGCACGATTCAAAGTTCTGTGGCCTAGGACGCTAAAGCCACCTCTAACATTTCTTGCAACTCGCCATTTTGATACAGTTCGATCAAGATGTCAGAGCCCCCCACAAACTCGCCGTTAACATAAACCTGAGGAATGGTAGGCCAATTAGAGTATTCTTTGATACCTTGGCGAATTTCCGGGTCTGCCAACACATCTAGGGTTTCAAATGGGATTCCCAACATATTGAGAATTTGCACCACATTGTTGGAAAAACCACATTGGGGCATCAGTTTAGTGCCCTTCATAAAAACCATCACTTTATTCTGGCTGACCAATTGATCGATTCTTGCTTTTGTTTCTGGATTCATTTTGGACTCCTCTCCAAGGACAGGTTGAGAATTTTGCTAGTTTAGCAACTTTTATGTTGTTTAAGTTTCCCCACTCGGCCCCAAAGCCAAAACACTCCATGGAGTTTGACGATTGGCAAACAGGGGAAAAAACCCGATGGACTGAATGGACTGAACTGAGGGGGATTCTATCAATCCACAACAATAGCTGGGTTTAGGCAGTCTGTCGGACTGTGGCCCAAGCTTCAGGGGTAAAAGTTTTCAAGGCCAGGGCATGGATCGCTTCCGAAGCCAAAGCATCATTGAGGGCACCATAGACCATTTGGTGTTGTTTAACCCGGGACTGGCCGGCAAAAGCTGAGGATACTACCACTGCTTCTAGGTGATCTCCTCCCCCCAGGTCATTGACCATTACTTCAGCATCAGGCAAGGCGGCTTGAATTTTGTGTTTGACTTGATCCAAACTAATCATGGTTATTTTTGGCAATGGGCAAAGGAAAAATGGGCGCATATTTCCCACAGTAACCACTGTAGCTGAAAGGTCCAGTGCCCAACATAACCGAGGTGATCTCCTCCTCCAACTGTTGTTTAACTGTCCTATGGCCCGGCCTCAAACTGGAATGGTTGATTTAGGTTAAAAACAGAGACCAACCCCATACTGTTTTTTCGTAACCATGACCCATTCTCCCCTGGCGATCGATCCCTCTGTGATTGGCCCTTCCCGGGTTTCTCCTTGGCTGATCAAATTAATTTATCCCTTGGGTACCAAGTTTTTACATTGGTATTTTGGCTCTATTAATATCCATGGTCAGGAAAACTTGCCCCGCAGTGGCCCAGTCATTCTTGCTCCCACCCACCGTTCCCGTTGGGATGCAATTTTGCTTTCTTTGGCCGCAGGCCGGGGTGTTACCGGGAGAGATCTGCGTTTTATGGTGGCAGTAACGGAGGTGCAGGGTTTACAAGGCTGGTTTATTCGTCATTTGGGGGGCTTTCCCGTCGACGTGAAAAGACCAGAAATCAGTAGTTTGAGCTACAGCGTGCAGTTGCTCCAGGCAGGGGAGATGTTGGTTATTTTCCCTGAAGGAGGAATTTTTCGGGATCAACAAATGGTCCATCCCCTCAAGCGGGGCATTGGTCGCATTGCCATGGAAGTTTGTAAACAGGACCCCAGCAATCCGGTTCAGGTGATTCCGGTGACGATCGCCTATGGTGATCCTTACCCCCATAAGGGAACTACGGTAGAAATTAATTTTGGCCGGGGCATTGCCGCGAAGGACTATGATCCCAGCACCATCAAAGCTAGCTCCCAAAAGCTCACCCATTGTTTAGCCCAGAGAATGCAAAGCCTTTACAGCCCGGAGGAAGGGCATTTGTGTCGGGCAATTGCCGCTTCGGGAATTTAGTTAAAACGGCTAATGGGGAAACGGGCCATCGTGATAAGATTTACCGTAAATTAAGATTTTATTCTTCGTCAGTCAGGAAACTCAAATAATGGAAACAATTTATTTGCTCGCTAAGTTACCGGAAGCCTATCAGATTTTTGATCCCCTGGTGGATGTACTGCCGATTATTCCCCTATTCTTCTTAGCCCTGGCCTTTGTTTGGCAAGCGGCGGTTGGTTTTAAATAAACTGGCGATCGCCTTTGGGGCTTGGCATTGTGCCCGGTTGCTCAAGAAAATTCATTTGACCAAAACTAAGCTGATATCCCCTAGTTGTCCCCCGTTGGTCATCGCTGGGGAATTTTTTTATGGGGGCAGTTTTAGATTCCTGGGCAGATACTCCCCCCAGTCCCAATTTTTACCTTGTATTAGCCCATATTCGGCGGCAAACCTCCTCCACCAGTAACCTATTTTTTAGCTATGGATGTTCGTTTCATTTCCCTCACCAAACCCGAAATTATCATTGATGGGGAGATCCTTTCCCCAGAAGGTTTAATTGCCTATTGTGCCAGGGTTTCCAGCCCCAATCAGGAGAATCCAAACTACACTAAGCTGTTGCAGTTTTGCATCCGGGAAGGCCACTGGAGCATCTTTGAAATGGTGGATATGACCCTGGAAATTACCACCACCCGGGCGATCGCCCCCCAGATTTTACGTCATAGGTCATTCTGCTTTCAGGAGTTCAGTTTAAGGTACTCGTGTGCTACAGAATATGAGCAGTACGAAGCCCGTAGACAGGATGTGAAAAACCGTCAAAATTCCCTCGATGATTTTGATCAAGACACTAAACACTGGTTTAACCAGGCCCAAGCGGAGGTGTGGGAAAAAAGTTATCAACTTTACGAAGAAGCGTTGGCCAAAGGCATTGCCAAAGAATGCGCCCGTTCTCTTTTGCCCCTCAACACTGTCACCCGTCTATACATGAAAGGCTCTGTCCGCAGTTGGATCCACTACTTCAGCGTCCGGTGCGACCAAGCAACCCAAAAGGAACACCGGGAAATTGCCCTGGCCGCCCGGGCCATTTTTATGCACCACTTTCCCACAGTGGCGGCGGCATTGGAATGGCAGTAAACAGTTAGTTCTAATTTTCTGGCTGCTATGCGTATTTACGGTAATCGTCTCTTGAAAACCCTGCCTGGGCAACAAACTCGACCCACCACGGGCAAGGTTCGCATGGCTCTATTTAATATCTGGCGGGGGGAAATTCGGGGTTGCCACTGGTTAGATCTTTGTGCTGGGAATGGCACCCTTGGAGCAGAGGCCCTCTGTCGGGGAGCCGAAAAAGTAGTGGCGATCGAGCAGTCACCGAAAGTTTGCGCCATTATCAGGGAAAATTGGCAGAAAATAGCTCAAATAGAGCAAAAATGGGCAGTTTTACAGGGTAATGTTTTGACGCTTTTGCCAGATCTGCAAGGTCAAAACTTCGACCGGATTTACTTTGACCCTCCCTATGGCAGTGGGCTGTACGACCCGGTTTTGGACCTGGTGGGAGAGCTGGGATTGTTAGACGAGTCGGGGGAAATGGCAGTGGAATATGACCAACGCCATTGGCAACCACCGGAAAGGATTGCAGGGTTGGAGTTAATTCGCCAGAAAAAATATGGTTTGAGCAATTTAGCTTTTTATTGGCGGGAGCAAGGGGAAGCTTTGCCGATATAGTATTCTAGGTTGGCCCATTGCCGGATTGTAAAGTTTTGTTGTTAAGGGCGATCGCCAAAGCAAATTCCAGATATCCCCAGCCAATTTTCTAGATCTACCCCCGATTTAACCATGCGTGTTGCCCTGTTTACGGAAACCTTTTTGCCCAAAATTGATGGAATTGTTACCCGTCTCAAGCACACAGTGGAAAATCTGCAACGGCAAGGGCATCAGGTGTTGATCTTTTGTCCGGAGGGAGGGCTGAAGGAATATAAAGGGGCGAAAATCCATGGGGTGAAAGGGATCCCTCTACCCCTATATCCAGAACTGAAGTTAGCCTTTCCTTCGCCCCAAATTAAACAGGCTTTGCTGAAATTTCAACCGGATTTAATCCATGTAATCAATCCGGCCGTATTAGGGTTAGGGGGCATTTATTATGCCAAAAATCTCCATATTCCCCTGGTGGCTTCCTACCACACCCATTTACCCCAATATCTGCAACATTACGGCCTAGGTGCTTTAGAAGGGGTGCTATGGGAACTGTTAAAGCTGGCCCATAATCAAGCGGAACTAAATCTTTGCACTTCCTCGGCCATGGTGGAGGAGTTGGTAAGCCACGGCATTGAACGGGTGGATCTCTGGCAACGGGGGGTGGATACGGAACTGTTTCAGCCCCACCTGAAATCAACCCAAATGCGGCAAAAATTGTCCCAAGGTCACCCCGATGATCCTCTATTTCTATATGTTGGTCGGGTTTCGGCGGAAAAGCAAATTGATGAAATTAAGCCCGTACTCGAAGCTATTCCCCAGGCCCGACTGGCGATCGTAGGAGATGGGCCCAACCGAAAAAATTTAGAAGCCCATTTTGCCGGAACTAACACCTATTTTGCCGGCTACATGCAAGGGTTAGAATTGGCGGCGGCGTTTGCTTCGGCCGATGCTTTTATTTTCCCTTCCCGTACTGAAACCCTTGGCTTAGTGTTGTTGGAAGCAATGGCGGGGGGCTGTCCAGTGGTGGCGGCGGCTTCCGGAGGCATTTTGGACATCGTCACCGACGGAGAAAATGGTTATCTGTTTGACCCCAGCGTGGAAGGAGGGGTAGTGCAAGCAACCCAGAGGCTAATGTCCACCCATGGTGATCGGGAGATTTTACGGCAAAACGCTCGCCAGGAAGCGGAACGTTGGGGCTGGCCAGCGGCCACAAAACAATTGGTGGACTACTACCAACAGGTAATTTATGGAGCAAAGGATGCTCAGTTAGCAGCCTAGAGTCTATTCGCAAAATCCCAGCTTGCTCTGTCAAACTTCATCTAAGGCATTTGCTCTTATAGACAAGCTTTGGGTAATAAAGAATTCACTTCATTAGATTTCGTGGTTTTGCTGCTGTTATCGCCCTAATGAAAGTAGCTCTGAAGGGCAAGGCTTGTATCCCAATGATTTTGGTCAGGTTGAATAAAACTGGTCAATTCCAGGGAGGGACAGCCTGGGGGATAATGGGACAGTTGCCATTTGACCAGAGGGAGACAGTCGACCATGCGGATTTTAATTATGGGGGGAACCCGTTTTATCGGTATCCATCTCTGCCGGGTGCTGGTGGCCCAAGGTCATGAAGTGGTCCTATTCAATCGGGGAAATCGCCCTGACCCGGTCAATGGCGTGGCCCAAATCCATGGCGATCGCCGGGTCTCTGAACAGTTGCGTTCCAAGCTAGAAACAGAAGAATTTGATGTAATTTTTGACAACAATGGCCGGGAGTTGAGCGACACCCAGCCCCTGGTGGATTTGTACAATGGTCGGGTGCAACAATTCGTCTATATGAGCTCCGCTGGAATTTACCAAGCATCGCCCCAAATGCCCCACCGGGAGACCGATGCGGTGGATCCCCAGAGCCGCCATAAAGGAAAATTTGAAACAGAACGCTATTTAGCCCAGAGTGGTATTCCTTGGACTGCTATCCGCCCCACCTATATTTACGGTCCCCACAATTACAACGCCCTCGAATCCTGGTTTTTTGACCGTTTAGTGCGGGGTCGGGCCATTCCCATCCCTGGCAATGGCCAATATATTACCCAACTAGGCCATGTGGAAGATTTGGCGATCGCCATGGCCAAAACCATCGTTACTCCGGCGGCGATCGGGCAGATTTATAACATCTCCGGCGATCGATACGTCACCATGGATGGTCTAGCTCAAGCCTGTGCCAGTGCGGCGAGCCTTGATCCCCAGGACGTTAAATTAGTCCACTATGACCCCAAGGATTTTGACTTTGGTAAACGCAAGGCTTTTCCCCTGCGTCAACAACACTTTTTTGCCGATATTCAAAAAGCCCAAGACCATTTAGATTGGCATCCCAATTATGATTTAGTAGAAGGCTTAAAAAATAGCTTTCAACTGGATTATCTGCCGTCCGGTAAGGGGGAAGAAAAAGGAGATTTTGACCTGGACGAGCAAATCCTGGCATTCAGTTAACTTAGTTTACCCAATACCAATATTCACAACATTTTGATCAGTTAACTATTACTGAGAGTAAAGGAAGAACATAATGGCCACCACTGCCGACGAAGTTTGGGCCCTACTGGGGGAGTTAATTAAGTCCCAAAAAGAAACTGATCGCCGTATGCAACAAACTGATCGTCAAATCAAAGAACTGGGGAAACAAATTGGTGGGTTAGGGAAAAAATTTGGTAGTTTTACCGAAGGCTTAGCCCTGCCTTCCATGGAGCGGATTCTGCAGGACCGTTTTGGCATGGAAATTATTAGTCCTAGTGTCAGAGCCAGCAAAGGAGGGCAACACCTAGAAATTGACGTTCTAGCCTATGCCAACAGTGACATTAATACTGCTTACGTGGTGGAAGTAAAAAGCCATCCCAGGGAAGAGTCCATTACCCAACTAAAAAATTTGCTCCAGAAATTTCGTACTTTCTTTCCTGAACACAAAGATAAAAAGTTGTATGGCATTCTGGCGGCGGTGGATTGGTCAGATGACTTAAAGCAACAGGCGTTACGGGAGGGTTTATATGTGGCCAGCATCCACGATGAAGTTTTTGAGTTGGCAGAGACTCCACCTGATTTTGAGCCTAAACTCTGGTAAAGATTTAACGGATCAACCGGGTTTTTTGGGGGTTATTCAAGTAACCCTTAGTAAGCTAATTATTCTCTACTTGCCCAATTTATTTAGATTATTTAAACTCACTAAATTTCTATGACTGCTCTACGCATCGGCAACGGCTACGATATCCACCGCCTCGTAGGCGATCGCCCCTTGATTTTGGGGGGAGTGACCATTGCTCACCATTTAGGACTGGATGGCCACAGCGATGCCGACGTGCTGACCCACGCTTTAATGGATGCTCTCCTAGGGGCATTGAGTTTGGGGGACATTGGCCACTACTTCCCTCCCAGCGACGCCCAGTGGCAGGGGGCCGATAGCCTCAAACTTTTGGCCCAGGTCAATCAACTTATTGTTGAACGGGGTTGGCGAATCAATAATCTGGATAATGTGATTGTGGCAGAACAACCCAAACTTAAACCCCACATCCAGGCCATGAAGGAAAATTTAGCTAAAGTTTTGACCATTGATCCGGATTTAATTGGCATTAAAGCTACTACCAACGAGCGTTTGGGCCCCACGGGAAGGGAGGAAGGTATTGCCGCCTACAGCGTGGCTTTGTTGATCAAAGAAGGGTAAACACCGGACTATGGGGTAGAAGATTCTTGTCCTATCCATGCCACTGGTAAAGGTTGTTACGGTTTGCCTGTTGCAAAATGTGAGAAGAGCAGTCTAATCTGCCCCGTGAATTTTGACCGCATTTTTGCTTGGCCGCTGACCAGTTTAGAAGTCTTTATGAATCTTGCCCTGCCTAGCCAGTATCAATTCTTACCCCGCTTTTTTCGCCTAGCCACTATTGCTGTTCTTTCCAATATGATGGTGCCCTTAGCTGGGTTAGTGGACACAGCTTTTTTGGGCCATCTAGAAGACATTGATTATTTAGCAGGGGTGATCCTCGGCTCGATTTTGTTTGATTACCTCTACCGGGTCCTAAAATTCTTGCGCACCAGCACCACAGCCCTCACAGCCCAGGCAGTGGGGGAAGAAGACCAGGCGGAGATATGGGTGGCGGGATTAAGGAGTGCTTTGGTAGCCCTATTGTTGGGTTTGGGCATTTTAGCCCTGCAATATCCCTTGCAGAAATTCGGTTTTGCCCTGTTAACCGGCGCTCCAGGGGTAGAACAATCGGGAATGGATTATTTTTACGGCCGGATTTGGGGGGCTCCGGCGGTGCTGCTCAATTTTGTCATCTTGGGCTGGCTATTGGGACAAGAACGCAATGGTTTAGTTTTGCTCATTTCCCTGGTGGCTAATTTTTCCAACGTTGGTCTGGACTATTTGATGATTAACCGTTGGGGGTGGGCTAGTGCGGGGGCCGGTTGGGCCACTGCCAGTAGTCAGTATTTAGCTCTGGCCATAGGTTTGATCTCCATTGTGGTCCTAGCCCAAGGGGAAAAAGAGAAGGGAGAGTTTAAAGCGGCGATCGCCAAATTGTCGGATTGGGGAGCGTTGCGGGCCACCATTGCCCTGAAAGGAAATATTTTGATCCGCTTTGTGGTGTTGATCACCACCTATTCTTTATTCACCAATATCAGCTCAAGTTTTGGCACGGAAGTCTTGGCCCAAAACGGTTTACTCCTGCAAATTGCCCTACTCAGTCAATTCACCATCCAGGGGGTAGGCATGACCAACCAAACCCTGACTGGTAATTTCAAAAGTAAAGGGGAATATCAACTACTATTGCCGGTTTTACTCACCGCCATTGGTACCACCTTAGTAATGGCCCTAGGATTTGCCGCCGTGGCGATCATTTTTCCGGAAACCCTATTCGGAATTTTAACCAACCACGCAGAAATTAACGACAGTGTTCGTCAATACACCATCTGGCTATTGCCCCTGTTGGAAACCACCGCCCTAGCTTTTATGCTGGAAGGCTATTTTATTGGGCTCAAAGCTTCCCAACCCCTGCGGAACGCAGTGTTATTTTCTTTCCTACTCATTTATCTACCCTGTCTGGGCCTAGCCATTTGGCAACAGAGCAACAATTTGCTTTGGTTTTCCCTCGTCTCCTACATGCTGGGGCTAGTGGCCTATCTTGGCTGGCAGTTAATAACCCGGTTTTCTCCCGAAATATTGGCCTTAGAAGCCAAACAGCCTAGCTGAATTTATCGGAGGATGGGGACTTTTGATGGCCATGAAAACGAATGCCAAGGAAAACGTCGTATAGGAAACTCCAGAAATTTTTCCCTTCCAGCAATCCTAGGGACTGCTCACAACCCTTCTCATCCAAAATGGGCTTGGTGATGCGGTAGGTGTTCTGATAATGGTACCAGGGGATAGAAGGCCAAAGGTGGTGGATGAGGTGATAGTTTTGCCCGAAAATGAGCCAGTTTAAAATGGGGCTGGGATAAACTCTGGCATTTTTCCAGCGGTTGCGCTCTTGGAAAGGTCGATGGGGCAGGTAATCAAAAAACAGCCCCAGGGCAATACCAACAATCAAGGCTGGCACGAACCAGTAGTTCATGACAAAGCCAATGAAGCCGTAATGAATACCGAGAAAAACAATGGTAAATAGCACCAGACGACTTAGAAACCACTCCAGCAACTCGTATTTGCGCCATAGTTGCCGTTTAAAGAAAAAGATCTCGTGGTAGAAAAACCGGGCCGCAATCAGAAACAGGGGACCACCGGTAGAAACAAAATGGTCTGGGTCATTCTCCGGGTCATTGACGTTGGCATGGTGTTGCAGATGTACCCGGGTAAACACTGGGAAGGCAAAGCCTAACATTAAGGCACTACCGTGGCCCAGTACTGAATTAACGACAGTGTTACGGTGGGCAGCATTGTGAGAAGCGTCGTGGATTACTGTGCCCGAAAGGTGCAATGCCAAGACCGAACAACTAAAACAGAGCCAGTGGGGGAGTCCCCATTGCCAGTAACCAAAAATGTTAACGAGCATTAAGAGAATGGCTATCCCGAACATGGCCACGTTGGGATTAAAGCCGCCGTCCGCCTGTAAAAATTGCTTTGGGACAGCTTGGGAAACGGTTTGCAGCGGTTGGGTCGCCTGCATTACTATGACGGACTCCTGGCACACGAAATGGGACGCACTTCTGGTCAGTTTATAGCAAAAATGCTGGGGAAAGGAAGCCAACCAGAGAAAAAGAACATCCTCCAAAGGGCTGCTCCTCTCTCTGCTGGATCAGCTCCGGTGCTGCCGACTGGACATTGCTGAGGTTACGTAAATGTAGCTAAAAATATGTCTCCTCTCAGAATTTAGATAAAAAGCCCAAACTTAGACGGAATAAGGGATAAGCCCATCCACAAGAAAGCTTCTTGGTCAATCACCTTGACAAAAATCTTAACAATACGTTACATTTATTTACATAAGGTTACAAAACCAAAACACCAATCTCCTAATCTATAGGGAAAACAATTATGACTAGCCGCGGATTTCGCCTGGATCAAGACAACCGTCTCAACAACTTCGCCATTGAACCCCCTGTGTACGTTGACAGCAGTGTTCAGGCTGGCTGGACTGAGTATGCAGAGAAAATGAATGGTCGTTTTGCCATGATCGGCTTTATTTCCCTCCTGGCAATGGAAGTGGTTACTGGCCACGGCATTGTGGGTTGGTTACTGTCCCTGTAATTTTTTGCAATTTTCCGATTAAGTTTCATAGGCGATTTGCCAACGCCAGACTCGCCTACAGGAACCCCCTGATCGCCGAAGGACTCTCCTTCCCCCACTAAAAGTGAAAAAAAGTAAGAGGTAAAACTATGAACGCCGATACCGATATTTATCAAAATAAAGATTTGTTCGCCCCCGTTGTCTTCCGCAGAGATTTTAACGAGTTTGCCCCCATCAACGGCAACCAAGCCTGGTCTTTGTTCTTTACTGCCGGGCAAGAAGATAAACAGTTGGGCAACAGTCCTGAATTAGGCCGCTTTTTCACTAATACTCTCCTGGCGATCGGTACTGCCACCTTTATTTGGGGCTACTTCTTTAGCCGCTGGGCTGATTTTCTCTAGAATCATGGCCCGTCGCGATCGAATAAAAGATTTCTTTGCCATAGCATCACTAACACCCTTGATACTGGGTGTTATTTTTTTGCGAATATTTGACTGGAAAACCTTGAACGGGAAGAAAATTGGTCTAACTTTACAAAACCTTTAAATTTTTTGGCAAAAGCCTGTCATTCTAGAAACTCTTACGGTATCCTTACGTCAACTAGCCTATGTGAGGAGTCAGCCGTGTTGGGTAAATCCATGAATCAAGCCATCAATGCCAACTGGGCGATCGAAGGAGATGGAGGCAAATTAAGCGCCCTTTCCCCGGAATCGTTGACTAATGTTGACTTAATTCTACTTTGTCAGCAAAAGACCCGCCCCGATAGCACTGCGTTTAATGAGTTGCTCCGGCGCTACCAGTCCCATGTGGATAAGATCCTCTATCACCTAGCCCCCGACTGGCAAGACCGGGCCGACCTAGCCCAGGAAGTTTGGATTCGGGTTTATCGTAATATCCACCGCCTAAACGAGCCGGTCAAATTCAAAGGTTGGCTCAGTCGCATTGCCACTAACCTTTTTTATGATGAGTTACGCAAGCGCAAACGGGTTAGCCATCCCATCTCCCTCGATGCTCCCCGGCGCATGGATGACGGCGAAATTGATTGGGACATTGAGTCGGACTATCCCAGCCCCGATGAAACTTTATCCACTGCTGAATTTTATGAGCGTTTGCGTTCGGCTATTAAGGACTTACCTGAAGCTTTCCGCACCACCATTATCCTGCGGGAGATTGACGGTTTGGCCTATGAAGAAATTGCTGAAATTACCGGGGTTTCCTTGGGAACGGTTAAATCCCGCATTGCTCGGGCCCGGGCAAAACTACAGACTTTTCTACAGCCCTATTTAGTTTCCTGAGCCTACCCCAAACATTGAATCCTGATTTTTCCCCTACCAGTAATGGTCTTGATTATTGGTGTTAGTCCCATCACCCTTGGGTTCAGGGAGTGTCCAACTTTGTGAGGAGTGAGTCAGCCAAAGTTAGTTAACAAAAAGCTAATTCACTATTGCTTATCGGTGGAGATTCCCCCGAAGAGGTTTACTATGAATTCAAAATTTGACTTTGATTACCCACGGCAGTTTTGGGATAAAGCTGAAGATGGGCAAGAGGACTTTGGGTTCGATGAGAGATTTGAGCTTTTGAGTGCCTATATTGATGGGGAAGTGACTCCCCAGGAGAGAAAATTGGTGCAAAGCTGGATCGATAATGATCCGGAGTTTAAGCAGACCTATCTAGGCTTGATTCGTTTGCAAAAGGCCTTACCCCTGGTGCCGGTGCCGCCGACCATTGATGCTGACCTATTAGCTCAAAAGGTATTTGCCAAGCTAGAACAGGAAAATCGTTGGCGGGGAATTTGGTTTTGGGGCAGTCTGACCGCCGCCGCTGTGGTGGTGGCCGCCTACTCTAGTATTGTGGGGAAACCCTTGGACCCTTCTCTGAATCAGGCCAATTTGGATCCGGCGATCGTAGCAATGGACGATGACCCTTTAATGATTGCCATCCATGAGCCAATGTTCGAGGTGCTGACGAAAGTTGACTCTGGCGACGGGACCCACGATGGGGGAGTGGAACAAGGGGAGCGTTAATTTGATTTTTCCTTTGCCCCCGGATGACTAATTTGGCTTCATTTAATCTTTTTTTTAATTTGCTGGGCAGTGCCCTCCTGCTGTCTCTGCCCTGGCTTTTGCTGGGGATTATTATTTCCAGTACCTTTTTGATCTGGACGGATGAGCAGAAATGGGTGGCTAATTTTCCCCGTAATCGTCTGCTTAGTAGTTTGGTGGGAAGTGCCTTGGGCGTGTTGCTTCCCCTCGGGGCTGTGGGCAGTGTGCCTTTGGTGAGGAGGTTATTGTTGCAGGGAGCTCCCATTCCTCTGGTCATCAGTTTTTTGGTGGCAGCGCCGACTTTAAATTTTTTTGCCATTGTCAGGATTTTGTCTTCTCCCCAATCCCAGTATGGTTTGATTTTCCTCTGTATTTCCTTTACTTGGTTAATGGCCATTGTGATGGGTTTGGTGTTTAGTCCTTACCGTTTGGCCCGTCAACAGACAGAGGAGGAGGAAACGGCACTGGTGAATATCCCTCTATTGCGATCGGGAGCTTTAATTGTGCTCGAGTCTTCGATGGATACTTCTCCAAGGCAGGGGGGATTGGTTTTTGCCAGTGGGGTTAACCCGGTGGCGGATTTTTCTTGGCCTCAGAAGTTATATCTTTTTGGCCGTAACATCATTGAGGAATTTCAGGAATTTGGCGGCGTTTTAGTTATCGGTACGGCGATCGCCTGTGGCATTACCCTTTTCTTACCCCAGGAGTGGTTACTGCAATGGGCTGGGCTGGGGCCGGTGCGGCAAACAATACTGATGATGGGTTGGTCATTGATTTTGCCCCTGGGAAATTTTAGTGATCCTGACTTGTTAACACCTTTGGCGGACCAACTGTGGCGGGGATCTATGGTTGGTTTCCTATTACTGGGGAGCATTTTCAACTTACAGACCATCGGCCTTTGGTTAGTGACCCTGAGATTGCGCCCCCTGAGCTATTTACTAATCTTGGTGGGGCTATCGGTTTTTCTTTTCGCTATGGTGACCAATTATTACCTGACTTAAAACTGAAGCTGGGTAGAAAAATTTGCCCTTGGAGGGTATTTAACTGGGGGAACTGCCGTGATATTATTAGAACTAACGCGGATGTGGCGGAATTGGTATACGCGCACGTTTGAGGGGCGTGTGGCTTTGCCTTGCGAGTTCGAGTCTCGCCATCCGCATTTTTTTTGTTTTAAAACAAGTAAAAACTGCCCCACCTTTGCTCAACATTGGTGGGGTTTTTCTGTGGGATTACTCAGTTCTTTTGAGTTCTCTCTAACCCTTGGGATTAACTATAGTCAATCAAAGTAAGATTGAGACGACTAGGGTCTTTACCAATGACGCTTTTAGCGCCGGTCAGTGTCTTACTCTCAATTAAATCAACTATAGGTCTGCTAGCCACTGTAATTGTTGGGGTAAGCAGATCGTTTTCAGGTCGTACTTCGCCTCAATTAAATTGCGGGCATTCCTTCCCAACCGTTGCCTTTCCTCTGCATTGGCCAATAGTTCACAAACGGTTTTAGCAATGGCTGAATAGTCAAAGAAGTCCACCAGCCGGCCCGTTTCTCCATCGGCGATTACTTCCCGCACCGGAGCTGTGTTACTGGCGGCGATCGCACAGCCACAGGCCATGGATTCTAGTAAACTCCAGGACAACACAAAGGGATAGCTGAGATAAACGTGGACAGTGGAAATTTGCAGAAGATTGATGAAATAGCTATAGGGGATGGTGCCGAGAAAATAGAGACGATTTAACTGCTCCGGCGTTAGTTTTGGTTTAACCTCGTCGAGGAAAATATCCCGCCAGGAACGATCGCCTGGGGGCTTGGCTCCATAACTCACCCCATTACCCCCAACAATTAGCACCTTAGCCTGGGGTCGGTTAGCCAAAATTTCCGGCAGGGAGCGCATAAAACTGTGGTAGCCCCGGTAAGGCTCCAGGTTGCGATTGACGAAGGTAATGATCTCGTCACTGCGGTTGAGGGTGATTTGATTGTTAAAAGTAAGGCTGGCATCGGCGTTAGGGCGCAAAACATTGGTGTCAATGCCATCGTGGATAACCGTTAATTTGGAGCGAAAAGGTTCGGGAAAGGAATCCGCTTGCCATTGGGTGGGGGCCAAGCCGCCATCGGCAATGTCAAAATGGAGATAATGGTTAAGATTTTTCCAACGAATGCGACAAACTTCTGTTTCGTCAACGCTGGCAAATTCCGGGTCAAAGCTGGTGTCGTAGCCGGATGCATGGTAGAAAAATTCGCAGTAAATGCCCAATTTTGTTTCGGGCCACACATCTTTGACGAATAAACTTTCCCCCCAACCGGGGTTAGAAATGATAACGTCGGGGTTGAAACCCTCTTGTTTTAATTGTCGGGCTTGATGGAAAACCGATTCTGCCCGGATAGTTTTCGTTTCAAAATCCACCAGCCAAGGATGAATGTTGGGGGTACTGCCCCGGCCCGGAAAGTAGTTGATCAACTTCACCCCTTGCCACTGTTGGGGGACGTTTTTTTGCATGACCATGGCCACCACCTGATGCCCTTGGGCTACTAAAG
Source organism: Synechocystis sp. PCC 6714 (assembly GCF_000478825.2). NCBI lineage: Bacteria > Bacillati > Cyanobacteriota > Cyanophyceae > Synechococcales > Merismopediaceae > Synechocystis > Synechocystis sp. PCC 6714. The sequence continues at coordinate 1,225,781 of NZ_CP007542.1, read as the reverse complement.
CGGGGGCTAGATGTTTAAATTGCCCAGGAAAATTTTGGTGCAGAAAAAGAAAGTTCATTATTTTTTCTTGGCCGTAGGATCGCCCTCCCCTAGTTCCACGTCCACTACCTCGGTGCTATCCACATCTTGGGTTTGTAACTCTTCCTTAAAGCCCCGTAGGGTTTTACCCAATGCTCCCCCCAGTTCTGGGATTCTTTTAGGGCCAAAAATGATGATTACTACCCCTAAAATCAGCAGAATTTCTGGCCAACCTAATCCAAACATTTTTTGCTCCTGGATGGTCACAACGTCATCCCATCATACTCTGAAGGTTTACCCAAATCGGGCTTCAGTCCCTTGGGGCAAACCGTCCCAGGTTGTGATCCTGCAAATTTCTGCCATTGGGAAAACTAATTTCCTGTTTGCAGTTTCTGTACCAACTCGTTAAATGGTTGCCAATCGTGCTCTTCGGCGATCGCCTCCCAGATGGTTTCAATACGGGGCCGGAGTAGGTCGGTGAGGGGATTAGCCTGCTCAAGAACGATGGGTACTTCCGCCAGGGATTCCGGTGGGAGTTGCTTTAATGCCCGTTGATAAATTGCTCTCCAGGCGGACCAATCTGCCCCGAGTAAATCTACATTTTCCAAAATCAAATCAGCATTCTCCCGCCAACTGGGGCTGAAATACCGACGTAGGTAAGCAAAAAAGTCTGGGTAGCTCCATTGACTTTCGGCTAGGCATTGGAGGGTTTGACCCACTAATTTCTCCGGTAATTCTGGGTCTAGGCGATCGCCTAGGTTGGAGGAAAAACCCAGACGCCGGGTCATTAAATCAATGTAATGGCGCAGATAAATATTTTCGTAGTCTGCTAACACTTCAGTCATTGCTTTACTGGGAATGACTGAACTTAGGGCCGCCTGTAGGCGTTCTAAATTCCAACGACAGATGGCGGGTTGATTACCAAAACGATAACGACCACCGTAGTCAAAATAGGCGGCAATGAAGTTCAAATCGTAGGTGGGAATAAAGCCATAGGGGCCATAATCAAAGCTCTCCCCGGTAATGGACATATTGTCCGTGTTCAAAACGCCATGGCAAAATCCCGCTGCCATCCATTGGGCTGCCAGTTTAGCCACCCTTTCCACTAAAGCTCGGAAAAAAACGATATGGGCTGACCCATCGGAGCTGGAGCCAGAAACCTCTGGATAGTAAGTTGCGATTACGTGATCCAGTAGTTGTGCAATTTGTTCCGTCTGATGATGGTAATGGAGCCGCTCAAAAGTACCAAAGCGAATATGGGAACGACTAAAGCGGATCATCACCGAAGCCCTAGTGGGAGAAGGTTCATCCCCCCGCCAGAGGGAATCCCCCGTTTCCACCAAACTTAGACAGCGGGAAGTGTTTACCCCCAAACGATGTAACGCTTCAGCGGCCAATACCTCCCGCACTCCCCCCTTGAGGGTCAAACGTCCATCTCCCCCCCGGGAATAGGGAGTCTGCCCCGAACCTTTGGTGCCAAAATCAAATAATTCTCCATTAATCCCCCTTACCTGGCCGTAGAGAAAACCTCTCCCATCCCCCAAATTAGGGTTATATTCCCCGAACTGGTAACCGTGGTAGCGGAGAGCAAGAAAAGGTCTTACCCCATGGAACAAACCGAAAGCTTCAACGAAATCATCATCCTTAACCTGACTCGGTTCCAGACCCAACATGGGCAACAGGCGATCGTTGCGGAATCTTAGTTTATGTTCAGGAAAGGTGGCCGCTGGCACTGGATCGAAGAAATCGTTGCCCAGGGACTCTAAGGCAGGTTCGTAGGTCAGATTTAAAAAAGGATTAGTCACAAAACAATACTGATAGTACTAAAAATGTACGCCGCAGTCGATGCAAGCTAATATCAACTCTATCGCTCTTATGGAGTTGAGTTTTGTCGCCCCTCCATGGCAATCTAGTCTGGGGTTTAACCAATTAACATTTTTCCCGATAACCTCCCCTAATCATTACCAATCCACCATGACCACCTCCCCCTCAGCCATTGCCCCCCACGGCGGCCAACTGATTAATCGCCTTGCCCCGGAAGCAGAACGCCAGGAATTTTTGGCGATCGCCGATAAGTTGCCCCGGGTGCAACTGGATGAACGGGCCACATCGGATTTGGTTATGATTGCCATTGGCGGTTTTAGTCCCCTCAAGGGCTTTATGGAGCAGGAAGACTACGAGCTGGTGGTGGAAGAAATGAAACTCAGCAATGGTTTACCTTGGTCGGTGCCGGTGACTTTATCGGTTACAGAGGAAGTGGCCGCCCCTCTAGAAGTAGGCAGTTGGGTGCGGTTGGACAACAGCGCTGGTAAGTTTATCGGTGTGTTGGAGTTGACCCAAAAATACCACTACAACAAAGCCCACGAAGCCAAAAACGTTTACCGCACCGATGACCAAGCCCATCCTGGGGTAAAGGTAGTCTATGACCAAGGCCCCGTTAACCTCGCTGGCCCTATCTGGTTGCTGGAGCGGGAACCCCATCCCCTCTTTCCCAAATACCAAATTGACCCCGCCGCTTCCCGTCAGTTATTTGCCGAGCGGGGCTGGAAAACCATTGTGGGCTTCCAAACCCGTAATCCCATCCATCGGGCCCATGAATATATTCAAAAATGTGCTTTGGAAGTGGTGGATGGCCTCTTTCTCCATCCCCTCGTGGGGGCAACAAAAAGCGATGACATTCCCGCCGATGTGCGGATGCGTTGCTATGAAATTATGTTGGAAAATTATTTCCCCAAAGAGCGGGTCATCCTGGGTATTAACCCCTCCGCCATGCGCTATGCCGGGCCCCGGGAAGCTATTTTCCACGCCCTAATTCGTAAAAACTACGGTTGTACCCATTTCATCGTTGGTCGGGACCATGCCGGGGTGGGGGACTATTACGGCACCTACGATGCCCAGGAAATTTTTGACGAGTTTGCTCCGGAAGCCCTCGGCATTGTGCCGATGAAGTTCGAGCACGCTTTCTACTGTAAAAAGACCCTGCAAATGGCCACCACCAAAACTAGCCCCAGTGCCCCGGAAGATCGTATCCATCTTTCCGGCACTAAGGTGAGGGCGTTATTGCGGGATGGCCAATTGCCGCCGCCGGAATTCTCCCGTCCCGAAGTGGCGCAGGAATTAATTCGGGCTATGCAGGGGGAAAGCTAAAGGAATAAGGGGAGTTGCTCCCTAAATCCTTGGACATTGAACATTAATATGCGCCTATTGTTCGTTTCTAGTCCCGTCAGTTCCCTCAACTCTGGACGGTTGGGGGGAGTGGCTCTCAATTTAAAAAACATCACCCGCACTATGGTCAGCCGTGGCCATGAAGTTAAAATTGTCGCCCCCACTGGATCGGCGATCGCCGGTTTGCCCATCCAAGAGATTACCGGGGCATTGCAACCGTTAATTCCAGAGCCGACCTACCATGATCCAGTCTTGATGCCGGAAGATGCAGTGGTGGCCCATATGTGGGACTACGTTAGGGAGGTGGAGCAAAATTATGACTTAATTGTCGATTTTGGCTACGAATGGCTACCTTTTTACCTCTCCCCCTTTTTACAGCGGCCGGTGTTGCACTACGTTTGCATTAGCTCCTGGAATGCCGTCATGGACCAGGCGATCGCCCGCGTAGCCCAGTTATGTCCCGGTACTTTGGGAGCCCACACCCACGCCCAGGCGGAAACCTATTCAGTGGCAGATTCTTTCCGGATTTTGAGCAGTGGCATAGATTTAGACCAGTACCAATTCAGAGCCAAAGCGGACAAAACTCTAGCTTGGGCCGGTCGCATTTCCCCGGAAAAGGGTTTAGAAGATGCCTTTGCGGTGGCTCAAATAACCAATCTGCCTTTGCAAGTTTTTGGTTATCTCCAAGATGAACAATATTGGCAGTCTCTCCAACAAAATTATCCCCAAGCCCAGGTGGAATATAAAGGCTTTTTGCCCACTGCTGAATTCCAACAGGCTTTGGGTCAGTGCCAAGCCCTACTAATGACCCACAAATGGGTGGAGGCTTTTGGTCGAGTGGCGTTGGAGGCCCTTGCCTGTGGGGTGCCGGTAATTTCCTATGACCGGGGCGGCCCCAAAGAAATTGTGGAAACCGGGCAAACGGGCTTTTTAGTTACCCCCGATGATGTCCAAGGTTTAGTGGCCGCAGTCGAAAAAATAGCCACCATTGACCGTGGCCATTGCCGCCAAGTGGCCGATCGCCGTTATTCCCTACCAGCCTATGGCGATCGTCTGGAAGAATGGTTTGAGGAAATACTCAACTCGTAAACGGAAAATGCTAACAACATCAACAATTTTGGCCAAAATAAAAGGGCAGGGCTGAATCTTAATCGAGAGTTCACTACTCATCAAATTCTTCTAAGGGAGCATCAAAGTCTTAGGGCAGAGGCAAGACAAAAGTTCCTTTCATTGATCCTGCCAATGGCTTTTTAGGTGTATTTAAGGATTTATTCATTAAATACTCAGCATAGTGTAAAAGCTCGATTTTTAGGTCATTGCGAAGTTTTTCGACAATGTTTAATAGGGCAGTTTCAGTGGTTATTTGAAAATTCTTAAATTCTTGAACTTAATGTAATTGGTCACTTTTTATGGTTTATAAATGAGCTAATTGTTGTTGTAGAATTCCTTGAAAATTTTTCATATTTGCTCATTTAAAAAGTAGATTATATAAATTGATTTTATAGTGGAATACGAGTCTCCAACCCATTCTAAGCTGTGCATTTTTGGTCACTGAATTATTAAAAATAAACAATCAATTAATATTAAATTGATGTAATAGCTCGATTTGTTCAAATACTATCTTCCTAAAGTTTCGACCACTGCTATTCCCCCATCTTAATTCTGCTCTTATTTCATTAATACGATTAGAAAGCGCTTGTGTATCGGCAGTTTGTTGGTAATTAGGATAACTAGAATTGTTTTTTCTATGAGATGTAATGGATGATTCATATTGAGTAATTAGTTTTGGTTCTTTTTCTGCGTCATCAGCAAAAATAATCAAATAAGAAATTATATCAATCAGAATAAAAACAGAGAATCCAATATATTTATTTCTCGATTTTTCTAATTCCCGAAAAATAAAACCAATAACTTGTTCTAAGAGTATAGGATTGTGCTTATACTCTCTGTAGAGTCTTTCATTGTAGTATCTTAAAGTTAAGAGAGTTATCAAAATTGGCGCGAGAACAAAAGTACTATCAGGAGTAGATGACAATACTAATTTTACTCTTGTCGTCAAAAGATTAATGTCTCTTAACTTAAAATCAAAAGTATTTGCCATAAATAGCGTAAAATTAATTAAATCTTTCTTTTGATTACCTCCATTTCTTCTTTTTTGATAAAAATCATCAATGAACAAATTTGTAAATTGACTTTCAATATATTTTTTGTAATCAGGTTCTTTTAGAGAATAGTCTAAGTCAATAAAGCGATTCAAATATCTTTTAGAATTGAAATTATTTCCGTAAACAGCACAAATGCTATGAGCAAGCTGTTCCATATCTGTTGACAAGATAAAAATTAATCGCTCAGTACTGAACAAATGCTTGATTCTTTCTAGTAATTCAATGGCATAAGTCGGGCGACAACGATCTAATTCATCAACAAAAATAATTAGATTATTTTGTTCCTCTGGTAACTTATCCACCACCTTTTTGATTACATCTTTGAATTGCGTAATTGCTTGAGACTTTTCATTAAATTTATCTATTAAATCTCCCGTAATTTCTCCAAATAAGTCACTCAAAACTTTTTCACAATCTTTTTCAATATCCAAAATACCAGCAGTAGCTAATTTCACTCCCGCGATGGCAGATCGTTTTAATAATTTAGGTACTATTTTTTGTTTAAAATCACGCCATACTTCATGCTTGAGATATACATCATCTAAAGATTGTACCCATTTATCTAGTTTAGATATCAAAGCAATAAGAGGGTCTTCAGCAAAGTCTGTTTCCCAGGCATTAAAAAAAATTACTTTTAAACTTTTATTTTCCAGATAGTTGTGCCACAACTTAACAAAGGTTGTTTTTCCTGTTCCCCAAGGAGCATCAATCGCTAACACAAAAGGGTCTTCAACTTTGCATACAATCTGGGTTAAGTTTTCAATTTCTTCCTTGCGGTCTAACAGATCATTATCAAAAGGATACTTAGGAAGATTAGGATTAATTTCAATATCTCTAGGCTTAAGTCGCATAACTTAAAAATTTCATAAAAATAAGACAATAAAAAGGTGAGCCGAAACTCACCTCTTTACTTTATTGAAAAATTAGTTAAATCAGCAAGTCATTAGCATTAAGGAGCCAAGGCATTACCCCGAAGCAGGCTACCAATGGTTTTAGCGGTAATCTTCATCTGCACCAAGGGATTAGCCGGCACAACGGTTTTGTACAGGTAACTATCAAAAGTTAGCTTTTGCACGTCGATGTCGGAACACATTTCCACAAAGGCTTCCCTGGTGGCATCGGTGCGGTAAAAGACCCGTTGCAAAATATCCAATACCAAATAGGTAGCGCCGTAGCGTTTATCCCATTGTTTGATGTATTGTTTCAAATCTGCTTCGGTGGGTACCCGTTGACCATTATTGCTAGTGGCGACAATGGTTTCCGCACACATGCGGGCTGATTTCGCGGCAAAGTAAATGCCTTCCCCAGAGGATTTGGTGACGGTACCAGCGGCATCCCCCACTAGGGCCACCCGACCAACCACCCGCCGGGGCCGGGGATGTTCAGGAATGGGATGGGCTTCTACTTTGATGATTTCACCGCCTTCCAATTTTTTAGCAGCCCGGGTGCGGATGCCAGCCTGTAAGTCTTTGATGCGGGCTTTGTTCACCTTCATGGTGCCCGTACCCACTGCTACGTGGTCATATTTGGGGAATACCCAGGCGTAGAAGTCAGGGGAAACGTCATCGCCCACATACATCTCAGCCAACTCGTCGTAGTAGGCCATTTTGTCTTCCGGCAGACGAATCCGTTCTTGGAAGGCGATCGCATAGTTGTAATCCCCAGCGTCAATGGCTTTGGCAATGCGGGAGTTAGCGCCGTCAGCCCCAATCACCACATCTACTTTTAGGGTTTTCATTTCCCCGGTGGTGCCGCCCACACTGTGATCAGCGTAGTGGAGGGTGTAGGGGTCGCTATCTTTGCTGGGAATATCTAATTTGTAAACGGTGCCGTTAATGACTTTCGTACCTAGTTTTTCTGCCCGTTCCCGGAGAAAACCATCTAGCACTTCCCGACGGCACATACCGATATATTCATCGTCTTTGAGGGTCTGGCCGATGTTAACCTCGATGTTGGAAGGGGAGATCATCTTCATCTTCCGCACCCGGCGGTCAATAATTTCCGGGGGAAGGTCGAACTCGTCCACCATACAGAGGGGAATTGCTCCACCACAGGGTTTGGCGTTGTCTAGCTTACGCTCAAACAGGTAGGTTTCAATTCCGGCTTTTACTAAAATTTCGGCGGCGGAAGAACCAGCGGGGCCTCCTCCAACGACTGCTACCCGTAATACCAAAGCCTTTCTCCTAAATTTTTCTTATAACAAAGTCAGCGAGTACGAATCGCATCCTATCACGGTCTTTTTGCTTAGGGGTAGGCGATCGCCGTTGGGACGGCAAAGTTGCAATAGAGCTTTACAAAACCGTTACAAAACTTCACGGTATACCCTGAAACCATAGTCTGGGAACAGTTTTAACCATTGATTTAACTTGGGGAAAAGAAAAAACTCCCCTGGGGCTGTGTCGATGTCAGTGGGGGAAGAACTGGGACTAGGCCACAAGAATTTTCTGTTTTTCTTTACAATAGTTTTTAGCGAATTACTATCAATGATTTTCCCTAATCAATGCCATCGGGTTTAGCCGTAATGCTTTGATTGCAGGGCATTTTCCATTCCCCTTTGACCATGGTCCCATTAACGTCGTCCTCCCCTCAACCGTTGTCTTCCCTGGCGATCGCCCCCACGGTGGTGATCCGTAGTGCTTTGGCCGAAGCGGGGGCAGCTTTACAAAAATTGGGCAGTAAATGTTTGGTGGTGACGGGCAACCACAGTGGAAAGTTGGTGGAAAAGCCGTTGCGGATGCTGGAAAAAAACCATGGCTTAAATTTTCCTGTGGCAAGCTATCTGCCCGATTGTGCGGAATCTTCCCTAGAGCAATTACGGAGCCGAGTCAGTCAGGAACAGCCGGATTTTATTTTGGGCATTGGGGGAGGCAAAGCCTTAGATACGGCCAAATTGTTAGCCCAGCAAACAGAATTGGCGATCGCCACTGTGCCCACCTCCGCCGCCACCTGTGCAGGTTGGACTGCCTTGGCCAATGTTTACAACGAAGCGGGGGCTTTTCGCTATGACGTGGCCCTAGACCGATGCCCAGATTTGTTGATTGTGGATTATGAACTAATCCAACGGGCTGAACCGAGATTACTAATTGCTGGCATTGGAGATGCGATCGCCAAATGGTATGAAGCCTCCGTCAGCAGTGGTCAATCCAGCGACACTTTCACCGTGGCCGCTGTACAACAGGCCCGGATTCTAAGAGATATTTTGCTGCAGAAATCCGCTGAAGCCCTAGCCAAACCAGGTAGCGAAACCTGGCGGGAAGTGGTAGATGCCAGCTTACTGATGGCTGGAGTTATCGGTGGTCTAGGGGGCGCTAACTGCCGGACCGTCGCAGCCCATGCTGTCCACAACGGTTTGACCCAATTGCCCCAGGCCCACCATGCCCTCCACGGGGAAAAAGTTGCCTACGGAATTTTGGTGCAGTTACGGTTGGAAGAATTGACCAGTGGTAATCGACTGGCCGCCACCGCCCGCCGCCAATTACTGAGCTTTTACGACCAGATCGGTTTACCCAAAACCTTGGCAGATTTAGGTCTAGGGCAAATTTCCCTTGAGGAATTGCGCCAAACGGCGGACTTTACCTGCTTGCCTGAATCAGACATTCACCGTTTACCGTTTACCGTTACCCCAGAAACGTTAATGGCAGCCATGGTTTCCACGCTGGTGGAGCAGGATAATAGTCGGCAACTCTCCCCCCAGTTGTAGGCTGGAGTTATTGCCCGGCGATTATTTGGTGAACAATGCAAGGTTTACTACTTATTTTTTTGATAGCAACAGGATTAATTTTTTTCCTGCAAAATCGGCAACCGATACAACTCAACTTTTTCGGCACCACCGCCGAGTCTGCCCTGGCTAGCTTCACTCTGCCTCTGGGTTTATGGGTAGTGCTATTTCTCACCCTAGGCGTTGTGGCTAGTGTCTTGATTAACGGCCTAAGCTCCCTCGGCCAGCCTAAAGCTAGAACACAAAATTTCCGTTCCAATCCTCCCCGGCGATCGCCACCGGAATCCTTTGGCCCCCCCCCGGCTACTCCCCCTAGCCCCCAACAACCACCGGAACCAGCCACCATGAAGGAAGAGTGGGATTGGGATGAACCGGAACCAGATTTAGCCGATTGGAATGATGCCAAGCCCCCTGCCCGGAGCCAACCGAAACTCCAAAACTCCCCTCGTCAAACTGTCAGAAATGTTAGGCCGTTTTCTCCGGAGCCGCCGGAACCACCTGAAGCAAAGGAATCTGTGACTCCCGGGGACAACGAAAGTAATGATTTTTCTCCTACCCCTGTTTCCCCGGAGAAAATTGCCCCCCCGCCTCCGAGGGAACCTTTGCCGGATTTACGCCAGTTTGAAGTGCCCCAAACTCCTAGAAATACCACACAGCAAGGCTCTATCTATTCTCAGCAATATCGCCCAGCCCGATCCAGTGGGGTTAAAGCAAGCAAAAATGAAGAATCAGCCAGTAACGCTCCCCCCACAGGCAATGTCTATGACGCCCCTTACCGGGTAATTGATTCTGCCCCCAATTCCTCTGTCAGCCAGGAAGATAATACCGTAGATGAGGAAGAAGACTGGATTTGAACAGCTAAGCCGCAGTAAAGAATCAAAAATGTTTCTTGTCCCCTGAATCCGTTAGGCTGTCCACAGGGGTGGGGGCGATTAGCTTCCGTGTCCCGACTACTGCTGTGATTGCAATTGAGTTAAAGTTAAACTAACCACCGTGAGCCAAGAGCAACCTGACTCCGCCTCCCCCAATTATTTTCGCCCGGTATTCTTCTCCACCTTTCTAACCATCTTTCTAGCGGAAATGGGGGACAAAACCCAACTGAGTACCCTACTGATCAGCGCTGAGTCCCAGGCCCCCTGGATAGTTTTTGCCGGCTCAGCCTTGGCTCTCATTTCCACCAGCCTATTGGGGGTTTCCCTGGGTTATTGGATTGCCCGTAGACTTGATCCGAAAATTTTAGATTTCTGTGTGGCTCTCCTATTACTCTTAATTGCCGGATTACTGATGGGGGATGTGGTCAGCGCCTAATCTCTTTCCCGTAAACCCCTTACAATTGACCTCCGTCTCCCTGCCATGGTTTTTGCTAGACTACATGGGTCACAATTAGACTTGCCAAGGCAAATAAGCTCACTTTCACTATCTTTCCCTTACTAATTTCTATGACTGCCCAAGCCAATAACACAATCTACGGTTTTTCTGCCAATGCCTTGGATGGTTCCCCCGTCGCCCTAAGGAATTTTGAAGGGAAGGTACTGTTAGTTGTGAACACCGCCAGCCAATGCGGTTTTACTCCCCAATACCAAGGACTCCAGGCTTTACAGGACAGATTTGGCGATCGGGGTTTTACCGTACTCGGTTTCCCTTGCAATCAGTTTGGACAACAGGAACCCGGTGGTCCGGGGGAAATCAGAAGCTTTTGTGAAACCCGTTATGGTGTGACCTTTCCCCTATTTGCAAAGGTGGAAGTAAATGGCCCCAATGCCCATCCCCTATTTCGATTTCTGACCGAAGCTAGCCCCGGCATGGCCATCCCCTTTTTGGGCAGTGCAACGGATATTAAATGGAATTTCACCAAATTTTTGGTTGATTGCCAGGGGAAAGTAGTCAAACGCTATGGCTCCATGACCAAACCGGATGAAATTGCGGCGGATATTGAAAAATTGCTCTAAAATCCTAATTTTCTGCCCTAATTCCTGAAAAACTTTGCCAGACAATAAAAAACAGTTTGAACGCTTAAAAGCCGAGGCCGAGGCTCCCTATCGAGGTTTCCGCAAATTTATTTACTTGGGCCTGGGGGCTTCTGGGCTGATTGGGGTATTTATTTTCAGCCTCCGACTTTTGGCCGGTTATGAACCCAGGGAAATTCTTCCCAATTTGTCCTTGCAATTGGGGGTGGTAGCTCTGATGGGCTGGCTGTTTCGGTTAGAATCTGGCAAAAACAATGGAGACAATGGAGAAAATAAAAATTAGCCAAGCACACTGCTTTTACTTTGGTATTAAATAGAGTGTGGCCATAGAAAAATGGATCTAATTTCATTGATCAACAAAGTGCCCTAACCAAGGCAAAATCTTTGGAAATTTCCAGCCGCCAGAAAAGCCGTAATTTCCGCCTCGGAAAGGGGATGGCTGAACCAATAGCCCTGCATTTCTCGGCACCCTAATTCGTGGAGACGATGGGCCTGAGATTCCTCTTCTATGCCCTCGGCAATAATGTTTAAGTTAAAACCATTGCCCAATAGCAACATGGCCTGAATAATAGCTGCATCCTTAGGGGTATGTAAAATATCTTTGGTAAAGGAACGGTCAATTTTTAGGGTATTAAAAGGGAATGTTTTCAGATAGGAAAGGGATGAGTAACCTGTACCAAAGTCATCCATAGATAGGCGAATACCATGGGATTGCAGGGCATTGAGTAAATTTTGGGTAGCGGTCACATTCTGCATGACAATATTCTCTGTTATTTCCACCTCAAGGCGATGGGGAGGGAGGGAAGATTCCTCCAAGATCCGTAAAATTGTCGGTAATAAATCCGGTGCTTGGAACTGTTTAGGAGAGAGATTAATAGCAATGCGAAAATCATCGTCCACCGCCGGAGCCCAACCCTGAAAATGTTGAAAAGCCGTACGCATAATCCACTCACCAACAGGAATAATCAAGCCAGTGGTTTCTAGCAAACCAATAAACAATGCTGGAGGAACTAAACCTTGGATTGGGTGTTGCCAACGGATTAGAGCTTCCACCCCACAGAGACGACCTGCTTCCACATCGATAATGGGCTGATAGTAGAGCAAAAATTCGTCTTTTTCCAAAGCCTGGTGTAGGGCGTGCTCCAGTTGAATTCTTTCTAGATGGTCACTGTTCATGGACTCTTCATAGAAGCAATACTGCCTACTACCAATATCTTTGACTTCGTTTAAGGCCACTCCCACCCGATTTAGTAATGTTTCGACGTTATCGCCATGGTGAGGATAACAGGCAATGCCAGCATAGCCCTGGAGATAGAGGGGATTATTGGCAATGAAAAAAGGTCTTTTGAGCACGGCTAACAAGCGCCGGACAAAAACCTCAATTTCTTCTAGATTACGGCAAGATTGGATGAGTAGAATAAAAGTATCACCCCGCCAACGACAAAGTAAATCTTCCAAACGTACATGGGCAGATAATCTTTCGGTGATAATTTTTAGCACTTCATCGGCAACGCTATGCCCCAGTAGATCATTTAAGGATTGTAGTTCTCGAAAACCTAAAAGCACCAATCCTAAAACGCTGTTTTGATTTTGAACATTGCTTAAAACTTTGCCTAGTTCCTGCTTGAATAAAAAACGGTTGGGTAAATCTGTCAACGGATCGTAAAAAGCTTGATAATGAATCGATTGTTCAATTACTTTGCGCTCAGTGATATCGAAAATATAACTACGAATAAACTGGCTTTCGGCAGGGTAATGAATATGTTGTTCATAGAATTTATCTCCTATTTGTACTTCCCTGGTCCGGAGATAGTAGATGGGTGCATCTTCTCCCTGGGGAATAATATCCTTGAGAAGAGGATGGGTCATGGAATCTTCCCGAAGGGAAGGAAATTTTTCTTTAGTAGCTGTGTTCAAATAAGTCAGATTACCAAAGTAATCAATCTCCACCATGGGATAAGGACTATATTCAATACAGGCGGCCAGTTTTGCTAGTTGTTCGTGGCTCAGCTGAGAAAGATCATTTTCTTGGCCAATCAAGGTGATGTCCCATTGTTCCTGGGGAAAATGCTCGGATAAATCCGGGGTCAGTCGTTGGCGATCGCCGGACCCGGAGAGGCTATCTTTGGGGTCGCTGGGGATAGCCTGGTAAAAAATTTGAATATCTTCCGATAGGGCGATGACATCCCCATGGACAAGCTCATAATCCAAATGAGATTCACCGTTGACCCACACTCCATTACGACTGCGATGGCCTTCCAAATCTCCATCAATGATGTGAAAAGAAATGTCCAAGTTAGGGTTGATTTTCTTGATCAGGGTGGCGTGGCGACGGGAAATTTGGGGGGAAGGGATAACAATGCTATTGCTGGGATGACGGCCAATGGAATAACAGGAATTTTGTAAACGAATAACCTTCTTAAACGAAGGCGAGTCAACAACCAATTGGTAGAGCATAGAAGCATTGCTAGAGAAAAAGTCCAAGCGGCAAGAAAACATTCCCAGGGAGCGATCGCCTTGGTAATTATTGCCTATATCCCGGGGTCGCTGTTAGTTAAGAGAAAACAACAAAGGGGGCAATCTGATTTGTATCCATTGATTCCATCAATTAATTTTCCTAACCAATAGTAGCCGAAGTAATAATTATCTCACCACTATTACTTGGCTTGATTGTCCTTGATCTGGGACAAACCATTGGTAAAAATCTGGGTCATCATTCGGTTTTCCGATCCCAAGGGGGCCCACCAAACCGTGGTAGATTCGGGGGAAAGTTGATTCATCTATAAAACCTATGCCATTCACCATTGACTCTGCCCGTGGAATTTTCCCCAACACCCTAGCTGCAGACGTTGTGCCTGCCACCATTGCCCGTTTTTCCCAGCTTAATGCCGAAGATCAGCTGGCTTTGATTTGGTTTGCCTATCTAGAAATGGGCAAGACCCTCACCATTGCTGCCCCCGGGGCCGCCAGTATGCAGCTAGCAGAAAATGCCCTCAAAGAAATTCAAGGCATGACTCCCCTACAACAGACCCAGGCCATGTGTGACTTGGCTAACCGGGCTGATACTCCCCTGTGCCGCACCTACGCTAGTTGGTCTCCCAACATCAAATTAGGCTTCTGGTATCGTTTAGGGGAATTGATGGAGCAGGGCCTTGTGGCTCCTATTCCCGCTGGGTACCAACTTTCTGCCAACGCCAACGCCGTACTGGCCACCATCCAAGGTTTAGAGTCCGGTCAACAGATTACCGTATTGCGAAACGCCGTGGTGGATATGGGCTTCACTGTCGGTAAAGATATTAAGCGCATTGCTGAACCCGTTGTCCCCCCCCAGGACACCGCCAGCCGCACCAAAGTCACCATTGAGGGGGTAACCAATGCCACCGTCCTGAACTACATGGACAACCTCAATGCCAACGATTTCGATACCTTAATTGAATTATTCACCTCCGACGGCGCCCTCCAGCCTCCTTTCCAACGCCCCATTGTTGGCAAAGAGAATGTGCTCCGCTTTTTCCGGGAAGAGTGCCAAAATCTGAAATTGATCCCGGAGCGGGGAGTGACCGAACCGGCCGAAGATGGTTTCACCCAAATTAAAGTTACCGGTAAAGTGCAAACTCCTTGGTTTGGCGGCAACGTGGGCATGAACATCGCCTGGCGCTTCCTCCTCAACCCCGAAGGAAAAATCTTCTTCGTGGCGATCGATCTGCTTGCTTCCCCCAAAGAATTGCTTAACTTCGCCCGCTAAAATAATAAACCATTGGAACCCAGTCCTGTCCCAATCCACTAGGGAAGGGAGGACATTGACTAGGAAGATAATTAGCAAAAATACCCTTAACTGTGGGCTTCTCGTTGCAGAGTAAGCTCACTTTTTTTATCATGGTAATGATAATTACAAATCTATATCATAAGTTAATGTTACAAACCGCCGAAGCCCCCTGGTCCCAAGCTGAAACCCAGTCTGCCCACGCTCTATTTCGCAAGGCCTATGAAAGGGAGTTGGATGGACTGTTGGCAACGGTGCAGGCCCAAGCTTCCCAGATTACAAAAATTGATGATCTTTGGAAACTCCACGACTTTTTGAGTGCAAAACGCCACGAAATAGACGGTAAGTACGACGATCGCCAGTCGGTGATTGTTTTTGTCTTTGCCCAATTGCTCAAGGAAGGCCTGGTGGAGGCGGAAGAGTTAGCGTTTCTAGCTCCTGATAAGCAATCTAAAATCAAGGCCCTGGCCCGTCTCTGAACCGGGTCAACCCAATCCCGTCACTGTTATCTGTAACTATTCCTCCATGGTTTTGCCGTAGGTGTAAACTGTTTGGCATTGCCATTGGTCCAGAGCGTCGGCGCTGAAATGGTCAAAAGGTAGGCTTTCCCGTTCCAAACTGACCTGTAATGTGCCCATGGGATCTTCTCCTTGGGCTACCAGAAAAGACAGGGACTGCAAATCTGGCCAACTTTTTAGTTGTCCGAGAAAGTTCTTCACTAAAGCAGGGTAGGGAGCGTTGTGATCTTTTTGCCAAGGTTGCCCCGGCGATAAATTCTGGTCCAGCCCCACATGGAAAATTAGGCCGTTTTTGCCAAACAAGGCGATCGCCACGGGCCGATTATCTTCGTGGACCATTAGGGGGGTGCCCTGTAACAAGGCACGGATTTTTTCTAGTTTTTCGTACCGTTGTTGAGACGAAGCTACGTTGGGGGAAAACTTAACGGCGATCGCCAACAGATAGGTTTTGACTAACCAATGGCCGAGCTTTTCCGCCTTGGTAGTCAGGTAATGGGAATTGTAATCATTGGCTTCAATTAACAGGGGTACCCGCTCAACAATTTCTAGCCCATAGCCTTTCAGCCCAGCAATTTTACGGGGATTGTTGGTGATCAAGCGGATTTGTTTGACCCCTAAATCATTGAGCATTTGTGCTCCCATGCCGTAGTCCCGCAGATCCGCCGGAAAACCGAGTCTTTCATTGGCTTCCACCGTGTCATAGCCCAAATCTTGCAGGGAATAGGCCTTGAGTTTATTCACCAAACCGATACCCCGACCTTCCTGGCGCAGGTAAACCACCACCCCCAGGCCATGGTTTTCCAGCATTTTTAGGGCCGCCTGGAGTTGCATACGACAGTCACAGCGCAGGGAACCGAGGGCATCGCCAGTTAAACATTCTGAGTGCATTCGCACCATTACCGGTTGTTGGCCAAACTGGGCCGGGTCGCCCTTAACGATGGCAATGTGTTCCGTTTGATCTAATAAATTGCGGTAAGCATAGAGTTTAAATTCGCCAAACTGACTGGGAAATTGGCAAATGGTCTCCCTTTGCACAAAGCGGTCGTGCTGGAGTCGGTAACTGATTAAATCGGCAATGCTGATCAGCTTGAGGCCATATTTGCGGGCATACTCCACTAGTTCTGGTAGCCGAGCCATGGAACCATCGGCATTTTGAATTTCGCAAATTACCCCCGCTGGATACAGCCCCGCTAGGCGAGATAAATCCACGGCCGCTTCCGTGTGGCCAGCCCGTTTCAGTACTCCCCCAGTTTTGGCCCGCAAGGGAAAAATGTGGCCGGGGCGGGAAAGGTCTTCCGGTTTCGTAACAGGGTTGATGGCAATTTGGATGGTGCGGGCCCGATCCTCGGCGGAAATACCAGTGCTTACCCCCAAATGGGGCGCGGCATCAATGCTGACGGTGAAAGCGGTTTGATTGCTGTCAGTATTTTTGCTCACCATCAAGGGCAAATCCAATTCATCCAGGCGATCGCCAGTCATGGCTAGGCAAATCAAGCCCCGGGCTTCCACCGCCATAAAGTTGATCAAAGGGGGAGTGGCAAATTGGGCTGCACAGATCAAATCCCCTTCATTTTCCCGATTTTCGTCGTCCACCACCACCACGGCCTTGCCCGCTTTAATATCAGCTAGGGCCGAATCAATGGAATCAAACATGGGCGAGTCGGACGGGACATGGGGGACAGAAACGTTCAAGGTGCAGAATAAGGGAAAAGTGAAACTTCGGAAGCTGGGGGAAAGTTGACAACGATGGTCGCAGAAGAATGACTGTTGCAACAATTTGCCTCTGTTAAATATTTTAAAGCTTTTCTGAGAAGGCTTTGGCTTCTTCGCCGTAGGGGATGAATTTCTGTAAAAAGGGGAAACTTATTCTGGCATTGCTAGAGTCCTATGATGGAAAGCGCCCTGGTTCCGCTGGCCCCATCCATGATTGACCACAAATTTTTAGTTGACCCCAATCCCCACTCCCCATCAGATATTTCCTTGGCTAAAAATCGGCCTTGGTTGGCTTCCCCCTGGCCCTGGACCCTGGCGATCGCCATTTTGCTGGGCTGGGGCGGCGTAGCCCTGTGGCAGTCCCCTTGGTCAAAGCTGAAACTACCCACCTTTTCTGGTCAAGTGGAGATTGCGCCCCTGGTGATGGAAGGGGGAGATCCCTATCTACGGGCCTTAATGCGGACGATCAGTGCTAGTGAAGCCAATACACCCCAACCTTATAACGTCATCTATGGAGGGCAACATGTGCGGGATTTGAGCGAACATCCCAACCGTTGCGTCAAGATTTTTATGGGGCCTAATCGGGGCAATTGTAGTACGGCCTCCGGTCGCTATCAGTTTTTGAACACCACCTGGGCAGAAAAAGCCAGTAAATACCACCCCCAGCCCCAAAAGTTTTTGCTCTGGAAAAATTATAGTTTTGAGCCAGAATATCAAGACCAGGTGCTTTACCGTTGGCTGGCGGATAATAATGCTTGGGGCATGGACATTGCCCAACAGTTGCGGGCAGGACGATTAAATCAGGTGTTGGAACACCTTTCCCCCACCTGGACCAGTTTGGGCTACGGCATTGAGGATAATGTGATGACGAGTCGGCTACCGGAACTTTACCAACAGTTGTTGCAGGAGGAATTGCTTTTAGCCCACCACCATCACCACGATTGAAGGGATTTAGGCATCTATTCTCAGTTTTTCCTTTGACCACCTAAACCAGTTTCCCTGACGGGGATTTGTCTTGCCTGTAAAAAGTCTTTCAATTCACTAATGGTTAACTGACCATAGTGCAACAGGGATGCTAGCAGGGCCGCTTGGGCTTTACCCTCGGTAAACGCTTCATAAACATGCTGACAATTACCAGCTCCCCCGGAAGCGATAACCGGAATTTCCACCCGCTCGGCGATCGCCGCTGTCAAGGCTAAATCGTAACCGGCTTGGGTGCCATCTCCGTCCATACTGGTGACCAGCAATTCCCCTGCCCCCCGTTGGGCCACTTCCTCCGCCCAGGCGATCGCATCTAGTCCGGTATTTTCCCGGCCACCCCGTACATACACATCCCAACCCGGGTTATGGGCATCTAAGCGCCGCCGGGCATCGATCGCCACTACAATGCATTGCCGCCCAAAACGGTCACTGGCCCGACTAATAAAGTCCGGGTCCCGCACAGCGGAGGAATTAACACTCACCTTATCTGCCCCGGCCCGGAGTAAATTTTTAATATGTTCCAGCGTAGAAATCCCCCCTCCCACCGTTAGGGGAATAAACACCTCTTCGGCAGTGCGATAGACCACATCGATAATGGTATCCCTTTGCTCATGGGTGGCGGTGATGTCTAAAAAGACCAACTCGTCCGCCCCCGCTTGGTTATAGGCCCGGGCTAGTTCCACCGGATCCCCGGCATCCTGGAGATCAACAAAGTTTATGCCTTTAACCACCCGCCCTGCATTGACATCCAAACAAGGCAGAATCCGTTTCGCTAAGGTCATAGGTTTATTTGAGATGATAATATCGAGCATTGGATAGGGAAAGCGCAGTAGACAAAACACTGTCTTTGCCAAGATCTTATATTCTCGGCTAAACCATGGCCCATTGGTTATTTCAAGGTAATCCCAAGTACTATCGCATTCTCCAAGCCATTGAAGAGCAAGAGCAATTGCCCTGGTTGGTAACCCGTTATGGCAAAGAGATTAAAGTTGGCGATCGGGCGTTGGTGTGGATGGCCGGGCCAGAGGCGGGAATTTATGCCATTGCCGAAGTAACCAAGCCGCCGGAAATCCATGGGGAACTACTGGACAAACAATATTGGTTAGTCCCTGACCAAGCAAAGTTAGATAAGCCAAGGGTGCAACTCACATTTTTACGTAAGTTGCTGGGACAACCTCTGCGCCGCCACGAGCTCAAACAGGATCAGATTCTTCGGGATTTGTCTGTCATTCGAGCACCCAATAGTACAAACTTTCGAGTTACAGAGGAGCAATGGCAACGGGTTTATGGCCTTAAAGGCTAGGGAACACCAGGATTATTTCCTATGACTCAGCCATGGTTTAGTAATTTAACTAACCAATTATGCTTCAGTTCTCCACAGGCGATCGGCCAGGCTTGACCCATTGTCATCTCCAAATCTTGGTTGTAAATTGCCGTTGTCAACAAATACAAAAGTTCAAAATCTATTCGATCTAATTCTTCCATCAGTTGAAACTGGCCATTGGCGGAGTTATTAAGTTTTTCAATTTCTTCCCGGCCAACTTTCCCTGTAATAGCTTTTTGGCGCTGATCTCGCCAGAGGTGAAATTTATGCCTTCTTTCCAAGATGACTAACTCGTTAAAATTCTTGATGTAGGTAGTGAACTGGCCACCACTCCGATGCAAAAATGCAATCACTGTTGAAGCTTGAGCAGTGCGGATCAAAATATGTTCTGGCAGTCTTTTTCTGCCTAAATTAAGAAAATCAGTTTTGAAAATCTCAACTGAACTAACAGCCTCTAAAATAATTTTCAATTTACCAATATCATCAGATTCAGTGATTATTTGTAACTTTTGGTAATCTTCCCTGAGGATTTGACGGTTTTGTTGAAAAAAATCTTTAATTTGCGTTTCGAACGATTTTTGGGAATCATTATCAGCGATAAGCGAGTTGAAACTAGAGACATCATCGGATTTGCTTACATTTTCTGCAAACACTGATGTGATTGGATTGTTTTGTTCGGGGGCAAAAAAATTTGCTAAACTGATGCCAATGTCGTAGATCTTTGTCTTTAAATCAACTAAGCTAGTTTCTACTAAACTAAGTCTTTTTTCAAAATCAAGACTTTTATTATTAATTTCATTGCCTTCTGTCAAAGTATGGGACATGCCAAAACCGTTGATTTTAGCAGAATAAATTTTAGATGCATTATTAATCAAGTGACGAATTGATGCTGACTGGGAAAGAGTATTAATTTCTTGCTCATTAAATAAGTCTCCAAGCTTGATCCCCATGGCATTGGCCTTAGCCATTAAAATCTGGCCCATGAGTTGATTGCTAGGACGGGTAAGATTGATCTGATATTGCCCTACTCTTTCCACCACCGAAGAATCCCATTGGGACTGGAAATATTGCCAGCGATCTGGAAAAAGATTTAGAATAATCAAGCAGTTTGGCACATGGGTAAAAATTTCTTTCAATGCCTCGCCAAAAGTAAGTAATAAGTTCTGGTTTTGTGGTAGACCCAATACTTCCAATTGATCGAATACCATTACCAACGGTTCATCTAACAAAGATAATTTACTGAAAACTGAAATTGCCTCCAGGGAAAAACCCTCTTTTCCTAAATTTTCTTGCCAATTGCTCAAATTCAACAGTTGAAGATCTTCTTCACTTAATTCTTGTCCTGCTAACCAGCGGGCAGTGGTCTGTTGACGGTAGCGTTCAGTATAACGACAAAATTTGATAATACCCTTGATAATTTCAGGGCTATTGCCCCCAATACCATAGTGCTCTATCCACCATTCAGTAGCTCTTTTTTCAATATGGTCCCAGTAATCTCGTTTTTTATCTGTTCCCTCTGCTCCCAATAACTCATAAAGATTTAATGGATTCTCATTAATAATATCAACTATATGCTGATCTTTTTGGGTTAGGCGAATATTTTTCATCTGGCTAATGAGTTTGGTAAAGCTATGGGCCAGTAAAAACTCTAGCTGACTATAGCTAGTGCCAGGGATTTGATATATAAATGATTCTAAAATACGACTATAGATGTGATAGATTACCGAATCTTGGTTATTGGGATGTCTTATGAACAAAACCCGATTTACCTCTAGAATTTCCTTGGTCAAACGCATCATCAAATGGGTTTTTCCTGAACCAGGAATCCCTGTAACTACAACTCCCTTCGATTGTCGATTTTTATCTTGCTTCACCTGCTGAATAATTGTCTTTAGTTGTTCAAATTCCTGATGATAAATGGCTTTCTCGTCTACGTGTTCTTGAAAAGGCGTGTCAACGCGACTAGAGGAAAAAGGATTGATGATACAATTCATTGATTTCAATAAGGGGTTATGATTCTGTAAAAAATTGTATAGCTGATAAGTAAAAAGAGTGTCGTAGCGGGCACGGTGAGCTTCTCCCTGATTAAAGTACTTGTCTCCAATTTTCAAAAAAAATTTTTTACTTAAGAACTCAAGTGAATAACTGTTCAATCCAGGATATTTTTTTTTGGCCAACTCAACTGTACATTGGCTTTTTATTGGCCGCCAAGGAATTCCTACCTGCAGGCAACTATTTCGCAACACTCGGCAATCGTGCTCAGCATAATGGAAAATCACTAAATACCCTTGGGTAATACGCCAAAAATTTTGCAAAACCTCTTTGAGGGGAGAAATTTTGAGTCCTCGGGCCCTATCCGCTAAGGCTTCGTCGATTAGGGCTTCGTATACTACTTGGCCATTATGGTCAACAATGCAAATTTCCCTAAGTGTTTGGGAGCCTTCAGAATCAACTACGAAAAAGGAATCAGTCCGTTCTATCATTGCATTTAAAAGTAAACGTACCTATATCAACCATATTAGCGACAAGGTAACTTCAATTCCCTAGGCGACTGACTGAGTAGAGCATAAACGCTTATCACCCCCAGCAAAGTGCTAAAACAGCATTTTTCCACAAGCCCAGGCTACAAAAGCAATTTTGCTCCCAGACTCTGTTTTTCAAAAAGCAGAAGCCCTAGTTTGGCAATTGACTTGTCCCGTAGTGGGCTTTATACGAAGTTTTTACCCCAGGCAGTATCGATATTATTGTTGTCGCCATCATTACTGCCAGGACTAGGTTAGTGGAAGTTCCGAGCCCCTTCTTTCATCCCACGGGGAATCGGTCCTATCCCGGCGATCGCCAGTTGATGTTTTCCTAATCTTAATGGTGGATAAAGTTTTTCTGATAGAACTGGCTGATTCTTTGCCTAAATATTGATGGAGCAGGCAGATGAAGGTTTGCGGATGGTTTTATTTCTCTAGCCTTGATAAATTGACTCGGTTAACACAACTTTATAATTTTATCCTTGAAAAACCATTAAGAATTGATATAAAAAGCTCTATTTTTCAGGAAAACCCCGACTTGATCCAGATATCAAGAAAATGTGATCTAAATCACAATTAATGAGTGACTAGGGACAATAAATTTCTCTATTTATGTAGATTTAGTTACAAAAAATCGTATTTATACGGAGTGGCAGATAAGCTAAATTTAGCCAAATTCCAGTGTTAGTGCCAGTACGAACACATTGCCACTTCCCTACAATAAAGGAGTAAAGAAAAAAACAACATTCATTTCCCAAGACCAAGGTCACGGGAAGGAGGCGACAGATTATGTTCACTAAATTCAATCAAGTTCTTCTAGCTTCTGGTTTGGTTATTAGTTCCGCTGTAATGTTAAGTCCCGCCGCTTTTGCTGAAACTGCAAACAGTGGAGTTGTTACAACAGGTACACCTGCCGCTTTTGCTGCAATCAATGTGACCGGCTCCGGCAATAGTTTTCCTGTGACTTACAACACCGCAATTACTGACCAAACAATAGCTACCGTTGCTTATTCAACTAATGTTATTGGAGATTGGAATATCAAAGCCCAAGGCGGAAATACAGGTCAGGAAGGAGAATTGGTTGCATCTGGTTTGACGGCTACCATTCCCTACCAAGTTCGGATAGGTTCAGGGAGTTATGTCACCCCGGTAGCCTCGGCTGATTTGGCCGGAGCAACACCACTGATTAGCGGAGAGATTCTAGCAAGTGACACGGGTGTCCTTGATGTTACCGGTGCTCAACTGCAAATTAAAATCCTTGCCGCTGACACCAAAGTTCCAACTGCAACGGGAGCTGGCTCAGCCTACAGTGAAACTGTAACTCTTGTATTCACTTCTGGTCAATAAATTGTTTGTCAAACTTCAATGAAGAGGGGGTGATTCCTGCTAACAAAAGGAAAAGGGAGTTACCCCTACTAAGTTTGAAGTTAGAATATAAGAAAGTGTAAGGAGGATTAACTTTGTGACCAATTTGAATAAGCTTGGTTTTTGTTTATCACTTCTTATGGGCTCGCTTTTGAGTTTTCCTACCCCATCAATTGCTGGAGGAAACTTTCAACTCTCTCCTAACGTGGTTGTTTTAGCACCATCAGGACAGGGGGCAGTCGAAAGCCTTTTTGTGGCCAGTACGGGGGATGAGCCCGTGGCCGTCCAGATTAGGATGGTTAAACGAGAAATTGACCAGGATGGAACAGAAACCAATGTTGAGGACGATGAAAATTTTTTAGTTTATCCACCTCAAATGATCGTTGCTCCTGGCCAGCAACAAGTAGTCCGAGTTACTTGGCTTGGAGAAACTGACTTGACTGAAGAATTGGCTTACAGAGCCGTTGTGGAACAGGTTCCTGTAAATTTAGCACCCCAGCAGGTTCAAGAAGTTGACGGCATCCCCATATCTATTACCCTGACTTCCACATATATCGCTTCTGTTTACATAGCGCCAACTGGAGCCAAAGGAAATCTCATTCTTGAGGGTGCAACTTCCAATAAAGACAATAACGGACAAACACAACTTGTATTAACCTTTCAAAATCAAGGGAATGCACGTGATTATGTCGGGAATGTTCGACAGTCTTTGAAGTTAGTTTCTGTAGACTCTCCTGAAAAACATGTGGTTATCCCCGGTGAGAAGATACAAGACGAACGAGGCACTGTGATTCTTCCAGGAAATAAACGCCGCTTTGTTCTGCCCTGGCCCAAAGAATTGCCCGTTGGCCCCGTTACTGCCACTTTTACCACCAACTAATTACTAGCCGATCGCCGGGAAAGATTGCGTATGGGGCATCCCTAGCTTCGGCTCGGAGGTGTTCCCGTGCGCTTATTTATTTTTCCCCTTAGTCTGGCAATTACATTGAGTCCTAGCTTGGCCATGGCCGAAACGGTTAATACCGCCGTAGTTATCCCCAAGCCAGTCAGGAGTCTGGTGCTTAAGCCCAACGCCACAGAAGGTTACGCCCAGACCATGCGGGAACCCAGGGCCCCTACCGCTCCAGGACTAAAGGTTGACCAAGTTTCGCCTCCAGCGATCAACTTTCGAGGGAAAGGTAACGATTGGGCCCCTCCTTCGGAAGCCTTTTTGAAAAATTAGTGCTAAACCGTAAGCACCCCTGGGGAAAGAATTTGCTCCGCTTTAATTTCCCCTTTTGACTGGAGATCTGAAGATATGGGCCACACGGTAGTGCAATCTACCAGTTCAGCTAGTTGGGTGATGGTTTTACCTGACCGGGGATCAATCCAGTCCGGGGCAATTTCCCTTAGGGGCACCAAGACGAAGGGACGGAAACGCATTTGGGGATGGGGAATTTCCAGGTTGGCCTGTTTCAATTGGCGATCGCCATAGAAAATTAAATCCAGATCCAAGGTACGGGGGCCCCACTTCTCCAGACGGATGCGGCCAAATTTTTGCTCAATGGTCAGTAATACCTGCAACAACTGCTGGGGGGACAAACACACCCGTAGAGTTACACAACCATTGATATAGTCCGGTTGGGGTGGACCAAAGGCATGGCTCCGGTACCAACTAGAACAGCGCTCCACTTCAATGCCCTGTACCAAACTCAACTCGGCGATCGCCCCTTGGAGATTTTCCACCACTGGGCCGACGTTGCCCCCCAGGCCTACCACTGCCCTATGGCATCCTTGTTGAAAATCTGTAGGGGAAATGGGGGCCATAGAAATGGGGACAAACAATCCATCTCATCCTATCAAAAACTTTCGACCCCAAGTTCCTAAACCGGTGTCAACTTCTTTACAGTACTTGCACTGAACTTGCACCGAGGTTATTAGTAGTATTTTTTGACTTATTTGATATTGCACTGGCTGTTAAGATGGCGGTGAGTTATTGCCAAAAAGTGACAAAACTTCCCGTTCTTCTACCATGCTTTTCATCGGCCAAGCCATGTATTTCCCCCTGCTCTGGATTGGAGTAACTTGAATGGGCAAAGTGTGTGGTATTTTTGTCCGTAGCTTCCCCAATAATTGGGCCAAGGAATAGCAATTCTACGACGAACAATCTAACCGTTACATCCTCAGGGTAATGACCTATTCTCTCGCCATCAAAAGGGGAATTGCGATGTTGCTAACCATGGTCGGCATTCTGGGGACTATTTGGCTATTTGGTATTAATCCTCTGGTTTTGGGCAGCTTGGGTGGAGTGGCGTTTGTGCTGGCTTTTTTGGGCAGAAATGTAGTGGAAGATATGCTCAACGGCCCCCTCATTCTTTGGACAGATCGTTATGCCATCGCTAATGTGGTGCAAATTGGCAACGTGTTTGGTTTGGTGGAAAATATGAATATCTACGATTACCCAACTGCGGGGGCCAGAAGGTCGTTTAAGTACTATTGCCAACGGTAAAATTTCCGTAGTGCAAAATCTAACTACCGTACTAGTGTGGCAATGGCGGTTTAACAACTTCTCTGGCATTGTTGAGGAACTTTAGGGCATTTTTAGTCAAAAACTAATTAAAATCAGATGAAAATTGGCGTTGTTGGTTTGGGTTTAATTGGTGCCTCCCTGGCAGGGGATTTGCGTCGTCGGGGCCATTATCTAATGGGAGTTTCTCGGCAACAAAGTACCTGTGAAAAAGCGGTGGAGAGACAATTGGTGGATGAAGCAGGGCAAGATCTAAGTCTTTTGCAAACAGCGGAAATTATTTTTCTTTGTACTCCTATTCAGCTAATTTTGCCTACCCTGGAAAGGTTAATTCCCCACCTAGCACCCACGGCCATTGTCACTGATGTGGCCTCCGTAAAAATGGCGATCGCCGCACCGGCTAGTAAACTTTGGCCGGGATTTATTGGCGGTCATCCCATGGCGGGTACTGCGGCCCAGGGCATTGACGGGGCAGAGGAAAATTTGTTTATCAATGCTCCCTATGTGCTTACTCCCACAGAATATACTGACCCGGATCAACTGGCTTGTTTGCGTTCAGTGTTGGAACCCCTGGGGGTAAAAATTTACCTTTGTACTCCGGCGGACCACGACCAAGCGGTGGCCTGGATTTCCCATTTGCCAGTGATGATCAGTGCCGCTTTAATCCAAGCCTGTGCTGGGGAAAAAGATGCAAATATCCTTAATTTAGCCCAAAACTTGGCCAGTTCAGGTTTTCGGGATACCAGCCGAGTGGGGGGCGGCAACCCGGAGTTGGGCACCATGATGGCCACCTATAACCAAAGGGCTTTGCTAAAAAGTTTGCAAGATTATCGTCAACAGTTGGACAACCTCATTAGCCTGATTAATGACCAACAATGGTCGGAACTCCATCGTCTTTTACAACAAACCAACGGCGATCGGACTAATTACATTCAATAAACCAACGGCGATCGCCAGAGCCGTTCCAAGCAACTAATCTTCACAATCTGCCAATTGGTTGACGGCGATTATCAAATGAAACTGTTGCGAGGAGATGGCCCCATTGTCCCTTCCCAATTTTCCGGCTTGAATTTAAACGCAAGACAAGTATTAGCCTATGAAAGATAGGGATAGATAGATTTGGAACGGCGATCGCCAGAGAGAATTGGGTCTGAGAGCTAGAACAAATTTAGGAACATTGGGGCCCCCTGCATAGCTTTCTGTTACAAATAAACAAGCACTGCCCTTTCTTGCTCAGACGGCATGACGAACCATATAACCACACCAGCCCCCTTCCACCGCCCCTGGCACGACTACCTCAAATTCAGCACTGATCACAAAGTTATTGGCATTCAATATCTGCTCATGTCCTTCTGCTTTTTCCTTGTAGCAGGACTGTTAGCCATGATTATCCGGGCGGAATTACTTACTCCCCAATTGGATGTGGTGGACCGTAGCCTCTACAACGGTCTATTTACCCTCCACGGCACCATCATGATTTTCCTCTGGATTTTTCCGGCCAATGTGGGGTTAGCAAATTATTTGATTCCCCTGATGATCGGCGCTAGGGATGTGGCCTTTCCGATATTAAATGCGATCGCCTTTTGGTTAATGCCAGTGGTGGGAGTGTTATTGATTGGTAGCTTTTTTCTGCCCACAGGGACAGCCCAGGCGGGCTGGTGGTCCTATCCCCCGGTGAGCATCCAAAATCCGTCGGGCAATTTCATTAATGGTGAATTTCTCTGGTTGTTGGCGGTGGCTATTTCTGGTGTTTCCTCGATTATGGGGGGGGTTAACTTTGTCACCACCATCTGGAAATTGCGAGCCCCAGGTTTAACCCTGTTAAAAATGCCCGTTTACGTCTGGACAATTTTGAGCGCCCAGATTTTGCAACTCTTTTGCCTACCAGCATTGACCGGCGGGGCAGTGATGCTATTGTTTGACCTCTCCTTTGGCACCACCTTTTTTGATCCCTTTAACCAGGGCAACCCAATTATTTATCAGCATTTATTTTGGTTCTATTCCCACCCAGCCGTTTACGTCATGGCACTACCCGCCTTTGGGGTATTTTCGGAAATATTACCCGTTTTTGCCCGTAAACCTCTCTTTGGTTACAAAACCGTCGCTATTTCTTCTTTTCTCATTGCTATCCAAGGGACTTTCGTTTGGGTACACCACATGTTTACCAGTGCCACCCCCAACTGGATGCGGATGTTTTTCATGGCCAGCACCATGCTCATCGCTGTACCCACGGGCATAAAAGTTTTAGCCTGGACAGCAACGGTGTGGCGGGGCAGTTTGCGACTTAAAACCCCCATGCTGTTTTGCTTAGGGGGAATTATCATGTTTCTCTTTGCCGGTATTACGGGCATTATGCTAGCTTCTGCTCCCTTTGATTTGCACGTCAATAACACCTATTTTGTGGTGGGGCATTTCCATTATGTGGTCTTTGGCACCGTGACTATGGCCATTTACGGAGCGATCTATTTTTGGTTTCCGAAAATGACTGGGCGTATGTATAACGAAGCCTGGGGTAAACTCCATTTTGTGTTGACCTTTATTGGCGCTAATTTAAACTTTTTCCCCATGCATCCCATTGGTTTACAGGGCATGTTACGGCGCATTTCTTCCTATGATCCGCAATATACCAACTGGAACGTAGTGGCTAGCTTGGGGGCATTTCTGCTGGGCATGTCTACTTTGCCTTTCATTGCCAATCTGGTAGCCTCCGCCTTCCAGGGCCAAAGGGTGGGCAATAATCCTTGGAATTCTTTGGGCTTGGAGTGGACCATACCTTCACCGCCGCCTGAGGAAAATTTTGTGGTGATACCGACTATTACTAAAGAACCCTATGGCTACGATCGCCCGACGGATTTAACGGCCGAAGTAACTACCTAATATCAGATTTCTCCCCTGTTGACTTTGTTAACTGAGCAACTATGAGCAACTATTTGAGGCAATCCCATGGAATCAGGTAATCATCTCCCCAGTCCGTCCCCCGTTGAAGAGCAAGAACCTGATAATTTGGGCTTTGGCTTTCCCGTCTTTTTACTGTCGGAAAGTGTCGTATTTCTCAGTTTTTTCATCACCTACACTATCCTGCGGCTCACCCATAAGCCCTGGTTTCCTCCCGGAGTAGACGGTTTGGATGTGACCAGGGGAGCCATTAACACCGTGGTTTTGGTCACCAGCAGTGGAGCAATTATCTTAGCGGAAAGGGCTTTGCACCGGGGTCAGATCAGACTGTTTCGCCTACTCTGGTTAGCCACCATCAGTCTCGGTATTGTTTTCCTGTTTGGCCAGGCGGCGGAGTGGGCCGGCATGCCCTTTGGCCTGGATGCGGGATCCGTCGGGGGAACTTTCTTTTTACTAACCGGTTTTCACGGACTGCACGTTTTTACCGGCGTCTGTCTTTTGCTTTATATGTATTGGCGCTCCCTACAGCCCCACAATTTTGATCGGGGCCATGAAGGGGTGACGGCGATCGCCTTGTTTTGGCATTTTGTTGATGTAATTTGGATTATTCTGTTTATTTTGCTTTACCTCTGGCCAGTAAATTAGGGGAGGTTTTTAGGGTAAAGACTAGGCAGCAATGGAAAAGAGCCTACTACCAATCAATTGAACGACTGGCCGCTTGAAGACAAAGAAAGTCCCAGAACAGTCAACAGTCCCCATCTCGGCAAAGACTCTGATATTTTGGAGAGAACGTTTTTTGGGTCACGGGGAAAGTTTAAATTAATGTCACAGTCTAAGGTTGCTTTGCTCACGGGTATCACAGGGCAGGATGGCTCTTATCTAAGTGAACTACTGCTGGAAAAGGGTTACCGAGTTCATGGCATCATTCGCCGCACTTCCACCTTCAACACCGATCGTATTGACCATCTTTACGTTGATCCCCACAATGCTGAGGCGAAACTCAGACTCCATTACGGGGACCTGACCGACGGCACCACTCTCCGGCGGATTTTGGAAGAGGTGAAGCCGACGGAAATTTATAATCTGGGAGCCCAATCCCATGTGAGGGTCAGTTTTGATGCGCCGGAATACACAGTGGACTCCGTGGCCATGGGCACTTTACGATTATTAGAAGCTATTCGGGACTATCAACAAAGAACGGGCATTCAGGTGCGTTTTTACCAAGCTGGCTCCTCGGAAATGTTCGGTAAAGTACAGGAAATTCCCCAGAAAGAAACTACACCCTTTTATCCCCGCAGTCCCTACGCCTGTGCCAAGGTTTATGGTCATTGGCAAACGGTGAACTATCGGGAATCCGATGACTTATTCGCCTGTAATGGCATTTTGTTCAACCATGAATCTCCCCGCCGTGGAGAAACCTTTGTAACTCGAAAAATTACTAGGGCGATCGCCAGAATTGTGGCCGGTACCCAGCAGAAACTTTATCTGGGCAATATTGATTCCAAGCGGGATTGGGGCTATGCCAAGGATTATGTGCGGGCCATGTGGGCCATGTTGCAACAGGAACAACCCGATGATTATGTGGTGGCCACCGGGGAGACCCACGAAGTGAAGGAATTCTTAGAAATTGCCTTTGGTTACGTCAATCTCAATTGGCAAGATTACGTAGCCTTTGATGAACGCTATTTGCGTCCCGCCGAAGTGGATTTATTAATTGGCGATCCGGCCAAAACTAAAACCCAATTGGGTTGGGAACCCTCGGTCACCTTTACGGAATTAGTTCATTTGATGGTGGAAGCGGATTTGGCTGTCCTTGGTTTAACTTCCCCCAACCAGAGTGGAAGGATTCAGGAGCTGATGGCCCAGGATATGGCTTTCATTCGGGGCCAGAATGGCCATGCGGTCGATTAATCAACCCACCCCCTTTCCTAACTAAATCTTTCCCTAACCAACCATGCTTTCCCTAGAAAATCAACGTATTTTAGTCACTGGCGGGGCCGGTTTCCTCGGTAAACAAGTTGTTGCCCAATTGATCGCGGCCGGTGGCGATCGCCAAAAAATTACCATTCCCCGCTCCAAAGATTGTGATTTACGACAAGCAGAAGCCTGTGAACGGGCGGTGGCTAACCAGGATATAGTCATTCACCTGGCGGCCCATGTGGGGGGCATTGGTCTCAACCGGGAAAAACCGGCGGAATTGTTCTACGACAATCTGATGATGGGAGCACAATTAATCCATGCGGCCCACCAGGCGGGGGTGAAAAAATTTGTGTGTGTAGGGACCATCTGCGCCTATCCCAAATTTACCCCGGTACCCTTTAGGGAAGAGGACTTATGGAACGGCTACCCCGAAGAAACCAACGCCCCCTACGGTGTAGCGAAAAAAGCCCTGCTGGTGCAGTTGGAATCCTACCGTTTACAGTACGGTTTCAATGGCATTTACCTTTTGCCGGTGAACCTCTACGGCCCGGAGGACAACTTCGATCCCCGTAGTTCCCACGTTATTCCCGCCTTAATCCACAAAGTTTACGAAGCCCAAAAAGCTGGAGAAAAACAATTACCCGTTTGGGGCGACGGTAGTCCCACCAGAGAATTTCTCTACTCCACCGATGCGGCCCGGGGTATTGTTATGGGCACCCAAGCCTACGACAAAGCGGATCCAGTTAACCTAGGCACTAATTTTGAAATTTCCATCAAGGATCTAACCGAATTAATCTGTGAACTGATGGAGTTTGATGGGGAAATTCTGTGGCAAACGGATCAACCCAACGGCCAACCCCGCCGCTGTTTGGACACCACCAAAGCTAAAGCGGAATTTGGTTTTGCGGCCCAGATGAGCCTGCGGGAAGGATTAAAAAACACCATTGACTGGTATAGGCAACAACGGGGGTAAATACCGCACAAAGTTCCGTTTGAGACAAAACACGTAACAGTTTGTAACAGTTGTCCCTCCTTCCTAGAAACCCCGTTTCAACCCTTGTTACACTAGGCATTACCTTTTGCCCGTTGCTTTGATGGCGAGCAGACTCTGCTATTGAATTGATTGGAAACCTGTTAAGGAAACTATTTTAAACAACTCTATGGTTAATACCCTCGAAAAGCCTGGATTTGATGAAATCCGCCCCGGTGTGAAGACTCCCGCCAAGGAAACTATCCTCACCCCCCGGTTTTACACCACCGACTTCGATGAGGTGGCCGCAATGGATATTTCCCCCAACGAAGACGAGTTGCGGGCCATCCTGGAAGAGTTTCGGGTGGATTACAACCGCCATCACTTTGTCCGCAATGAATCCTTTAACAAATCCTGGGATCACATTGACGGCGAAAAACGCAAGTTATTTGTCGAATTCCTAGAGCGTTCCTGCACCGCCGAATTTTCCGGCTTCTTACTCTACAAGGAATTGGGCCGCCGTCTCAAAAACAAAAATCCCCTGTTGGCGGAGTGCTTTAACCTCATGTCTCGGGATGAAGCCCGCCATGCTGGTTTCCTCAATAAAGCCATGTCCGACTTTAACCTGTCTTTGGATTTGGGCTTTTTGACCAAGAGTCGTAAATATACCTTCTTCAAACCAAAGTTTATTTTCTACGCCACCTACCTTTCCGAAAAAATTGGCTACTGGCGTTACATCACCATTTATCGCCATTTGGAGAAAAATCCCAACGATTGCATCTATCCCATTTTCGAGTTCTTTGAAAACTGGTGTCAGGATGAAAATCGCCACGGAGATTTCTTTGATGCGATTATGCGGGCTCAACCCCACACCCTCAACGATTGGAAAGCTAAGCTCTGGTGTCGTTTCTTCCTACTCTCTGTCTTTGCCACCATGTATCTCAACGATACCCAACGGGCAGATTTCTATGCCTGTTTAGGTTTGGAAGCCCGGAGCTACGACAAGGAGGTAATTGAGAAAACCAACGAAACCGCTGGGCGGGTATTCCCCATTATTCTCGATGTTAATAATCCGGAATTTTATGACCGCCTAGAAACCTGTGTTAGCAATAACGAACAGTTACGGGCGATCGATGCTTCCGGTGCCCCTGGTTTTGTTAAAGCCGTGCGGAAGTTACCCATCTTTGCTTCCAACGCTTGGCATTTCGTCAAACTCTATTTGATGAAACCCATTGCAGTGGATCAATTGGCTGGAGCCGTGCGCTAGGCCACTAGATTAATAAATTCCGCTGAAATATGCCTCAGATTTTCCCCATAGGAGAACTCTCTGGGGCATTTTTGTTTGATGGAAAAGTATCGCTATTGCATTAGTTTAGTTATAGTCATTTCAAATAATTTCGAAACTGCTTAAGTCTTTATTGACAAGCTTTTGAGTGAATTTGACTGCCTCAGTCTTACTAGAAACGACTATGGCTAACTGAAATAAGAGTGGGGCGGACGGTATGTATAATGCTATATTATAAATAATGACTAAACTAATAAGCAACTTATGGCATACGATCTAGATTTACGACTAAGAGTAATAAGTTTTCTAGAAGAAGGGAATGGTGTAACGAAGGCATCAAAAATATTTAGGGTAGGTAGAGAGACAATTTATAGATGGTTAAGCCGGGAAAATCTGGAACCAACGAAGGTAAAGAACCGGCGTCGGAAGATAGATATAAAAGAGCTGGAGAAAGATGTGATGGAAAATCCGGATATGCCGATGAAAGAGAGAGCAAAGAAATTCGGTGTAACTGCTAGCGCACTGTCATATAGATTTAAAGAAATGGGAATTACGAGAAAAAAAAACAGTTACTATATAAAGAAAGAGATGAAAAAAAAAGAGCAGAATATCAAAAAATCCTGAAAGAGCTAATTCTAATTTATGGGGTTGCAAGCCTTGTATTCATAGATGAGGCTGGTTTTGAGGAATTTGTCTCTTCAGTGTACGGATGGTCAAAAAGAGGAGAGAGAGTATATGGGGAAAGGCAAGGAAAAAGAGGAAAGAAAGAAAACCTTGTGGCAGGTAGAAGAAAAAACAAAAAAGAGCTGATAGCACCGATGCTATTTAGTGGAAGTTTAAATGCCGAAGGTTTTGAAGGATGGCTTGAATTATACCTGATACCTGCATTAACAATTCCATCGGTATTAATTATGGATAATGCGCCTATTCATAGAAAGACTAGGATTAAAAAAATAGTAGAAGAGGCAGGACATACAGTTTTGTTTTTACCTACCTACTCGCCAGATCTTAATGACATAGAGCATGATTTTAGTGCATTGAAAAGAGCAAGAACATACGCCTCTCCAGGTGTAAGCATAGATGAAATTATTCGTAACTACTGTGTAGCGTAGTGTCCCATAGTTAATTTAACTAGCTATATCTCTTCAAACTGGTCAGGATGGAATTGAGATTGACATTTTGGTGGTCAACGGAAAAGAGGCGATCGCCATTGAGGTGAAAAGTAAATTAAGTCAAGATGATGTGGATGAACACCTGGAAAGATTGGGTAAATTCAAGCGACTGTTGCCCCGTTATCAAAGTTTTAATCTTCTTGGTGCAGTGGCGGCCATGGTTATTCCTGGGGATGTGGCCCGCTATGCCTATAGAAAAGGATTATTTGTGATTGCCCAATCGGGGGAAGATTTAGTCATTCTCAATGATGGGAAGTTTAAACCCCAGGCTTGGTAAAACATCCAAATTTTCATCGTTAGCGTTGTCGGGTCATGGCCATTACGTCATCAACAGTCAAAGTCAAAAGATTGTCTAACGTGGGTGGATTTTCCAGTCCCTGATAGATTAAAGGTAACGATTCCTGATTCCAAACCCAGATTTGTTGACGATAAATATCAATGAGCCAAGCGAGTTTTGTCCCATTAGTCAAACAATGCAGAATTTTGGTTTGCAGGCTAAGAATATTTTGATCGGGGGACAGAATTTCGATTAACCAGTCCGGCGCTCTCTTCAATGGCCCATCTTCATCCGCCAGGAGATCGCTTTTTACAACAGCAATGTCAGGTACGGGGGAAAATGGGGGCACAATACAGCGCAATTCCTGGATGGCTTCATAATCCCTGGTTTGCACATTGATGGCGTTGACCAGATTACGCTGTAAGCGGGAATGAAACAACGTCGGCATGGGTTTCTGTTGGGCCTGCCCCCGGATAAATTCCCAGGCTGGGGAAGCCTCAATTTCTGTGCGTTGTAGAAACAGATCCAGATTGTCAGTGAGCAGAGGTAACTGCATTATCTGCACAGCCCAAGGGAATAGGTACTCCAAATAAACTTAGTATAGTCTCCCCCCAAAAGAATGCCTAGACAGACTTTTTCTGCTTAGCAATAAATTCAGGAAGTTTGGTTTGATTGCGTTTTTTCTTCCACCACAGTCCTAGGTCAGTTCTTCCTATCCTAATCTTCCTTCTAAAATGCCAACAACGGATAAATCTTCGTCCAAGCTTGCCCAATGGAGTCCTGTTCCCCCACAAATCAATTCAACTTCTGCTAACTGTTCCGAGCTTGCTTTTGCTAATCGTTTATTTTTGTGGGCAGGGAAACGAATCTCCCGCTCATCCTGTAGGCGAATACAAATCCATCGACTCTCAATCCATACCCTCTCGGCTTGAATGGTTTGTTCAGATGCCAAAAACATTGTGCCACTTGCTCCTGATCAAATCTAGATTATCAACAATTAATTTTTCTGCTCTAACAATTTGTTTTGTTTTTAGGCTTTTAGCATAATCCAGCTCAACGGGTTCAATCCAAAACTTGGCATACCCGCCCCCGTGCCTAACATGAACATGCATTGGCTCCTGGCCTTCGTTAGCATAAAAAAAGAAGACATATCCCTCTGCTCTGAAGATTTCTGGCATTGAACTTGTCGGAGAGGCGTTTCCAGGCATCACTCACTGACCTCATTCCTCATTTTACGCTGTTCCTGGTAGGTTTCAAGGCTCCGAAATATCTTCTAAGATGGAAATACTTTTTGCCCAAAAAACCCATGCTAATTACTGATCGTGATGCCCGGGATTACCAGATTATTTTTCTCTGTAGCTTTCTGAGTTTGGGTATTCTGGCCAGGGATTGGAGTTTGGACCCCTTGGCGATCGCCGTTGTTTTGACCACTACCCTGGCGGTGCAATCTTTATTCACCATCAATCAACAGGGAAATTTTGGCCGTTGGTTTTCCTTGGATACCTGGCAAAGTCTTGGGGGACATCGGGGTTGGAAAAGTGCTCTGATTACTGGGTTAGGGCTTTGTTTACTGCTGCGAGCTAACCATCTATCCACCCTAGTGTTAGCAGCGGCCCTGGCGATCGCCAGCAAATTTTTGTTGCAAGCCTGGGGTAAACATTGGTTTAATCCGGCCAACTTTGGCATTATTGCCGCCCTGACTTTAACGGGGGATGCTTGGGTTTCTCCGGGGCAATGGGGCACGACCCTTTGGCTAGGGGCAATTTTTCTGGCTGCTGGGGGTTTAGTGTTGGGCAAAGTGGGACGTTGGGACACATCGATAATGTTTTTGACGGTCTATGCTGGGTTGGATTTAGCCCGCAATGCTTGGTTAGGTTGGCCCCCAGAAGTTAGTTTCCATCATCTGGAAAATGGCAGTTTGCTGGTGTTTGCCCTGTTTATGCTCACCGATCCCCGCTCCATTCCCAATGGCCGTCCCGGTCGTTTACTCTGGGCCACGGCGATCGCCATTTTTAGCCTAATTTTGCAATATTACTTCTACCTGCCCACCGCTTTGTTCTGGGCCTTGTTTTGTCTTTCGCCCCTGACGGTATTGCTGGACCGGAAATTTCCCGCCCCCCGTTTTCAGTGGTGGCAGAAGAACGACCCCGTGCCATCAAATTAGGCTAGGATGTGCCATCGGCTGGATAACTTTTTCCTTTTCCCTCGATGCCCCAATCCCTCTCCCTGGGCCAACGCCTCGATGACCGTTACCTGATTGAACTCCATTTAGGACAAAATTCCCTTGGTCAGCAATATCTGGCCCACGACACCCACCGCTTTGATGAACCCTGCACCATCAAAGTTTTGACTGCGCCCCCCGGGGATAAAGCCGGAAATTTGTTTAAGCAACAGGCGGAAATACTCTACTGCCTCGACCATCCCCAAATTGCCAATTTTCGGGAATTTTTTGCTCTGGGGTCAGAGCTTTACCTCGTCCAAGATTTTGTTGAAGGACAATCATATTTCGATTTGCTCAAAGACCGCCGCCGTCAGGATCGGGTTTTTACGGAGTTGGAGGTGCGCCAATGGTGGGGTCAAATGCTACCGGTTTTGTACTATCTCCACAGCCAAAAAATTTGCTACGGCCAGATTGGCCTCAGTAACATAGTGCGCCGTACAGTGGATGGGCTGCCAGTGTTGGTGGATTTTAGCCATAGTCAACATTATTGCGATACTCCAGGGGAAGACCAACGGGATTTAAGGGGTTTAGGCCTGGGGGCGATCGCCTTGCTGACGGGGGAAGTTAACCCTAATCCACCCTGGGAAAACCTTTTGTCCTCCGTTGTCCTAAGTCAGGAATTTCGCCAGTTATTACTGCAATTACTAGCTTGGCCTCCCCTGGTGGATTTGCCTACTTTGGGGGACAATCTGAACAACTCGCCCCAGCATTTTTTGCCTACAGTGGCTGATTTTAATCCAATGTTCACCATGCCAGAGCAAACTGATAATGGCGTTGGTAAATGTAGCCCTGGGGAACCCCTTCTCCCCATAATCCATCGGTCTCCTGAATCTTCGTCTTCTTCCCCAACAGTAAAAACTATGGTCCAAGTCCAGGAGTTTAAAGGGTTTGTGCAAAAATTGCTTATCCTGCTGGGGTTGATGGCGATCGCCATGGCCCTAGGCTGGGGAGCAGGGCAGTTATGGCTACATAATCAACAAAGGGCGGCGTTGGAGAAATTGGAACGGGAAGAACCAGGGAATGATGCGCCGGAAAAAACCGATTTAGAGATTAAAAATGAAATTCGGGCCCGCCGACTAAATTTAGGCATTTCTCCCCAACGATTTCAGACCTTGGTGGACGATGGTTTAGCTTTTCAGTTGGCCATTGACCCCCAGCAAAGGTTGGAAAATAGCCCCAATACCAATGGTACACCCCCTAACCTCGGCTCTCCGGAGCAACAGATGGCCATGACCATCACTGTGTTGGATGCCTTGGAAGGTTTGAGTCGGGAAGCCACGAGGGATTTTGCCCAAAACAATTCCGGCGATCGCCGCCGCTGGATTCCGAGGGTAAATCAATTGCGTCTTAGCAGCCGTAGCTTTTACGATTTGGTCAATGCCCGTTTCCGTAACCATTTACCCATGGTCAGCCCTGCTTTATTGGGGGAACCGGAATTTGAGCAACGGCCCCTAGCCCAGATATGGAATGCCATGGCCTTTGATAGCTTGGCTAGCCTAGAGGATGAAAGCCATTACCAAAGACTGAGTTTTGACGACGCCGATCAGCTCAACCTCAATGGCACCCTAGAGCCGGGAGAAGGCTACGCCTATGCCATTACCATTCCCCCCACGGAGGAATTTAGCCTACAATTAACCGCCCCTCCCACCGCTCGTATTTCCTTCTATCCCCCCACTGGGCCGGAAGTGATTTTGCAAAATTCCGCCATTCACCGCTGGTCTGGTCCCACAGATCAAACCGGTTATTACGAGTTGGTAATCACATCGACAGCAGAGGAGCCGATCGCCTTTGAACTGGAACTAAGCATCATTCCCGCCAGTGTTGACCCATTTTGAGGCGATGTAGAACCATCAATGTTTTCCTTGGATGAAGAAAAAATATCGCCAAAAGAGCCAATGGCGAATAGGGTCAATTTTTCCCCAGAACTTGCCTGCCAAACCAGACTTCTTAACCCAATCATAATCTTGTCAAAGGCTCAAATTCCTATCCTAGGATGGAGATAACGGAGCATTTGGGTGATTTGTCTGACATGGAAACAACACATAGTTTTGGTGATCGAGCAGTTCTCGCTTTCGGCAAGCACATTGGAAAAATCTTTAAATACGTCCCTAGGGTGCTAAAAGACCACGACCCAGAAGATCTGCATCAGTTGCGGGTGGGGGTACGACGGTTAAGAACGGCGATCATTGGTTTTAGGTCGGCAGTAGAATTACCCCAAGGCGTTACAGAGAAAAAAGTGGGGAAAATGGGTCAAAAATTGGGAATACAACGGGACAATGATGTTTTGCAGGAAATTTTAGTCCATAAATATTTACCCCATTTGCCAACATCAGAACAAGCTTGTTTGGAAAAAGTTTTAAAACGTTTACAAAAGGAACGGAAACAGACGTTTAAAGCCACTTATAAACTATTAACCCACGACAGATTTACTCGGTTTCAACGGAGTTGGGAAGTATGGCTAGAATATCCCCAACTTACCACCCTCAGTGGTTTGGCGATCGCCGATGTATTGCCAGATTTATTGTTGCCCCAACTTAGCCAGTTTTTTCTTCATCCCGGTTGGTTAGTAGGCACAGAGATTGACCGCGACACTAATAGTTCAACGCGACAACGTCACTGCATTGACCTCAGTCCATCTGCCATTGCAACTTTGCTGGACGGGGAAGAATTAATTTTGCACGATTTACGCAAAGAAGCAAAACGCACCCGTTACCAAATGGAGTTATTTAGTGATTACTACGGGGAAGAATATCAACAATTATTGGCCCAGGTAAAAATGACCCAAGAAATCCTCGGCAATTTGCAAGATAGCTTCGTTTTGAGGGCCATGGTGGAGCAATACCTTGATGTGGACTTAAAACAAATCTG
Organism: Synechocystis sp. PCC 6714; assembly: GCF_000478825.2. Classification (NCBI taxonomy): domain Bacteria; kingdom Bacillati; phylum Cyanobacteriota; class Cyanophyceae; order Synechococcales; family Merismopediaceae; genus Synechocystis; species Synechocystis sp. PCC 6714. The sequence goes on along the minus strand of NZ_CP007542.1, from coordinate 1,186,448 downwards.
CCCCCAGTGGAATGCTATTTTCCATGGCGATCGCCTGGGATATTGGGCCCAATGGCAACCTTTACAAAGCCAGCTTATTGACCCTGATTATCGTCACCAATGCCGCCAACTCCTACAAAATCCCCTTGTAAACAGTGACCAGTCAACCCCTAGCAACCTTTGAAGTTTGTGCCTGATAGTTGCCAAACTGAAGAAAAAATTGGGGAAGTTATCGATCACCCCCCCTGGATCGGGAAATTTAGTGTTATGCACCTGGAACTATCCCTCTTTCGTCAGTCTGAGCAGGAAATTTCAGACCAAATCACCAAAACCCTTTGATAGCATAGGTTTTAGGGATCGTACCCAATAAAAATTCCATCTCCTATTTTTTCTCTTCAAATAATCCTGAGAGACATATCTGGTAAGAACCTCAGCGATTCAAGTTTATAGTCGTTTTTAGTAAGACTGAGACATTCAAATTCACCGAAAAGCTTGTCAATAAAGACTTAAGCAGTCTCGCAATTATTTGAAATGACTATAAATTTGTTTCCGAGATCGACGGAAGAGGGATATTATCAATGTCATCAAAGTATTTGGCACACTTTTGATAGAACAAAAAGGCTCCCTTCTCCACCCCGGCCAATTCTGAAATCTTCATCAATATAAGTAATTTCCAAAAAGGGAATCCGACCTTCTGGCGATCGGGCTGGTACCACTTTTGCGGGATCTAGTTTAGCCGTGGCAATGCCCATCACTTTTTGCACAGAGATTATTCTTTCTAAAAATTCCACATTGATGCGTTTATCCGGCAACACAGCTCCGGCCGGTTTAGCAATTTCAAATTTGGCTGTTACTTTGACATAACCTTTTGCTAAACCTAGGGGATGGTAAACAAAGGCTTGATTAAGAAACGATTGGTTAGGAACATCAATAATTTGATAAATACGGCCAACTTTCAGCCCTAGGGGTAACTTATCCAGTGACCTAATTTCCCTGGCGGTGGAGTAATTTAACCACCAATTACCATCTAACAATTGTGGCGAGTATAACAACGGTGACAAGTTGGGATTTAAGGCTTCGATCGCCGTTACCAGGGATTCAATCTGTTCGCAGGTGGTGGCAGGTAAAGTGCGGTTGGTGAGGGGAGCGCCCCGCTTTGCTTTTTGTAGTGGTTGGATTAAGGTTGATAGTTTTTGCTTTAAAGTTTGACGCTCTAGGGACATGGTAATTTAACTAAAATGTAAAGCTAGCCAAATGCAAGGGGGTTGTTGGCTAGTAAATGTTACCCGATGCTTTTTTCGGGCGGGAATGAGTAGATAATCACCCTGATTTAGGCTGATTAATTCCCCCGTGTCATAGGTGATTTCTGCCTTGCCTTGCAGTAAAACTACCCATTCTGCGCGGTCTTGGTCATACCATTCCCCTGCCGGGGTGATTTGCCCACTGGAAACAATGCGCTCCAGGGTAATGTTGGAGTTTTGCAGGAGAAGGTCAAACTGTTCTTGATCCGGCAGAGGATCGGGTAATTGCCAAAGGTTACCCATTTACTGAATTGCTGAAAATCACAGCAATTTGGCGATCGTCCGATGGAGAATTGACACGGCTTGGTCAATTTCCGCTTCCGTTACCACCAGGGGCGGCACAAAGCGTAACACTTTCGGGCCAGCGGGAGCTAGGAGCAAACCTTCTTCCATGGCGGTTTTGACAATGTCGATGGAAGTAAGGGAATTTTCGGCACTAATTTCCAAACCGTTAATTAAGCCCCAACCCCGGACTTCCGTAAAAATGGTGGGATATTGACTTTTGATGACTTCCAAACCGCTGCGGAGTTGTTCTCCCCGGGCTTGGACATTATCCAAGAGGCGATCGCCTTCGATGGTTTTTAACACTGCTAGCCCAGCGGCACAGGCAAAGGGATTACCGCCAAAAGTGCTGGCATGGTTCCCCGGCTCAAACACGTCGCAGAATTTTTTGCACATCATCGCCCCGATGGGAATGCCCCCAGCTAGACCCTTAGCACTGGTGAAAATATCCGGCTCTACGCCCAAATGCTCATAACCCCACAGTTTGCCGGTACGTCCTACTCCCACCTGTACTTCGTCAAAGACCAGCAAAATATCGTTTTGGTCACAAATCTCCCGTACCCGTTTGAAATAATCCAAATCTCCCGGACGGACTCCCCCTTCCCCCTGTAACGGTTCTAGGAAAATTGCCGCCACCCGACTGTTGCCTTCATCTAAATCCGCCACTTTATTTTCCAAAGAACGAATATCGTTATAGGGCACATAATCGAAACCCGGTACCAAAGGATCGAAATATTGCTGATATTTAGGCTGGCCGGTGGCGGTGATGGTGGCTAGGGTACGACCGTGGAAACTGGCTTTAGCTGTGAGAATAACCGGCTGTTCAAGGAAATCTAGGACGGTGTGGGCATATTTTCGCACTAATTTAATGGCTGCTTCGTTGGCTTCTGCTCCGGAGTTGCAAAAGAAAACCCGATCCGCACAGGAATGGTCCACAATCCATTTGGCTAGTTCCCCCTGCTCAGGAATATAGTACAAATTAGAAACGTGGTGCAGTTTTTGGATCTGTTCAGATACCGCCTCCACCAAAGCTGGATGGGCATGGCCCAGAGTACAGGTGGCAATACCCGCGACAAAATCAAGATAACTTTTTCCCTCGGTGTCCCAGAGTGTACTTCCCTGTCCCCTGGCGATCGCAATGGGAAAACGGCCGTAGGTTTTCATCACATAGGCATCGAAATCGTCTGGGTTAAAAGCTTTGTCTCCATGGGATGCTGGCTGGGAAGGAAAGGCTTGGGGTTCGACGACGGGGGAATAACTCACGGTGGGCTCCTAACGCGCTAGACTGGCCAAATTTGGAAGATGGGCTTCAGATCCCCCGGGTAAGGGCACTGAAAATAATCGTTTCCTGATCTTAAATCGACTAACCTATTTTAAGTGAGGTTTTGGGGTGGGATTGGGATCACCAAGTCAGGAAAACCTGTCAAATGTCATTGATCGCCAGGGAAGGCGACTAAGGCAGGAGTTGACTGCTGGAATGGTGATCCTGGGAGGTTTATTTGGGGTCGGCACCGCCTGGTATAAATACGTGGAGGATTGGACTTGGCTGGATGCGGCCTATATGACCACCATTACCTTGGCCACCGTTGGTTTTGGCGAAACCCATCCCCTCAGTCCGGCATCCCGCCTGTTCACGATTTTGCTGATTTTGATGGGGCTGATCACGATCGGTTACATGGTAAACCGTTTCACCGAGGCCTTCATCCAAGGATATTTTCAAGAAAGCCTACGCCGACGACAGGAGCAACAGGTAATGGAAAGGTTGGAAAACCACTATATTTTGTGTGGTTACGGTCGTACAGGGCAACAGATCGCCCTTGAGTTCGACGCTGAAACAATTCCCTTTGTCATCATTGATTCTTCCCCAGAAATTATTGCCCAGGCTAAAATGCGGGACTATGCGGTCATCCAAGGAGATGCCACCCTAGACGAAACCTTACTCTCTGCCCACATTGAAAGGGCTGTCTGCATTGTTTCTGCCCTCTCCTCCGATGCCGAAAATTTGTACACAGTGCTTTCCGCCAAAACCCTCAATCCCCAAATTCGGGCGATCGCCAGGGCCAGTTCCGAAGAAGCAGTGCAAAAACTCAAACGGGCCGGGGCGGATGAAGTGGTTTCTCCCTACATTACTGGGGGTAAACGGTTAGCAGCAGCGGCATTACGACCCCAGGTGGTCAGTTTCGTCGACGGCATTCTCACCGGGGCCGACCGTTCCTTTTATATGGAAGAATTCCGCATCAAGATGGAGGACTGTCCCTACATTGGCCAAACGTTGCGGGAAGCTCAACTCCGTTCCCAATCAGGGGCTCTCATCCTGGCCATTCGCCGTGAAGATCGTAAATTAATTGTCGGTCCCATGGGGGATACCCATTTGCTGGATGCCGATTCCCTCATTTGTCTGGGCACTGTGGAGCAACTCCGCACCCTCAATCAAATCCTTTGTCCCCTCAATCCGGCCCCCATACGTCTACCCAAAAACCGTCGCTAGCATCCCAGGAATGCCGTCACCATGCTTTTCCATTTAGCCAATTTGCCCTACTGGTTACTGCTAACGGTGGGTTTGCTCTGTCTGGGATTAATGATTATTTCCGGTGACGGGGACGAGAATCTAGATGTGGAAATAGCTCTAGAAACCGGCTCCGATGTGGATATTACCCATTTGGATGTGGAGCTTGATCACGGAGGGGAAATGGAGGAAGGGGAGACAATGCCCATCGCTCTCCAAGCCCTCTCCTTTTTTGGCCTCGGTAAAGTTCCTCTGATGATCCTATTGGGCATAGATTTCAGCCTTTGGGGGGTAATGGGCTGGATGCTAAATGTGACCGTCGGCACCATGACTGGGGCTATGCCTAACCAGTTGCTAGGCTGGGCCGGATTAATTTTTCTGGTTTCCCTGGTCATTAGTTTGTGGTTAGGTCGCCTTGCCTCCCGGCCGATCGCCCATTTGTTTAAAAGCTTTAGTCAGGATGTGAGTGCGGAACGGGTTATTGGTTGCACCGGTACTGTCACGTCTAAAAAGTTGCCCTATCTAGCCAACGGCACCATCGGCCAAGCCCATGTTTATGACAATGCGGGCAATTTACTCACCGTCAGCGTTAGCCTGCCGGATTGGGCCACGGTAATTCCCCACCATAACCAAGAAATTTTGATCATTGACCAGTCCCCCAAGGGTTACGGCTATTTGGCGATCGCCAAGGACAGCTCCGACGAAGATAAATGGCTAAAGCCTTGATTGGAAGCAGATTGACAGAAAACAACGGCAACGCCCCAAGAGCTATATTATTCTCAGTGGGACTGTTGGTGCCATTGAAGCCCATTGTCAGCAGGAATTACCGGGGATTAGTTTTCAGAGAATGCAATTTATTGACCAGGCGGAGATTGAAGTATTGGGGGGGAAAGGTGGTGACGGCATCGTGTCCTTTCGGCGGGAAAAATATGTGCCGGCGGGGGGCCCATCCGGGGGCAATGGAGGCTGGGGCGGCTCGGTAATTTTTGAAGCGGATTCTAATCTACAAACCCTGTTGGATTTTCGCTATGCCAGAATTTTTAAGGCCGAAGATGGCAAAAAAGGCGGCTCTAACAATTGCACTGGAGCCAACGGCAAAGATGTGGTGGTGCAGGTTCCCTGTGGCACCATGGTTTACGACCTCGATCAAGAATGCCTATTGGGGGATTTAGTCAGTCCGGGACAAAGACTTTGTGTGGCGGCGGGGGGCAAAGGAGGCCTGGGCAATCAACATTTCCTCAGCAATCGCAATCGGGCTCCGGAATACGCCCTACCAGGACTGGAGGGGGAACAACGGCGGTTAAGGTTAGAGCTAAAACTGTTGGCGGAAGTGGGCATCATTGGTCTACCCAATGCCGGTAAATCTACTCTAATTGCGGCTTTGTCGGCGGCTCGGCCTAAAATTGCTGATTATCCGTTCACTACTTTGGTGCCCAATTTGGGAGTAGTACGCAAGCCTACTGGAGATGGCACCGTCTTTGCTGATATTCCCGGGTTAATTGAAGGAGCGGCGGCGGGCATCGGTTTGGGCCATGAATTTTTGCGCCACATTGAACGCACCCGTTTACTGCTCCATGTGTTGGATGTGACGGCCGGGGACCCGATCGCCAATTTTCGGATCATCCAGCAGGAGTTGGGAGCCTATGGCCGGGGACTAATGGAAAAGCCCCAGATCATTGCCCTGAACAAGGTTGATGCGCTGGATGAGGAAATGATTGGGGAGATTGAAGCGGAATTAAAACGATTTAGTGGCGCCCCCTGTTTACATATTTCAGCGGCAACCCGGAGGGGCTTGGATAATTTGATGCAATTGGTATGGCAATGGCTGGATGAAATGGCCGAAGTAGACGCAGAAGCCCAAAGATTGCTGGAGTTGGAATTACAAGCCCAAGCGGCAATGAATAACCCTTTCACCAGCGGCGTACCCATTGACGGAGGAACTTAGTCAGGCTAAAAGGTAAAGAAATGTAAACTGAGCTAATTATCTTAAAAACGCCATGAGTGAAGAACTACAACCGAACCAAACCCCCGTGCAAGAAGATCCTAAATTTGGCTTCAACAACTACGCGGAAAAGCTTAATGGCCGGGCCGCCATGGTGGGCTTTTTGCTTATTTTGGTCATCGAATATTTCACCAACCAAGGGGTATTAGCCTGGCTGGGACTCCGGTAATGGGTTGGGGGAATGTCGGAATATCTACGGTAAATCTAGTCAATACCCAGGACTGAATCAGTTCATTTCCCGGCCAAAAGCTAGAAGTTATCCTTCATTCCCCGGAGCTTGCCAAACACCCGGGCCTGCTCTTTGTTGCCCATTTTGGACTGAATAGTGGGGTCATCCCACCGGAGAAAGGGGTTAGTCAATTTTTCTTCCCCTAGCCAGGAGGGAACGGTGGCGTCCCCCTGCTCTCTGGCTTTCCTTACCGTCTGGAAACGTGCCTGTAAAGCTTGATTATCCGGGTCAACGGCGAGGGCAAATTTGAGATTACCTAGGGTGTATTCGTGGGCGCACCACATGAGGGTCTGGTCGGGCAATTGTCGTAATTTGGCGATGGATTGCACCATTTGGGCGGGAGTGCCTTCAAATAAGCGGCCACAGCCCCCCGCAAAAATTGTGTCACCGCAGAATAAGTCCCCCGTGGTTTCCCCCTCTGCCGGAGCAAAATAATAGGCAATGTGACCCCTGGTGTGGCCGGGGACAAAATAGATCGTTGCTTCTCTGCCGGCAAAGCTCAGGCGATCGCCGTCTTGGAGGAATACCATTTGGCCGGGGATACGACCTTTATCTTCCGCTCCCCCATAGATTGTTAATCGGGGATATTGGGCTAATAATTCCCGATTGGCCCCCACATGATCCCCGTGGTGATGGGTGTTATAAATGGCAACTAAATCAGCTCCTAATTTTTGTAAACAGTCTAAAACTGGTGCCGATTCTGCCGGATCTACCACCGCGGCCTGATTAGTTTGGCGATCGTGGAGGAGAAAAATATAGTTATCGGCCAGGGCTGGTAAGCGGTGAATATCCATAATCTGGATTCTGATTAATCTCAGTGTTTGCCCGAAAATATTTTAAAAAGCTGACTAAATCAACCTTCCCACGCCACCACTCGACCTTTTAAGCTGTGGCCCCACCAAGGACTGTTATAGGCAGAAGTTTGCAAAGTCCCCCGCTCAACGGTCCAAGGCAGATCGGGATCAAACAAAATACGGGAATTAGTAACTGCCGGTAAACCTAAGCATCGTCGGGGATTGACACTTAAAGCCCGCCACAATTGTATCGGGGTTAATAGTTGGGTTGCCACTAACTGTTGCCAGAGACAGGGCAAAATCAACTCGTAGCCGATCGCCCCGGGGGGAGTTTCCGCAAAGGTTTGGGTTTTTTCTTCGTAGGTGAAAGCTTGGTGATCCACCGCAATGGCATCAATTACCCCGTTTTTTACCCCCTCTATTAATGCTAAACGATCGCCTTCATTACCCAGGGGAGGATCAAAGCGTAAATTGGGGTCATAGTGGGGAGTGTGGGGCGGTAAACCCTTGGCGATCGCCCCATTGCTGAGCAGGAGATGGTGCCAGTTGACGCTGGCGGTGCAGTTTAAGCCCTGACTTTTGGCTTGGGCAATCAGTTCTACACCCCGGGCGGTGGAAATTCGCATCAAATGCACAGGGATTGAGTAGTGGGGTAACAATTCCAACACACTGGCGATCGCCGCCGTTTCCGACATCACCGGGTCTGGGGACAATCCCAACTGAATCGCTAAAGGCCCCTCCCGCATTACTCCATTACCCCGCAGGGAACTGTTGAGGGGAACCAGAGCTAACGGTTTGCCGGCCATGGCACCATACTCCAATGCCCTCTGTAAAAGCCGCCAATCTTGAATGGCACCCCCATCGCTAAAACCAATTACCCCTGCTTGGTCTAACTCTCCCCATTCCGTTAATTGTTTACCCTGGTTACTTTGGGTGACACTGCCCCACCAATGACATTGGAATTGCCCTGAATTTTCGAGAGACTGGGGCTGATGATGGAAATCCCCATGGCCGATCTGGTTTAACCTTTGTTCCAACCACTGCAATGTTTGGGGTCGATCCAACGGGGGATCGGTGTTGGGCAAAATAGCAATATCCCCAAACCCGCCGGCGATCGCCGTTTTGATCAATTGGCCCAGGGTTTCCCGGTCTTCGTGGCCAGGCTCTCCGCTATAGCTGTACAGATCAGCCAAACTGGGGGCTAACAGCAAATTTTCTCCGGGGAGCACCACCGCCTCTGGGGGTATGGAGTAGGCATCGTCCTCAACGGCCACAACGGAATTTCCCCGTACTATTACTGTTACCCTTGTTTCTCTCCCTTGAAGGGGATCTAGGTAACGAACCCGGGGCCGACACTGCGTTTCCATTTAATTTCTCAACCTCTGGGGAACGACGCCACAAAAATCCCCCTAAAATCCTAGCAAAGTTGGGCAACCTTTCCGGATTCTGGGGGGTTAACCATGGTTGGGTGTGGGCTGGTTTGAGGGTTATATGAATTGATCAGGGCCCAAGCCTAGTCCTCAAAGGCAATTTCCACCCCTTTTTCGGTTTGGCCATGTTCGACAATGTCCAGACCCACCTTCTCCTGGGATGGTTTCACCCGCAACATGCCCCAAAGATCCAATACATAAAACAGGAAAAACATGGTGATGAAAGCCCAAAATGGCACCACCACAGAACCAACAATCTGGGCACTGAGTTTATGTTCAATGTTGTTGCTGAAAATACCCACCGCAATGCCGCCCCAAATGCCGCATAAACCGTGGACGGGCCAGGCCCCAACCCCATCGTCAATACGCAGACGATCCAATAACTTCGTCCCTAACACCGATAAAATTCCGGCCACCACCCCAATGGCGATCGCCGACCAATTATTCACCGTGTCGCAACTGGCGGTAATGCCCACCAGACCCCCCAAAATACCATTCAGGGTTACTAGTAGATTCGGCTTGCGCTTACTTTCGGTAATCCAGTCAAAGGCTAGGGCTGCCAATCCCCCCGCCGCCGCGGAAAGGGTTGTGTTCACCGCAATTAACATGGTGGTGTTGGTATTCACAGCTCCGACGAAGGCCAATTGGCTACCAGGGTTAAAGCCATACCAGCCCACCCAGAGAATAAATACCCCCAGAGAACTAAACGTAATCCCTTGGTAACCTAAACTGTTAACTTTTTTACCTTCAAAACGACCAATGCGGGGCCCCATTACCACCACCGCAGCCAAAGAGGCAAATCCCCCCACTGCGTGCACGAGAATGGAGCCAGCAAAATCGTGGAAACCCAATTGGTCAAGCCAACCACCGCCCCATTTCCAATGGCCACTGATGGGATAAACCAACCCCGTAATCACAGCGGAATAAATTAAGTAAGCTTTGAAATACATCCTCCCCATTACTGCCCCGGACACAATGGTGGCCGCTGTGGCGGCAAACGCTGCTTGGAAAAGCCAATCCGCCTGGGGACTGAGCCCTTCAATGTTGTTGGGAGCGTTAGTAATGCCAAATCCGCTCCAACCAAAAAAGCCTCCCAAGACCGGGGTTTCGCCATACATCAGGCTGTAGCCAAAGAGGAAATAAAGCAAAACCCCCACGCACACATCAAAGGTGTTTTTGAACAGCACGTTAACCGTGTTTTTATGGGAAGAGAGCCCCGCTTCCAACATGGCAAAGCCAGCCTGCATGAACAGCACCAGCACCGTCGCCGCTAGTAAAAATAAGTTATTGATTGCATAGGTAAGTTCTGTAACGGAAATAGTTTCAGTTTGGGCCTGGGCTACACCGACAAACAAAAATGCTAGTATGGCGCCCAGGGCGTAGCGGGCAAGGGGAAAAATTTTCGGTTTCATCGCCTGTACTAAATCAACTCCCTGGAAAAAGTGAGATTTTTCTCAAGATTGCATCTTGGAAGGCAATTAATTGTTCACTAGCAACTTTTATTACCCTTTGTCCGAAATTTATCCAGTGGGAAAAGCAGTACACCAAGCATATTTTGACGAGAATTTGGTGTGACCAGCGGGGGTAAACGTTAAACTGGTGGGTGTGGGAATCTATATTCCTCCTCAAGGCTTGCACTGGCAGGAACAATACATGGCCCCAGCTTCCCTTTTAGTAGTAGACGACGATCCAGATAATTTTGATGTTATTGATGCCCTCCTGACCGACCGGGATTATGAACTCAACTATGCTGACAGCGGCCAGCAAGCCATCGACAGTCTAGATACTTTCCAGCCGGACCTGTTGTTACTCGATGTAATGATGCCGGGGCTGAATGGGATTGAAGTGTGCCGGGTAATCCGAGCTTTACCCCGGTGGCGTACCCTGCCAATTATTATGGTGACTGCCCTAGACAGTAAGCTGAGCCTGGCCAATTGTTTGCAGGCTGGAGCTGATGATTTTATTTCCAAACCCTTAAATCGCCTGGAGTTACAAGCCCGCATCCAGGCTATGCTCCGCTTGAAGTACCAATACGATGCCCTCAATGGTTTGCTCCAACAGCGGGAGTCAATGGTACACATGATTGTTCACGATCTACGCAATCCCCTTACCAACTTGACTTTGGGCATACAAATTTTGCAGAGGGCCAATTGTGATTCCCCGAGCTCCGGGCAAAAGCTTGATCGCCTCCTCCATGCTACCCAGCAAATTCAGCATTTGGTGGATGATATGTTAGTCGTGTCCAAACAGGAACATGGCAAAATCCGTCTGGATTATCAAGAAGTGGAACTGGTGGCGTTGGTCCAGGCGGTGGTGGAAGATTACGAGGCGATCGCCAGCCAAAAAAAATTGGCTCTTACTAAGGATTACAGAGAGCAACCCATATCGGCTACGATAGACCCCCCCATTTTCCAGCGCATACTCAGTAATTTGCTCAGTAATGCCATCAAGTTTTCCCCCACGGGGGCAACGGTGCAGGTAGGGATCAAAACCGATGGAAAGGGTCAAATTATTGTTTGTGTTGCCGATCACGGCCCTGGCATTGAGGATGACCTTAAACTGAAAATTTTCGAGCCCTACGAAGTAGGTACAATCATGCCCAATGTTGCCCAAATTGGTTTGGGTCTGGCATTCTGTAAAATGATGAGCGAAGCCCATGGTGGTGCCGTCACCGTTGAAGACAATCAGCCCAAGGGCGCTGTTCTTTGCCTGACTTTGCCTCAGTATCCCCCCATTTCCACCGGCTGGGTTCCCTATGACCAGTGGGGCAGAATGCCGGCGGATGCAAGGCAAGAACCATACCTCAATATGGCCAAGGTTGATAGGGACCAAGGCGCATTGGGTTGAGAGTAAATTCACAGTTCAACCAAAAACACTCGACAAACAGTACAATTATGTCATCAGAGGGCGGATTTTTATATGTTTAAGCATTGCCTCATTTGTACGGATTTTTCCGACGGACTGCAACGACTGGCGAGTTTTGTGGAAGAACTTTCCCTCTCCGGCATCACTAAACTAATTTTTCTCCACACCGTCTCTGTCTGGGAAGATGAACATTTGGCCAATGTGGACGAAACCAAACTGAGGGAAGCCAAAGCCTATCTAGAGTCCCTCGTGGGTCAGGTGCCTCCAGGGGTGGAGGTCAAAGTAGAAGTGTCCTCAGTGCGGTATTTGGATTTAGTTAATCAGTTGGTGGAACAAGAAGCCATTGATCTGATCATTAACGGAATGCCGGTGCGGAGCAATTTGGAATCAAAGCTTTTCGGTAGCCATACCCTTTCCTTAGCTAAGTCCACTAAAGTCCCAGTGATGATTTTACGCCCACAATTAATTAGTACTTACACTGTGGAGGAGATGGCATTACGTTGCCAGCATCTTTGGCGTAATTTGCTAGTGCCCTACGATGCCAGTTCTGCGGGTAATTATTTGATAGAAAGATTAAAAGGTGCGTTGGCAAAGGCTCCCCAAGGTCAGGTTGAGTCCTGTTACTTTCTCTCTGTTTTGGAAGATGGTGTCCGTCACCCGGAGTTGATGGCAATCCGTCTTCAGGAAGCGGAAGCAAAATTAGTTGAACTCAAACAGCAGTTTAGTCCTCTGGTGCCGAACATTACCACCGAAGTGCGCCATGGTAGCCCTGTCCAAGAAATTCTCGACACCGCCTTTGTCAATGACATTACGGCGATCGCCGTGGCTAGCCGCCGCACCACTCTTCTAGATTGGACTGTGCCGAGTTTAACGGACAATATTTTGAACCGCAGTTGGTTTCCCCTCCTGTTCTTCTCCCCCAAAGGCTAGACAGGTTTTTTCCAATCTTTGAAAGCCCAGATTAGAGCACAACAAAAAATCCCCCAGCTCGGTTAATTAAACTCCGGTGGGGGGTTAGTTTGTTCCGGCAATAATGGCAGGGTTAGTTAGGCAACCATTGTTCCACCGATGTTGACGCCGAAAATACCAGCTTGGGCGATCGCCTCGGGAGAACCAGCATCAAATACATTGGAGGAAATCCAGTTCCAGTTAGAGCTAGTGTTCCAAACACCGATTTGGTTGGTGTCAAGATTTTGCCACAGAACCTGGTTAATCCCTTGTACGGTTTCCGCCGCCAGAGCTTGCCAATTGCCCAAGTTGTTGTCAAAGGCTTCCCCTAGGTATTTGATGGGGGTTGTTAAGTCATCGCCGGTTTCGACGTAGTAATTGCCGAAGATTCCTTCTAGCAAACTAACATTGCCCTGGGTTTCCACATTCATCAGGCGATCGCCAAGGAGGTCATCGTTGTTGATGTCAATCTGGAAGGTGACCTCTGCTTGCAGGGTATTGAAGGAATTGGTGGGCCAAGTTTCCGAGGAAATCCAGTTCCAGTTGGAGTCAGCATTCCAAACGCCAATTTGACCAAGATCGGAATTTTGCCAAAGGACCTGATTGATTCCGTTTACCGTTTCTGCCTCCAAAATCTGCCAATTGCCAAAAGTGTTACTGGCAAAGGGTTGATTGTTAAATTTAAGCTGTACTTCATCACCATTGGGAAATAGAACAAAGAAGAAGCCGTTTTCGGCCACTACGCCAATTTCATTGGCGATCGGGTCAATGGGATCAATCACGCTATCAATGCGGAAAGCCAGATTTTGAATGCGGGTATCAAATTCCGGGGAAGTATCTGCCTGATTAAATGCGGTTTCTGGGCTGTTGAAGTTAGCAGCTAAATATTCCGCCAGGACATCTTGTTCGGAACCATCGGGGGCAAAGGTGGCTAGGCCGGTGCGGGGAGCATCGGTAGATTCGTTCAAATCCACCCTGTTAGTTGATGCTCCCATGGGGAAGGGGTAACCATCACCACCATCGGCCAAAAAGCCCAGGGTGACCATGCGGAAGGTGCGGCTAGGATCTCCAACCAATTCGCCATTTCGCACCACAACATCCAAGTCTTTGCCTGTTTCATCTTCGATCGCCAGGGAAAGAACCTGATCGCCAGGGGCACGGTTAAGGTCAAAACTGAAGGCAAAGCCACTGACTTGGGGAAAACGACCCTGTTGATTAGTGCCATCACTAGCGGCCACCCCGTGTTCCACTAGGGCCAGTAATTCAGCAGCGGTGACAGTGATTAAACTCAGGCCATTGTTAAAACTGAGGGCATTGGCAATATCAGTTTCAGAAATTCCCCCTTCGGGCTTAATAATATTGCCCTCTGCATCGGTGACGGCTTCGTTGGGAAGTCGTTCTGGTTCTCCAGTTCCTCCAGGAGGAGTTAAAACTTGGCCGATGTCATCCCGAATACCGCCCCCATTTTTTAGGGAAATAACTACAGAGGAATCGATGGTTTTAGCGATCGCCAAGTTGGCATCGGCGGTAAGGTTCCCCAGATTAGTTTCTTGCTGACGAATGGCTGGGCGGGAACCTTCGAGGTACACATTACTGATACCAAATACATTACTTTCTTTGGCCACAATGACTTCCCGTAGTTGGTTCACAATGGCTTGGATTTCCGGGTCAATCAGTCCAGCGGCATTGAGATCCGCCACCCCCTGCTCATCGGTGGCATAGACTCCACTGATGTTGGGATCATAGCTTTCAGGAACGATTACCCCTTCCCCGTCAAAATCGATCACCAGACGACCGACATATTTATAGTTACCATCGGTATTGACCACGGCTACGGGTTTACCATCCGCCCCAGTTTTGATAATGGGGTAGATACCCTGGGCTGTGTCCCCAGCCCGGAGGCGATCGTCTTCATCCACTAAACGGGTATTGGAACCACCGGCCACAATAATATCAACGTGGCTGAGGCGGGAAGCCAATTCCTGTTCAATGCTGATCTGTTGCATATGAGACAGAAGTATTACTTTGTTGAGCCCGGGGTTGGCCAACAGCAACGCATCCACATCTGCTTGAATGATCGCGGCCAATGCGTCCAACTCTTCGGCACTGGGAGTTCCGCCAAAGGGACTGGGGAAAACACCCACATTACCGGGGCTAGAAATTGTCCTTAGGGTGGGTGTAGTGGCCCCGACAATGCCAATTTTTTCTCCATTGACGGTGATGATGGTGCTGGCAGCGATTTTGCCGGGAATGGTGCTGGCTTCCTGGCCATCCGCTGTGATCAAAGGGCTTAAATTGCCATCAGTAGTGAAGTCTAGATTGCTACTTAGGTAGGGAAAGTTTGCCCCAGGGAAATTATCCGCCGGATCGCCCCCAATCAAATCCGCGATCAACCCTGTGCCCAAGTCAAATTCATGGTTGCCAAAGGCGATCGCCTGGAATCCTAATTGATTTTGGATAAGAATATCCGCCCGGCCTAAACCACCGAAAACGTCTGCCGATGCACCGAAAAATAATCCAGGGATGTAGGCATCACCGGAAGACAAAATTAGATTATTAGCAAAACCGGGCACACCATCACTGTCAATATCCTGTTGCAGTAGGGCATTGAGCACAGCGGAAAACCGGGGCGCATCATCCAAAGCCGGCACTCCCCCCTCCTGGTCAGAAGCATGGAACAATTGCAGGGTGAAAGGTTGGGGAGTGGGTACATTAACCTCAAAAATGGCAGTGGTTTGACTCACCTCATTGCTCACCACCAGCAATGGCTTACCGTTGGGACTGTCGGCGGCATCGATGAAGATTAATCCCTCCGGGCCGGAATCGGTCAAATTAGACTCTGGATCGACGGTAAAATCCCGGGGGTTAATGTACTGCACAAACTCAGGGGCTTCAGGGTTGGTTACGTCATAAACCATTACGCCACCAATGCGCTCTAGCCCCACAAAGGCGTAGGTGCGGCCATCGATGGTGCCTACTGTCACCCCTTCCGGTTCAGGCCCTTTATTATCACTACGGTTGTCGAAACTGTTATTGTCGTTGCTAGCACTGAAAAACTCCGGCACTGCTTCGGCAATGATCCGCTCGAAATCTTCGCCACTGTCATAAACTAAACTGCCATTTTGATTCCAAATGGAAAAAGAACGGGAACCATAGACATAAAGTTCGTCAAAATCCCCATCCCCATCAATGTCCCCAAATTTTGTCGTTACCGTCAAACGGCCAAGGTTAGCATCTGCTTGTAACTCTGCCGCATTGGGAAAAGCGATGGGATCCAGAACTAAATCTTTAATCCGAGCTTCTTCAACAAAAATATCCCCTTCACCATCAAAGGGAGAGGGTAAGATATCATCACCGGAAGGACGATTGCGAGCATCCCCTTCGTTGGCAGTTATATAGTAAGTTTGGTCGCCAACGGTAAAAGAAGCAATGCTATCGGGCATATACATCCCGAAAATAGGCCAATTTTGAATATTAATTCCGCCGTCACGGTCACTGGCGTCCAATCCATTGCCTGGCAAGCTGTGGTCCTTAAAACCAAGGGGTAGAATTACCTCCACCGTAGCGGTAGCTATATCAATCACTGCAACGGCATTATTTTCCTGTAAAGTCACCCAAGCTTTGGTGCCATCACCGCTAAAAGCAATATATTCCGGCTCCACGTCTTCAGCTACGGTACTATTCCGCACAAAGTTGCCGTTATTATCAAAAATTTGCCCGAAAAGTCTTACTCCAGAGGATTGCAACTCAGTTTTCTGACCATTAAAACTGTCAAAAGTCGCTGTCTGGGAGCTGAGATTAGCAAATCCGCCGTTAATATCAATAATGCTGACCGAACCAACGGGATCCACTGTATAGCTTTCGTTTGGTTCCCCTTCGTTGGCGGTTAAAACCTTCGTCCCGTCAGGGCTAAAGGTGATCATATCGGGCAAAAAGCCCACCAGAACTTTGCCCAGGAACTCGCCGGTGGCCGCATCGAAGAACTGCACTTGACCGGCTTCTTGGTTATTCAAGTCATCTCGAATTGCTAAAGATACGGCCACAATCCCTGCGCTGGGGGTGCCAGTCTTACCCACGGCCACACTATTGGGCACGGGGCTAAAACCGGAGGGAATGTCATTGAAATTGATCCCTAAATCCCCGATCTTAATTGGGCTAGTGGGGTCACCTAGATCTAGAATCTCGATTAATTCACCGGCGACCACAAATAGGCGCTTAGTACCGGGGTCAAAGGCGGGAATTTCTGCCCCATTGCTACTGGCAAAGCCGCCAATTTTGCTAATCAAACTAACGCCGCTGTTAATGGTCATAATTGCTTCAAAAATTTGTCAATCAGGAAAAAGTGGGGCAAAATCTTCAACCGGTGCTGGCGATCGCCGGGAGATATTAAAATCTGCCATCGGCAAAGTACACGTTCTAGTCCCTGCTACAGTTTTTCACAGGCAAATTAAGAAAAACTTATGGTTAGGCTATGGAAAGGTTAAGCAAAGTCACCTACCCGGGGCAAAAATTGGAGAAAATCCGCCATTGTCAACGGGTAACGAAAAAGCTAAGCTCAAGGGCGGCGCATTACTCTGCAAATCCTGCGGGAATTCCTCGGCAGTATCGACAATTTTTGAAAAATTCCTAGACTATCTATGCAACAACGTGGTGTAACAATCTGGTTAACGGGACTGAGTGGAGCGGGGAAAACCACCATTACTCATGCGTTAGAAAAAAAATTACGGGATAGCGGCCACCGTCTGGAAGTTTTGGATGGTGATGTGGTACGCACTAACCTGACCAAAGGACTGGGTTTTAGCAAGGAAGACCGGGATACCAACATTCGGCGCATTGGTTTTGTATCCCATTTGCTTACCCGCAATGGCGTGATTGTTTTAGTTTCTGCCATTTCCCCCTACCGAGCCATCCGGGAAGAAGTTAAACAGACCATTGAGGATTTCCTGGAAGTATTTGTTAATGCGCCCCTGGCCGTTTGTGAAGAGCGGGATGTCAAAGGTCTATACGCCAAAGCCCGCAGTGGAGAAATTAAAGGTTTCACTGGCATTGATGACCCCTACGAACCCCCCACCAGCCCCGATGTGGAGTGCCGCACAGATCTAGAGGAACTAGATGAGAGCGTAGGCAAAATTTGGCAAAAGCTAGTGGATCTCAACTATATCGAGGGCTAAGGCAAACTTGGCACCGGTCAATCTCTCTAGGTGGGGGAATCCTTGCGTTAGGATTGTCTGTGTTTAAGCTCGATCGCCAAAGGATTGGGCTTAGTTGATCGAATCAGTTTTGTCTAAAGTTTGGATCAATTAGATCCTTCAGGTCCTTTCCCAGTGGCACATATTGCAATGGAGGCAATGAATAGCAGTGAATCCCATTGAGTTAATGCAAAAGGGTGGCGTGGCCATGTGGCCCCTGCTTCTCTTATCGATTTTGTCCGTCAGTACCATCATCGAGAGGTTGTGGTTTTGGGGCCAAGTCATTCTCAAAAGCTCCCAAACTGCTTCCCGAATTTTAGACACGGCGGCCCGGGATTGGGATACGGCCATTCGGGTAGCCCAGGATAATCGTCGTTTTCCCATTGCTAAATATCTGTTGGCCCCCTTGCGGTTGCCCCACCCCGACCCGGAGGTTTTTCATCTGGCGTTGGAGTCGGCGGCGGACGATCAGTTGGCCCTCATGCGGCGGGGAGACAAAATCCTGGAAGCAATTATTGCCCTCTCCCCCCTGTTGGGACTGTTGGGCACAGTGTTGGGTTTGATCCAATCCCTTAGTTCGATTCAAATTAGCGATTTAGGCACCGCTTCCACCGCTGGAGTGACCCTTGGTATTGGGGAAGCGCTGATTTCCACAGCGGCCGGTTTGATTGTGGCCATTGTTAGTTTGGCCTTTTACCGTCTTTTCCAGGGGCTATGGTTCAACCAAATGCGGGTCTTCCGTAAAGCAGGCAGTGAGCTGGAAGTGCTCTATCGCCAACGCTGGTTTGAACAGGAAATGGCCTACGATGACGGTTTATCCCCCAGCCCCGAAGCGGAAAGCTTGCCCCAGTAGTTTTGCTGGAATTAACTTTTCCAGGCTTGCTAGGATTGGGGAGGTTGATCGACTCCATTGCTGATATTCTCCCCAAGATTGACTCCGGTTTTCCCCCTCCCATTGCCATGGCATCTTCCCCTAAAGCTCCCAAGCCCCACCGCAAATTCCAGTCCATTTACCATCCCACCCGTCCCCTTTCCCTTTGGCAGGATAACCAACATGATCAGGGGGAAGTCCGTATTGAAATTATTCCTCTCATTGATGTTGTTTTTTGTATTCTGACCTTCTTCATCCTGGGGGCGGTGGGTTTGTCCCGGCAACAGGCCATTAGTTTGGATTTACCCAGGGCCAGCACCGGGGCTCCCCAAATGCGAGAAATGTTTATGGTCAGTCTGGACGACCTGGGACAGTTATATGTGGAAAAACAGCCGGTGAGCCAGGAGCAGATGGTCAGTGCCCTGCAGAACTACCATCAGTACAATCCCACTGGATTAATTGTGCTCCATGCTTCCCGCAATGCTAGTTATAACGATGTGGTGCAACTGTTGGATATTCTCCGCACGGTGGGGGGCGATCGGGTGGCTTTAGCAACTTTACCCGGTGATGCCCAAACTCCCCCAGGCATGACCCCCAATGGTTTCAATGATCCGAATTTGGGACTTCCGGGTATGACTCCGGGCACCACTTTTCCCAATAGTCCCAATCCGGGAATGCCTAATTTTAATCCCAATCCTAACAATGTGAATCCTGGACAGTCTGGCACCCCCAATTTTAGCAACACTCCCCTGCCTGGTATGCCCAGCACTAACGGCAATATGGCCCCCAATTCTGGTGATAATCCTGGTTTTCCCAGCGGTTCCAACTTTGCGCCGGCCCCCAATTCCCAGTCTCCCAATTTACCGGGGATGGACAGTACTGGGTCCAATATGCCCCAGCAGTAATTGACCATCAAATTACCCATGATTTCGGCTCGGCAATTAGCTTTCTTGGCTTTACGGGACATCGATCGCCGGGATAGCTATGTTGATTTGGCCGTTGATCGGGTGTTGCAGAAATATGACCTGGCCCCAGCGGATCGCCGACTATTAACGGAGTTGGTGTACGGGGTAGTGCGCCGACAGAGAACACTGGATTACTTATTGACCTGCCTTGGCGATCGCCCTGCGGGGAAACAACCTCCGGATTTGAGAAGAATATTGCAACTGGGTTTATATCAATTGGTGTATTTAGACCAGATTCCCGTTTCGGCGGCGGTCAATACTAGTGTAGATTTGGCCAAAGCCAATGGCTTAAAGGGTCTGAGCAAAGTTGTTAATGGCATTCTGCGCCGTTACCAAAGGGAACGGGATGGAGGGAAAGACTGGTTGGATTCACCCCAGATTAGCTTAGGGGAAAAATATAGTTTGCCGGATTGGCTGCTAGAACTTTTTTTAGGGCAATGGGGCCGGGGGGAAACGGAGACGTTGTGTCAGTGTTTCAACCACAATCCTGCTTTGGATTTACGCATTAATCCCTTGAAAACCAATCGGGCGGAGGTAGCCCAGGCTCTGGAGGCCATTGGTTTAACCACGGAAAATATTGCCGGACTATCCCAAGGATTAAGGGTAACGGGGAAAACGGGAGCCATTACCCAATTGCCGGGTTTTGCGGAGGGTTGGTGGACAGTGCAGGACGCCAGTGCCCAATGGGTAGCTCAAATTCTCGACCCGCAACGGGGAGAAACTATTTTTGATGTCTGTGCAGCCCCCGGCGGTAAAACCACCCATATGGCCGAACTGATGCAGGATCAGGGACAAATTTATGCGGGCGATCGCCATGGTTGGCGGCTACAAAAGTTAGCCGTTACCCAGCAACGGTTAGGGTTAACCAGTATTAAAAGTTGGGAAGGGGATATGACTAAGCCGGGAACTAAGCCACCCATCCAATGGGTGGACCGGGCTTTACTGGATGTACCCTGTTCTGGCTTGGGAACTCTCCATCGCAATCCGGATCTCCGTTGGCGCCAAACCCCCGCTACCATTGCCACCCTTTTACCTCTGCAACAGGCTTTGTTAACGGCGATCGCCCCGATGGTTAAACCCGGTGGCATTCTGGTCTACTCCACCTGCACCTTGAACCGGGCAGAAAATGAGGCACAAATTGAACAGTTTTTGGCAAGTCACCCCGAATGGCGATCGGCACCTTTTCAGTGGATTAATCCCCAGGAAGAGGTTAGGGAGATAATTGACCAGGGAATGCTGACGATTTTGCCCCATCAACACCACCAAGACGGCTTTTTCATCGCAAATTTAAAGAAAGCTTAACAATGCCGACGGCGATCGACCCTTCCCCCCACAATGGGAATAGTGGGTGAAAATTCTGGTTGGGGGGACAACGCCAGAGGAACAATACTGAAGTTTGATTATCTGGCCAGAACCTTTAGCTGAATTAACCGCACTATCCCATCACAGAGTTAATGTGCCATGAGTAAAACTACCAAAACTAAACAATTACTAAAAATTCTCATCGGAGCCGCCTGGTTGGATGGGGTGATCCAAGTGGAAGAGAGGCAATATTTGCGACGCTTAGCAACGGAATACGAACTTGAAAATGACCCAGAATTGCAAATTCTTTTATCGGAACTCAAATCCGTAGAAGCCCCCCAGTGTTATGCCTGGGTAAATGAGTATCTAGGAGATTATCCCGGTGACCAAGAATATTCCGAACTCTTAGAAGCCTTGAGTGGCTTGCTCTACAGTGATGGGGACATCCAAACCCAAGAGGCCCAACTATTAGCTTCCCTACAGGAATCTGATCCCAGCCATGAGCCGCCAAAATCATCCCTTGATAGATTTCTGAGCAAAGTCCAACGACTTTACCGTCGTGCCCTACAAAAAGCTGGTTAGGTTTGGCAACTCTGGGATTACTGGGAGAAAAAATGATGACTTGGATAACTGTCCCGATGTTGGTGGCGGGTCTGGCAATTTTGGTGATAGGAGCGGAAATTTTAGTTAAAGGAGCTTCCCGCATTGCCTTGATGTTCGGCATTTCCCCTTTAATTATTGGCTTAACCATAGTGGCTTATGGCACCAGTGCTCCAGAGTTAGTGGTTAGCCTGCAGGCGGTATTTGCGGGCCAAGCAGACATCTCCATCGGTAATGTAGTGGGTAGTAACATTTTCAATATTCTGCTCATCCTCGGTATCTGCGCCACCATTACCCCCCTGGTGGTGGCCCAACAACTAATCCGCTTGGATGTGCCCATCTTAATCGGTGTTTCGGCGCTACTGATGTTTTTTGCCCAAGATGGTCGGATTAATCGTACGGATGGCTCAATTTTTGTTCTGGGGGCAATTCTATACACCACTTTTCTTATCTTCCAAAGTCGGCGGGAAAAGAACCCGGAAATTGCCGAAGAATATGCCCAGGAATTTGGCGAGCCGGTGTCGAAAACAGGGCAACAAATTATCAAACAAGTTGCCTATATTGTGGTGGGCATTGGACTATTAGTGCTGGGCTCCCGCTGGTTAGTGCAAAGCTCTGTGGACATTGCCCGGACTCTAGGCATCAGTGAGTTAGTTATCGGCCTAACACTGGTTTCCATGGGCACATCCCTGCCAGAACTGGCCACTTCGGTGGTGGCGAGCTATCGGGGAGAACGGGATATTGCTGTGGGTAATGTGGTCGGCAGTAATATTTTCAACATTTTAGCGGTGCTGGGCTTTGCGGCCAGTCTTTCCCCCACCGGGGTGGCGATCGCCCCAGCCCTGATTAGATTTGATTTGCCTGTGATGTTGGCAGTGGCGATAATTTGTTTACCAGTATTTATCACTGGGCAACTAATTTCTCGCTGGGAAGGCCTTCTCTTTCTGGGCTATTACTTTTCCTATGCTATCTACTTAATTTTGAATGCCACCAGCAATCAAAATTTATCTCTGTTTACTGACATCATTTCATTTGTTGTGATCCCGGCCACGGTGATCGCCCTGGTACTGTCCATTGCTCCCAATTTACTGAAGGGCAAAAAAACGACCTCGGAATCTGATTCGGGTTGATCCTATTTGTCCCTGGGATGATGGAAAAAATTCACCGGCACTGCCATAGCTCAACCAACCATCCCAAGGATGGGGGATGGAGAACTTCATTGGCAAAAACGTTAAGCTAAAACAGAACTAGGCGATCTGCCTGGGGTTGGCTGTTTGGGAGCGAGTTAGTTGCCATGTTACGTCTCATCACCCAGTCCGGTGACATTATTCAGGAGTTGCGACGTTTACATCATCGCCCCTTACCTTTCCCATGGCCGATGATGGCGGAAGTGATGAAAGCAATGGAGCATTGGGGCAGCCCTGGGCAGGATTCCCCCCCTCGGGTTAGCGGAGCTGAGTTGGATGCGGCTTATCAGCGCATTGACCAGGAAAAGCTATCTGTGATCCACCAAACCTGTGCTGCCCTCGAACGAGTTTATCGTCCCCAGTTGCCAACAACCCAAGTAAGCTTTCCCGAGGATGGCATGGTACAGGGCCAAAGATTTTACCCAATCAGAAGGGCTGGTTTTTATCTAGACTCCAAAAAAGGTGACGCCCTGGGGAATTTACTCCGCCAAGGTATGCTGGCCAAGACAGTCGGGGTGGCAGAGCGGGTTTTAGTGACGGAAACCATTAGCCCGACCATTTTAGTGGCAGCCCAGGAAATGGGCATTGAGGAAATTTATCTGGCCGAAGGACTGATGGCGATCGCCATGTTGGCCTGGGGGACAAAAAACATCGCCCCGGTGGAGTCGATTACAGGGGTGGGGTCCCCCCAAGTCATGGTAGCCAAACAATTACTTGGTACTATAGTTACCATTGATCAAGCCCTGCCGAGGACAGATTTAATGGTATTAGCTGATAGGAATGCCAACGGGCAATGGTTAGCTCTGGATTTACTAGCCCACGCAGAACAACATCCCAATGCCAGCGCTGTGTTATTGACCGATCGCCTGGAGTTGGGAGAAGAAGTAATTCAATGGGTCAATCGCTATTGCCGGGAGCAGGAACATTCAGTGCATACGGAAAAGGCCCTAGCCCATTACGGTTTGGTGGGGATCGTTGACAACTTAGAAGCCTGCGGCAATTGGGTCAACGAGTTTGAGCCCCACACTCTACTGTTGGCCATGGCTGACCCCTGGGCCATGGTGGAAAAGGTTCGACGAGCAAGGGAAATTTACATTGGCAAAAACAGTCCGAGTATTTTAGGCCATTACCTCAGTGGAGCCACCCGTCTGCAAACCCAGGATGGCGCCGCAGCAACCGTTAGTGAATTAGCTCTCCATTGTTTTCTTCGTTCCAGTTACCTGCTGGACTATGGCACCACCCCACCACCCCCGTGGTTAAAGGATTTGGTCAATTGGCAGGGCCTAACGGCGATCGAGGAACGGCTGAGGCAACTCAATGAGGATTAAGCCACCCAAGCCGGACTGTTAAACACGTTAAACAAAGGAACGAGCTTTCCCTCCATAAAACTGTTTTTAATACCGTATCAACCCAGCCACAAAATTGAGTCTCCTTGATATTTTTTCGAGTAGGACTTTTTAAAAACCCTTCAGAGATGGGTTTTGGGCTAACTTCTGAATTTCGTCCACCACGGCATTATTTTCATGGTTAAGTTGGACAATCAAAGCCCGGGATAACTGATCCTGTTTCTGCAGAGCCAATGCGTAATATTGTTGTGCCTGCTGAAGCTTACTCAAATCCATAGTCCGCCGACCTTGATTACGTAAAAATTGTCCCTTTAAATACTGCAGTTCTGGGTTATTAGGGGTGATCGCCAAGGCCCGATCAATGTTAGCCATTGCTAAGTCATACTTCTCCAAATCACGATAGGTGGTAGCTAGAGCACGGTAACGGAGATAGTCCGGAGCCGCATACTCTTCAAAGCGACCAATCACCTTTTCCGACTGGCTAAAAGGAGTATAGCGGGACAGAAACAAGTCCAGATAACCCCGTAAAAGATTAACCTCTGGATCATTCGGGTTAATGGCAGAAGCTTTATCTAAGTGCTCAAAAACTGTGCCCGTTTTTCCCACCGCCTGGAGATAACTACCTTTCTTGAGCAGATAACTACCTTCCAAAAAATGTCCCACAGCAATATATAAATTACCCCGCAGGGGATCGCTAGGGGCCAAGCGTTGGGCCGACTCCAGGGTTTGTCTAGCATAATTTCTCATTCCCTCCATATCATTGGCATCGTAAGCAAAGGAAGCCTTCATTGCATAAACTAGGGGCTCATTGGGCTCCGTTTGAATTGCCACAGCTAAAATTTCCTCTGCCCCTCGATAATCACCATCACGGAAAATGGCCTCAAAGGCCGCCTCCGTCTGGTCGCCGATATTATGGGGATTGTTGGGGCGAAAAGGGTCTCCGGCCCAAGCACTACTAGTAACAGTCAAGACGCCTAAAATGGATTGGGCAAGGATTCTTGTCCAACGATTACGGATTACAGTCATCGGAGTAACACGGGTGAGGGAAGCCAACATAGTTGAATTTATCTACGGAGGGAACACTGAAGGACAATGTTAAAACCTAGAAAGTTAGGGAAATCAGGCTAAAATCTTAGGAAATTGTGATTGCCATAATATCTAGCTTTTAACGGAACTGGCATGACAAATAAGTATGACTTGTCGGGAAGATAGCGTTTCAACTTTATCAATATGCTGTGTTTAAACGACGTTTGCTACCATCCGCCCGCCGCCTTGCATCCCATTCTAAAAGATATCAATTTCGAATTAGCTCCCCAGCAACTCGGTTTAATAATTGGCCCCAGCGGCTCAGGTAAGACTACTCTGTTGGAAATCCTTTCTGGTTTGGCGGAACCTAGTAGTGGCCATATCCGTTGGCAAACCCAGGAATTAACCCCTCTTCATCTACAGCAACTATGTGGTTTGGTGTTCCAATTCCCGGAGCGTCATTTCTGTGGCAGCACGTTGCTAGAAGAATTACGTTTGGGCCATCCGGAGGTTCCCCGTAGCCGTATTTCAGAAACCCTCGAAGAAGTTGGTCTAGGGCATTGTCCCTGGAATTTATCCCCCCAAGCCCTCAGTGGAGGTCAGCAAAGACGATTGTCCCTCGCTGTACAGTTAATTCGCCAACCCAATATTCTGCTTTTAGATGAACCTACCGCCGGCCTAGATTGGTCCATGCGCCGGCAATTAACTGGTCTACTCACTAAGTTAAAATCCCATTGGGGACTCTTGGTTGTCACCCATGATCCAGGAGAATTAATGGCGATCGCCGATCAATGTTGGCGTTTAGATCATGGAATTTTAAGCCCCCAAACCTTCTCAAACAAATAAAAAAACAAAAACTCCCCCAGCTGTATTAAAACCGAGGAAGTTCTTGGGATGTGAAATTGTGTTTCTAATCTCAACACTGAAAATTAACGACGACGCGAACGCTGTCTTCTGCGGGTAGCTTCCTTGCGCTTATGCTTTTCCTGTGGTGTCTCAAAGAATTGGTGCTTTTTAAAGTCTGTATAAATGCCAGCCTTAGCAACCTGACGCTTAAAGCGGCGTAGCGCGGATTCAATCGGTTCGTTCTGACCTACAACAACTTGAGTCATCTGAGAGTTTAAAACCTCCTGGGTTAACAACAAAAGGGAACTAAGGAATATGGAAATAACCAACTAAAAATTTCTCAAAAGCCAAAACTAGACTTTCAATAATTCTATCATTCTACTTGTTGACAGCCGACCTGAGCAAAATCGAAAGATAGATTATCTCCATTCTAAAAAAGGAACTCTCGAATTGACTTTTGAGAAAATGGTGACGACGAAGAAACCCTCCAACCAGAGGGTGGAGGGTTCAAAGAAAGAGGAACTTGGCATCGGACTATTGTGCCGAGGGGCAACCCCCAAAGTATCGTCGCCGCTGTCACATTTCACAACCGAGTGCGGGATGGGATCGGAGTGGTTCCATGACGCTAAAGACACCAAGAAAAACTGTCGGGTCTGATATGAGAAGAGACCCAGAAGACTGCACAGGAAAAGAGAAAGAAAAAGAAGAATAAAGGTCAAGCCCTCGGTCTATTAGTACTCCTCGACTTCATCCATTACTGAACTTCCATCTAGAGCCTATCAACGGGTAGTCTTCCCGTGACCTTACTGGCTTAACACCATGAGAGTACTCATCTTGAGGTGGGCTTCCCACTTAGATGCTTTCAGCGGTTATCCACTCCGCACTTGGCTACCCTGCGTTTACCGTTGGCACGATAACAGGTACACCAGAGGTGCGTACTTCCCGGTCCTCTCGTACTAAGGAAGTCTCCTCTCAATACTCTTACGCCTACACCGGATATGGACCGAACTGTCTCACGACGTTCTGAACCCAGCTCACGTACCGCTTTAATGGGCGAACAGCCCAACCCTTGGGACGTACTACCGCCCCAGGTTGCGATGAGCCGACATCGAGGTGCCAAACCTCCGCGTCGATGTGAACTCTTGGCGGAGATCAGCCTGTTATCCCTAGAGTAACTTTTATCCGTTGAGCGACGGCCCTTCCACTCAGTGCCGTCGGATCACTAAAGCCGACTTTCGTCCCTGTTTGACTTGTCAGTCTCACAGTCAAGCTTCCTTCTGCTTTTACACTCTTCGGCTGATTTCCAACCAGCCTGAGGAAACCTTTGCGCGCCTCCGTTACCTTTTAGGAGGCGACCGCCCCAGTCAAACTGCCCACCTGAAATTGTCCTTCTCCCGGATAACGGGAACAAGTTAGAATTCTAGCCTCACCAGAGTGGTATCTCACCGTTGACTCCATTACTCCCACAAGAGCAACTTCATAGTCTCCCACCTATCCTGCGCAAGCAAAGCCCGAACCCAATTCCAAGCTACAGTAAAGCTTCATAGGGTCTTTCTGTCCAGGTGCAGGGAGTCCGTATCTTCACAGACAATCCTATTTCGCCGAGCCTCTCTCCGAGACAGTGCCCAGATCGTTACGCCTTTCGTGCGGGTCGGAACTTACCCGACAAGGAATTTCGCTACCTTAGGACCGTTATAGTTACGGCCGCCGTTCACCGGGGCTTCAGTCGCTAGCTTCGGATTACTCCTAACCAACTTCCTTAACCTTCCGGCACTGGGCAGGCGTCAGCCCCCATACTGCGTCTTACGACTTTGCGGAGACCTGTGTTTTTGGTAAACAGTCGCCTGGGCCTATTCACTGCGACCTCCATTGCTGGAGGCACCCCTTCTCCCGAAGTTACGGGGTAATTTTGCCGAGTTCCTTAGAGAGAGTTACCTCGCGCCCCTTAGTATTCTCTACCTTCCTACCTGTGTCGGTTTCGGGTACAGGTGATTACAAATTAACGTGGTTCGGGCTTTTCTTGGAAGCTTGACATCATACACTTCGTCTCCGTAGAGACTCCCCATCACACCTCCGCTCAAGACGTTTTCGCCGTCTCTCATTGCCTCGAATGCTTGGACTGGTAACCAACTTCCAGCTGCACTAGCCTTCTCCGTCCCCCGCCACAATTTATAATCAGTACCGGAATATTGACCGGTTGTCCATCGACTACGCTTCTCAGCCTCGCCTTAGGTCCTGACTAACCCTCCGCGGACGAGCCTTCCGGAGGAACCCTTAGGATTTCGGGGTATGGGATTCTCACCCATATTTTCGCTACTCAAGCCGACATTCTCACTTCTGTACTGTCCACACCTGCTTGCCGCTAGTGCTTCACCCTATACAGAACGCTCCCCTACCACTCATATCTGAGTCCACAGCTTCGGTACATCACTTAGCCCCGTTCATTTTCGGCGCAGGAGCGCTTGACCAGTGAGCTATTACGCACTCTTTTAAGGATTGCTGCTTCTAGGCAAACCTCCTGGTTGTCAATGCACTCCCACCTCCTTTATCACTTAGTGATGATTTGGGGACCTTAGCTGGTGGTCTGGGCTGTTTCCCTTTCGACGATGAAGCTTATCCCCCACCGTCTTACTGGTCGTTTCTTCTTGGGTATTCTGAGTTTGCCTCACTTTGGTACAGCTCTCGCCGCCCGCAGCGAAACAGTGCTTTACCCCCCAAGTTGACTTTACAACCGCTGCGCCTAAACACATTTCGGGGAGAACCAGCTAGCTCCGGGTTCGATTGGCATTTCACCCCTAACCACAGCTCATCCGCTAATTTTTCAACATTAGTCGGTTCGGACCTCCACTTAGTGTTACCTAAGCTTCATCCTGGCCATGGTTAGATCACCCGGGTTCGGGTCTACAAATTGTGACTAACGCCCTATTCAGGCTCGCTTTCACTTTGGCTTCGGTGCAACACACCTTAACCTGCCACAACCTGTAAGTCGCCGGCTCATTCTTCAACAGGCACACGGTCACTCGTTTAATCGAGCTCCCATTGCTTGTAGGCTAACGGTTTCATGTTCTATTTCACTCCCCTCAACGGGGTTCTTTTCACCTTTCCCTCGCGGTACTTTACGCTATCGGTCACACAGTAGTATTTAGCCTTACCAGGTGGTCCTGGCGGATTCAATCGGAATTCCACGAGCTCCGACCTACTCGGGATACAGCTAGGCTGATTCAATTTTCGACTACAGGACTTTCACCTCCTCTGGTGCAGTTTTCAGCTGCTTCGTCTAATTTACTCAGTCCACGTTGCTGTCCCACGACCCCAATCTCCGAAAAGATTGGTTTAGGCTGTTCCCCGTTCGCTCGCCGCTACTTGGAGAATCACTTTTGTTTTCTTTTCCTCTAGCTACTAAGATGTTTCAGTTCACTAGGTTTGCTCTCTCCCGCCTATTTTATTCAGCGGGTAGTTCACTTGGGTTGCCCCATTCGGACACCTCCGGATCAATGCTTGTTTCCAGCTCCCCGAAGCGTTTCGTCGGTAACCACGTCCTTCTTCGCCTCTGTGTGCCAAGGTATCCACCGTTAGCCCTTTGTAGCTTGACCTTTTAAGATCTTCTTTTTGCTAACTAGGATTATCTTTCATCTTCCCTTTACCATTTCTCGGCTATCCACTCAGCTAAACGCCTTACGGTTAATCTGAAAACGGCTAGGGGGATTAAGATTTTCCCTGCTTTCTCTTTTCTTTATGCAGTTTTCAAGGTTCTTACTGGACTTACATCCAGCATTCCCTCTGACTCTCATCAGACAGGATGCTGAAGGGTTTATCCTTCTTTTCGGCTTTTTTTGGTTAGGTGGGCCATTCTGGACTTGAACCAGAGACCTCACCCTTATCAGGGGTGCGCTCTAACCAGCTGAGCTAATAGCCCTTGCCTTTTACCTCGCCTAGGCAATAGTTTGAAAGACTTCCACTCTTTAACCTCTCGGCTAATCCCTTGCTCGACCTTTTGGTTGACCAACTTCTCTCTATTTGCACTTTGCTTTCAAGATGAAGGGGTAAAGGTCTCCCTTAAAGGAGGTGATCCAGCCACACCTTCCGGTACGGCTACCTTGTTACGACTTCACCCCAGTCACTAGCCCTGCCTTCGGCGCCCTCCCCCTTGCGGTTAGAGTAACGACTTCGGGCGTGACCAGCTCCCATGGTGTGACGGGCGGTGTGTACAAGGCCCGGGAACGAATTCACCGCAGTATTCTGACCTGCGATTACTAGCGATTCCTCCTTCATGCAGGCGAGTTGCAGCCTGCAATCTGAACTGAGGCCGGGTTTGATGGGATTCGCTTACTCTCGCGAGCTCGCTGCCCGTTGTCCCGACCATTGTAGTACGTGTGTAGCCCAAGGCGTAAGGGGCATGATGACTTGACGTCATCCCCACCTTCCTCCGGTTTGTCACCGGCAGTCTCTCTAGAGTGCCCAACTTAATGATGGCAACTAAAAACGAGGGTTGCGCTCGTTGCGGGACTTAACCCAACATCTCACGACACGAGCTGACGACAGCCATGCACCACCTGTCTCCTGGCTCCCTAAGGCACTCCCACGTTTCCGCAGGATTCCAGGGATGTCAAGCCTTGGTAAGGTTCTTCGCGTTGCATCGAATTAAACCACATACTCCACCGCTTGTGCGGGCCCCCGTCAATTCCTTTGAGTTTCACACTTGCGTGCGTACTCCCCAGGCGGGATACTTAACGCGTTAGCTTCGGCACGGCTCGGGTCGATACAAGCCACGCCTAGTATCCATCGTTTACGGCTAGGACTACAGGGGTATCTAATCCCTTTCGCTACCCTAGCTTTCGTCCCTCAGTGTCAGTTTCAGCCCAGTAGCACGCTTTCGCCACCGATGTTCTTCCCAATATCTACGCATTTCACCGCTACACTGGGAATTCCTGCTACCCCTACTGTACTCTAGTCTTGCAGTTTCCACCGCTCCTATGGAGTTAAGCTCCATTCTTTAACGGCAGACTTGCATAACCACCTACGGACGCTTTACGCCCAATAATTCCGGATAACGCTTGCATCCTCCGTATTACCGCGGCTGCTGGCACGGAGTTAGCCGATGCTTATTCATCAGGTACCGTCAGAACTTCTTCCCTGATAAAAGAGGTTTACAATCCAAGGACCTTCCTCCCTCACGCGGTATTGCTCCGTCAGGCTTTCGCCCATTGCGGAAAATTCCCCACTGCTGCCTCCCGTAGGAGTCTGGGCCGTGTCTCAGTCCCAGTGTGGCTGCTCATCCTCTCAGACCAGCTACTGATCGTTGCCATGGTAGGCTCTTACCCCACCATCTAGCTAATCAGACGCGAGCCCATCTTCAGACGATAAATCTTTCACCTCTCGGCACATTGGGTATTAGCAGTCGTTTCCAACTGTTGTCCCCATTCTGAAGGTAGGTTCTCACGTGTTACTCACCCGTCCGCCACTAAGTCCCCGAAGGAACTCCGTTCGACTTGCATGTGTTAGGCATACCGCCAGCGTTCATCCTGAGCCAGGATCAAACTCTCCATTGTGTTAAAAATAACCAATTTATAAGTTTCGGCTCTTTTCTATTGCTATTTCTTCCGACTTGAGTTACACTCTTTGTCAAGTAGAAACAGACTTTAGTTTGTTAATTGAATTAACAAGGGTCTGGTTTCTGTCTCTCAAACTATTTCTTTGTCTAGGTTCGGAGCGCTTCGAGTCGCTTTCGCTCTCAACCGCGCATTTATCAATATACTCACCTCCACAAGAAAAGTCAACACCTTTCTCGAAAAAAATTCTCACAGTCCACTCAAACCCATACCACACACACCTTTCCCTCAACAAACTCATTTTCGGCAGATACTAAGAAGGGCAGATTTTAAGCTTTGGGATTTTTCGTTTGCTTGTGCTTGGAGTTTGTGGTGGCTTCTGCGGGGTGCGTGAATTATGAGTCAATGCAATGTGTCCGGTAGAGGTTGAGATTCTCATTAGATAAAGTAAAAAGCGTTGTCCTGATGGGGTCAAGACAACGCTGGGGGCTCATATCAGATAGATGAGTATTAACGGATATATTCCTTGAGGATGCTGTTGCGGTTGGGATGACGCAGTTTTCGTAGAGCTTTGGCTTCGATCTGGCGGATACGCTCCCGGGTGACGTTAAAAATTTGTCCGATTTCTTCTAGGGTTTTCATACGACCGTCATCTAGGCCGTAGCGTAAGCGTAGTACATCTCGTTCCCGGGGACTGAGGGTATCCAGGACGTTCTCTAAGTCTTCCCGTAGGAGATTTTTGGAGACTTCGTCTTCGGGGGTTTCGCCGTCGGCTTCAATGAAGTCCCCTAGGCGAGAGTCTTCTTCTTTACCAATGGGGGTTTCGAGGGAGATGGGAAGTTGGGCTGATTTGGCGATGAAACGCAGTTTTTCGATGGTCATCTCCATTTTTTCGGCGATTTCTTCCTCGGTGGGTTTGCGCCGCATTTCCTGGGAAAGAAGTTTCGTAGTCTTTTTGATGCGAGAAATGGTTTCGTAAAGATGGACGGGAAGACGGATGGTGCGGGACTGATCGGCGATCGCCCGGGTAATGGCTTGCCGGATCCACCAGGTGGCATAGGTGGAGAATTTGTAGCCTTTTTCGTGGTCAAACTTTTCGGCGGCCCGAATTAGGCCAAGGGAACCTTCTTGGATCAGGTCTTGGAAAGAGAGACCCCGGTTCATATATTTTTTGGCAATGGACACCACTAGGCGCAGGTTGGATTGAACCATTTTGTCTTTAGCTCGGCGATCGAGAAAAAGACGGCGACGGAAAGCGGCAAAATTTTTGTTGGGTTGTTGACTCCACTCGTTTTCCAAACTCAGTTCATTGTCTGGATTGGCGAGATAACTTTCGATATCCTTCTTTTTCGGTTCCTTTTTTTTGTCAGCGGCTAACCGTTGCTTGGCGGTTTCCAGTTTCCAGACCTGTTTGCCCCATTCCAACTCTGAGGGCTGGCGCTCCAGTTGTAGAGTGAGGTTGTCTCGAATTAATTCGAGCTCAAGGAGGTCGGCAATTTGGCGGGCTAGTTCAATTTCTTCTTCGGCTCTGAGCAGACGAATCCGGCCAATTTCCTGGAGGTAGATGCGAATCGAGTCTTCGGTGTAGGGTTTCTTTTTGACCGCATCTTTACGGATTTTGCGGACTTTTTTTTCTTTCCCTTCCGTGGCGGCAACTTCCTGTTCCAAATCCTCTACGTCAATATCATCGTCGTCAATATCATCGGTGTTGATATATTGGCTTAGTTCTATTTCTTGGTCTAGTTCGGGGGATTCAGCTTTGGTGAGTGGCTCTTTCGTCTGGGTCATGCCGTTTTCCTCGTTAACTCCTAAGTCGTGTACAAAAATTAGATGGTCGGTCAAAATCGAGGCCACCCCTAGGTATTGCCAGACGGTGCACACTCGATCAGTCTATTGATTCAGGGTTCTCTAACTTCTTCTGGTGGAAAAACAGAATGCAAGGATTCAGACGTTAAGAGTGTTAGAGAAGACTATTCAGCGGTAGAGCTTGGTGAATCAGTGAAAAAAGACTTCATTGATTGTAGCCTCGATAACAAAAAAATGGGACTTAATTATGGTGTGACCACAACTTTTTTGAACATTGGTTGTTATGGGGGGTCAGAGGCTTGAAAATTATGGCTGACGATTGACCTAAAAGGGGGTTGAAGCTTCTACTTCAATGGAATTATCTGCATGATAGTTGTTTTTTTGATCTTTTTTGAGATTGCTGGGTAGGGTCTTACTAGGTCAAGCTTTCATTACTAATTGGCGATTGGCAGAATGGTGAAGAGCTGATTGACGATCGCCAAAGGAGAGGAAATGGGGAAGATGGACGCTTGGGGAAAACTAGGGACAGGGGGACTGCTCTTGGTCAGCTAGAATACCTTTAAAGAGAATCAAGTCTTTGAGATTATCTCAGGAGAACTTTTATCAATGTTTAATACTGCTCTATTTTTAGCCCAGGCTGGCCCTACCACCACTAATTGGAATCTTTCGGTGGGCATTATTATGTGTGTCTGCAATCTGTTTGCCTTTGCCATTGGTTACTTTGCCATCCAGAAAACCGGTAAGGGTAGGGATTTGGCTCTGCCCCAATTGGCGTCGAAGAAAACCTTTGGTTTGCCGGAACTGTTGGCTACCATGAGCTTTGGTCATATTTTGGGAGCTGGCATGGTGTTGGGTCTAGCTAGTAGTGGCATTCTCTAGGCATCTACCCGGCTAAAATTTACGCCCAGATGTTTTTGTGGAGTTTGAACAATAGCTGTGGGTTTCTGCCGTTTTGTTCCTTGTTGTCTAGGGGTTTTAGTTTTTTTCCCCTTACTGGCGATCGCCCCTGCTTCCGCTGGCAAGATCCAGTATTGTTATCCGGTGGAAAAAAGCCGGACTTTACAGGATCCCGGTAGTCACCCCCAGGCCTATGACGATGGCTATCGGGAAGGGGCCAGGGCGGCGAGGGACAAGAAACCCTTTGAACCCCGTTCCGCTGGGGGAGAATTTGCCCGGGGTTTTGAAGATGGTTATTACGGCAGAACCTATTCTGGGCAACAGAATGTGGTGCCCGATCGCACCGACACCTACACCACCAATCAATGTCGCACCTATGAGTACAACGACGGAGATACCGTGGAACAAACTTTAAAGCGGGTTCTGGACGACTTCCAACGGGATTTGGGACGGGACTGGAACATTAATCTTAGATAACCCCTGGAAGTTTTCAATTTTCGGCCATCAACTCCATCTAGACAAAGGGGCCCAAGCAGGACCAGAACCGCTAATCTGGGAAGACAATCTTTTGGGAGTTGGGGATATGGGGGCAAATCACTTTGACGTGGTGGTGGTGGGCTCCGGAGCGGCGGGACTCTACGCTTGTCTCTGTTTGCCTAGTCATTACCGTGTAGCTCTGGTCACTAAAGCGGAATTAAAGACAGGGGCCAGTGATTGGGCCCAGGGGGGCATTGCGGCAGCCATTGCTCCGACGGATTCTCCCCAGGCCCACTACGAAGATACTTTGGCCGCTGGGGCTGGTTTATGTGATGGCGGAGCGGTGGATTTTTTAGTTAACCATGCTCCCCAGGCGATCGCCGAGTTGGTGCAGTTCGGTGTTAGCTTTGATCGCCATGGGCAGGATCTGGCTTTAACGTTGGAGGCGGCCCATTCCCAACCGAGGGTACTCCATGCGGCGGATACCACCGGCAGGGCCATTGTTTCAACTTTGATGGAACAGGTGCAAGCTCGAGCCAATGTGGAAATCTTTTCCCAGGCGATCGCCTTATCTTTGAATATTGATTCCGTAACAGGTCATTGTCGGGGCATTCAAGTTTTTCTTAATCAAACCATTGAAACTTTTCTTTCCCGGGCGGTGTTATTGGCAACTGGTGGCGGCGGTCAAGTGTTTGCCCAAACCACCAATCCCAAAGTCAGCACTGGAGATGGCATTGCCCTAGCTTGGCGATCGGGGGCCCAGGTGCGGGATTTGGAATTTTTTCAATTTCATCCCACCGCCTTAACTAAACCGGATGTGCCCCATTTTTTAATCAGTGAAGCAGTCCGGGGGGAAGGGGCCCATCTACTCGATCGCCGAGGAAAACGGTTTGCGTTTGACTACCATCCCAAAGGAGAATTAGCTCCTAGGGACGTAGTTAGTCGAGCAATTTTTCAGCATTTGGCCAATACAGAAAAAGATCCCACCCAAGCTACCGTTTTTTTAGATCTGAGTCCCATTGAGCCGGAGCGCATTCAAAGGCGTTTTCCCAATATTGTTCGCCGTTGTTTGCAATGGGGAGTAGACATTTTTCGCGAACCAATTCCCGTTGCCCCAGCGGCCCACTACTGGATGGGGGGCATTACTACGGATATTAATTGCCAAACCACTATTCCGGGCTTGTATGCGTTGGGGGAAACGGCCAGCACGGGGGTCCATGGGGCCAATCGTCTAGCCAGCAATTCCCTGCTAGAATGCATCGTTTTTGCTAGGCAATTAAGAAATTTGAACCTACCATCCATTTCTCCCAATGCCACAGATATTAATCAATTGACACCGATGGAAATTGAGCTAGACACGACTAATGACCTAGCCATCCTAAACCATTGGCGCAGCGAACTGCCTCGTTTGATGTGGCAAACCGCTGGTATTTGTCGCCAAGCTGAAGCCCTCCAAATGGCGATCGCCCAATTGGCACAATGGCGAGCAGAATGGCAACGACTCGATACGAGTAAACTTTTGGCTGATTTGCCCCAGGGTCATAAGGTTAAATTGAACGGCTCCGGACTGGACGAATTCATGCAACTGTGGACAGAAACCCACAACCTGCTGGACATAGCCCATTTAATTTTGACCAGTGCCCTGTTTCGGGAGGAAAGCCGGGGGGGACATTATCGATTAGATTTTCCCGATGTCCAAGTTACATGGCAAAACCACACTGTCATTGAAGGAACTAAGGTTTTTCTCCAATCCAGCCAGAGTCAAGACTAAGTTGATTTCAAGGAACTAAAAAACTAGCCCAAACGGGGAAAGTCCATAGGCGGCACATCTTGCCAGCGACCATTACCCACCGCCCGGATTGCTTCTGCCAACTGAATGTCTCCGGTGTACAGTGCTTTGCCAATAATGACTCCGTTGACCCCTAAACTTTCCAGGCTGAGTAAATTTAATAAATCTTTGACTTGGCTTACTCCCCCCGATGCAATTACCGGAATGGTCAACTGATTGGCTAATTGCCGCAGAGCTTCCAAGTTGGGCCCCTGCATTGTGCCGTCGCGATGAATATCGGTGTAGATTATAGCCGCCGCCCCCAGTTTTTCCATACGTTGGGCCAGTTCCCCCGCTTCCACCGTAGAAGTTTCTAGCCAACCCCTAGTGGCCACTTTGCCGTTGCGGGCATCAATACCCACCACAATTTGACCAGGAAACTCCGTACATAATTCCCCGACTAAGTCAGGATTTTCCACGGCGATTGTGCCCAGAATGACTCGCTCCACCCCCAGATCTAGCAATTGTTTAACCCGGTTTCTATCCCTCAAACCTCCGCCTACCTGTACAGGAATGGTTAGGGTTTTAACAATATTGGCGATCGCCTCTAAATTGACCGGCTTCCCTTCCTTTGCTCCATCGAGGTCCACCAAATGCAAACGACTAGCTCCCTGGGCTTGCCACTGGCGAGCTACTTCCACTGGATCTTCGTGGTACACCTGGGATTGGTCATAATCCCCCTGATAGAGACGGACACACTTGCCCCCTAGTAAATCGATCGCCGGTAAAATTTCCATCGTTTCAGTCTCCAGATTTATTGCTATTGATTGCCGTTGACAAAATTTGCTTGTCTAGGACGTTTTAACTAATCCTGAATATATTCTCCGCCCCCAGTTAGAGCCAATTCCGCCCGCATCAACTCCCGGCCCAGGTAAGCTGCATGGTTAAGCATAGTTACTGGACAAGAGTCCAACTCCTCAAAAATTTTCACGCACAATTCCTTAGCAGTGCGACCAGCTAACGTCAAAGTGGGCAATCTTTTTCTCCCCCCTTGGCAGGCAATCACCTCCCCCGTTTCCGGGTCCACCGCTAAACCCTGGTCATTAATGTCATTGCTGTAGTGTTCCACTTTCAATAGCCCGGCTTCCCGGTCTAACATCACCAACCAGTAACCGGCTGGGTCTAGGTCGATGGGACGACGGGAAAGTTCATCATCAATAGATTTAACAGTATCGATTAGGGCAGGCATAGGCCAAAAGCTAAAATTTAACGGGCGCAGAATCTGATCCTACAACACTTACAGGACAGAATAAGCAGACCGGCCTTTGCTATGATTAAAAGTTTGCAGAGCACCATTCAATCGCAGCAAGGAGATAGTTACATGGCTCGTATGTATTACGATCAGGATGCCAATCTTGACCTCTTAGCCGGAAAAACCGTGGCTATTATCGGCTATGGCTCCCAAGGTCACGCCCATGCGCTCAACCTCAAAGATAGTGGCGTTAACGTGGTCGTCGGGCTATACAGCGGTAGTAAGTCCGTAGCCAAAGCAGAAGGAGCCGGACTAAAAGTTTTATCTGTGGCTGAAGCGGCCAAAGCGGCGGATCTAATTATGATTCTCCTGCCCGATGAAGTGCAAAAATCCGTTTACGAAGCAGAGATTGCCCCCAACCTAGTTGCCGGTAACGTGCTTTTGTTTGCCCACGGTTTCAACATTAACTTTGCCCAGATTGTGCCCCCCGCCGATGTAGACGTAGTTATGGCTGCTCCCAAAGGTCCTGGCCACCTGGTGCGGCGTACCTATGAGCAAGGGCAAGGGGTTCCTGCTCTGTTTGCCGTGTACCAAGATGCCAGCGGCCAAGCCCGGGAC
This sequence comes from Synechocystis sp. PCC 6714, assembly GCF_000478825.2. Classification (NCBI taxonomy): domain Bacteria; kingdom Bacillati; phylum Cyanobacteriota; class Cyanophyceae; order Synechococcales; family Merismopediaceae; genus Synechocystis; species Synechocystis sp. PCC 6714. The sequence continues at coordinate 1,148,413 of NZ_CP007542.1, read as the reverse complement.
TATGCTATGGCCTACGCTAAAGGCATTGGTGGCACCAGGGCCGGTATTTTAGAAACCACTTTCCGGGAAGAAACGGAAACCGATCTTTTTGGCGAACAGGTAGTGCTCTGTGGTGGTCTGACGGCTTTAATCAAAGCGGGGTTCGACACCTTAGTAGAAGCTGGCTATCAGCCTGAATTGGCCTATTTTGAGTGTCTCCATGAAGTTAAGTTAATTGTCGATCTAATTGTCGAAGGTGGTTTGGCCAAAATGCGAGACAGCATTTCCAACACTGCTGAGTATGGTGATTTAACCCGGGGACCCCGCATTGTCACTGAGGAAACTCGGGAAGAAATGCGGAAAATTCTCGACGAAATCCAGTCTGGTCAATTTGCCCGGGAATTTGTCTTGGAAAACCAAGCTGGTAAACCCGGTTTCACCGCCATGCGTCGTCGGGAATCGGAAGAACTGATCGAAGAAGTGGGCAAAGACCTGCGGGCCATGTTCAGTTGGTTGAAAGACCGGTAATTGTTTTTCTCTATCGTTGACCCCGGGATTTTTGCCAACCTTGGCCCTGGGGTTAGCGTTAGGATAATAGCCATAGTCAAAAGTCAAATTTTTAACTGAGGTTAGCGAGCCATGGAACTCACCCTAAATAATGTGGAAACGGTGTTAGACGAACTCCGTCCTTACCTGATGGCCGACGGTGGCAATGTGGAGGTGGTGGAATTAGACGGCCCCATTGTCAAAGTACGTTTGCAGGGTGCTTGTGGATCCTGTCCGAGTTCCACCATGACCTTAAAAATGGGCATTGAGCGCAAGCTTCGGGAAATGATTCCAGAAATTGCGGAAGTGGAGCAGGTTCTCTAGGTTTCCCAACTCTCCTTTTGCCGTTCCCCAGGGAAGTAGTTTATAATGGGAAGCGCATAACAAGGGGCCGCAATGGTTTCGACAGGTTGGCGAAAGCTTTTCTGTGATGCAGGTCGAGAGTGAGTCTCCTCTCGTAAATCAAAGGCTCAAAAGAAAGTAACTGCGAATAACATCGTCAGCTTCAAACGGGTAGCCGTAGCAGCCTAGTCTGTAAAAGCTACATTTTCTTGTCAAAGACCGTTTACTTCTTCTCTGACTCCGTTAAGGATTAGAGGTTAACCCCAACGGATGCTTTGTTTGGCTCTCCTCTAGTTAGCCAGACGATTAAGACTTAGACTAGAGCATCCCACCATCAGGGATAATCGATGGTCCCCGTCCTAGGGCTAGAAGGACTAAACCTGTGAACGAACGGAAAGTTAATACCCAGTTTGGACAGCAGTTCAATTCTGCTCGGCTCCATTTACTAAATAAAAAAAGACAATTTCCTGGCCTGGAATTCTAACAATTGCCAGGTTTTGGTTTCCCCAGTGCTGGGTGAATATCCCCCAACAGGCAGTCCTGGCCGGCGCCGGTAACTGCGGGCAAGTTTCCCGGAAACTGGTCCTGGTAACGCCAATAGGCCAACACCGCAAAGGAAATCGCCTCTTTGAAATCGCTGTTTAAACCAACATCATCGCTGGATTGAATCGACACTTTGGAACCGAGATGGTACTGTAGTCGTTCTCGCAAATAAAGATTATGGGCACCACCACCGCACAGCAACAGGCGATCGGGCAGTTGGGGCAAAAACCGTTGGTATTCGGTAACAACGGATCGGGCGGTAAATTCTGTCAGGGTAGCCAGGAAATCCTTTTCATTAAGCCCGTGGGATTGAGCTTGCTGCCAGCAGCGGTCTAGGTACTCTGGCCCGAACAGTTCCCGGCCAGTGGACTTAGGTGGGTGTTGCTGGAAAAACGGTTCTTGTAGCCAGTGATCGACTAATCCTTGGTGGGGAATACCCTGGGCGGCCCATTGCCCGCCCTGATCATAGGTTTTTTGTCCCTGGGTAAATTTTTGCACAGCCAGATCTACTAGCACGTTGGCGGGCCCAGTGTCCCAACCACAAATCTTTGTCTGCCAATTTGTCTGACTACGGGGGGGAAGATAGGTGACATTGCCAATGCCCCCTAGGTTTTGCACGCAACGGTGTTCATACTGATGGCTTAGCAAACAAATATCAATTTTGGAAACTAGAGGAGCACCCTGGCCCCCGGCCGCGATGTCCGCCGCCCGAAAATTACTCACCGTGGTAATGCCTGTCAAATTGGCGATCGCCTCTCCTCGGCCCAACTGCCAACTGTAACCGAGGGAAAAAGCCTTCTCTGGATTAGGGGGACGGTGGAAAATAGTTTGGCCATGGGAGCCAATTAAGTCCGCCGGGGGTAAAGACTGTTGAATTTTTTGGGCTGCCTGGGCAAATTCCTTGGCAATATCATCATCTAAAAAGGTGATCGCCTCCGGGCTAAAGGGAGTTCCTGCACACAAAGCTAGAATCTCCTGACGCAATGCCACTGGGTAGGGATAGGTTTCTCCCTGCACTAACTTCACCTCCAGATCTAATCCAGACCCGCTGATCTTGACTAGGCAGGCATCAATACCATCCACAGAAGTTCCACTAATTAAACCAATGCAATACAATGTCCTGCCCCTAAATGTTCTGATGGTCGGAATTGATCAACTATTTCTCCTTACCAAGGTTTTTGCCCTGAGAATAGCTATGGTGTTGGTAGTTTTTCCAGATTGCCTGATCTCACCCATCCTTCTGTGCCTCCAGGTACCCTTAACTTAGACCATTCCCCCTGGGTTGCTAACACCACCACCTCGTCATTGTAGCTAATGGTAGTGAGGGATTCTGACTCCCGATCTGGATCGGTACGAACATTCAAGCCTCCATTCCAAATGACTTTGGCTTTATAGGCCCCAGGGGGAAGCTCATCGGTGGGAGACGGACTAGGTTTCGGCGGAGGTTGGGGGGACTCGGATTGTTCCGGGACAGACTGGCCATCTTGGGGCTGACTTTGTTCTTCGGGAAATAGCGGCTTTTCCGGATTAGCCGCAAAACGATTAAAAACTAAATAACCAGCTAGGGAAATACCTCCCACAAACAAGGTCACCCCCAAAATAAAGCCGATGAAAAACTGTAACAGCCCAGACAAACCTTTCATACTGGTCAACACATTTGCGTAACAATGCTGAGTTATCTTAGCGAATAGCTAATCGTTTCTGACGGAATGCCCGCTTTTGTATCGATGGGTTGGGGGAAGATTAGGTTCCTTGGTTAATGGCTCAATCAGCATAACTGTAGGGATCGGCCGGAGTGGGCACTACTTCCACCAATTGAGCTTCCACCACCACCTGCCGCTTGTCTGCCCCCTGTCTACCCTGATCCGCTGAGCTTGGTAGAGTCGCTGCCTCCATCTGCCCCTGAATGGTGAGCCAGGTATCGGGAGGGTACTGACTACGGGAACCTTCTAGCCTTACAGTCAAAGCCACAGGATAAGCATCCACTGCACAGCAGGTCAAAATAAAGCGGCTAATCAGAATGTAATTATCCGGCAAATAGTCCGGATGGACGACGAACCCTGTCACATTAACCTTTTGCCCCGCATACACATCTGGTTCTGGATAGGCGCTGATGGTGCGGACCCAGTCCACTAAGGTGCGCTCCTCCGGCTTGATTTGGGTCGCAAAACTGGATATCTGGGTTTGGGTGGGGGGCAGAGTAGTACTAATACCCCGCTGGATTGCTAACTGGCTGGTAAAAACAGAAGGGGTGATGAATAAACCCATCAGGGCCGTAACCAACAATAGGGCAGTGCCCATACCCAGAGGTAAAACTGTCACATGGGTAACGCTGTCTTGGTTATTGTTACTGCTTCCACTGCGACGGGCCCTTTTTAGCCAACGGCGCCCTGTTTGGAACAACCGTAAGCCTCCCAAAAATAGTAGGACGAAACCTGTCACCGTCACCAAGCCAAAATAGTTGGGGTGGATGAGTAATCTCAACTCCCCAGATACGGAGTACTTAATCATTAGTACTCCCCAGGCAAGGATACCCAGTCCGTCCAACTGGTTCAGGAGAGAACGGAAAGGAGCAAATTTTTGGGTGAATGATTTCACTGCTTTAACTGGAGCGGTCATGGCCATGGGCTTAGGGAAAGGAACTGACCCTAGATTACCGTGCCATCGGCGATCGTTACATTCTTGATTACCACTACAATGCCGTTGCGAATGTAAAAACCTAGCTCTTCTCGGTTAGCTTCCTGGACATTTTCCTTGTTGACAATCATGACATTTTTGCCAATGCGAGCATTTTTGTCGATGATGGCTCGGCGGATAGTGGTGCCGGAGCCTATGCCAGCAGCAATTTCCCCCCGGGTCTTGAGAGCTTCTCTTTCCGATGAAGATTCGTAAAAGTCATTGCCCATTACCAATGTGTCTTCAATGGTGCAACCGGATTCAATGCGGCTACGAATGCCTAAAACCGAGTGGTGGATGCGACATTCTTTAATCATGCAACCTTCCCCAATCATGGATTCCGTCACGGTGGAATTCAACATTTTGGTGGGGGGAAGATAACGGCCTCTGGTATAGATGGGGGCTTTTTCGTTATAAAAACTAAAGTCGGGACTCGGTTGTTTGGTAAGGGCTAAATTAGCTTCGTAAAAGGCTTCAATGGTACCAATGTCTTCCCAGTAATCATCGAAGAGATAGGCTTGCAGATTGTGATCATTGGCCGAGTCAGGAATGATTTCTTTGCCGAAGTCCGTTGCCCCTTCGTATTTTTCGAGGAGATTGTGCAACACTTCTTTTTTGAAGACGTAAATGCCCATGGAGGCAATGTAGGGATTTAGCTTAGCTTTATCTGCACTTAGACCCAAAACGCTGGTGTCCACCTGCATAGCCCGGAGGGCCTCTCCCTGGGGTTTCTCGGAAAAATCGGTAATTCTGCCCTGGGCATCAATTTTCATTAAGCCCAACTCCGGTGCCTTTTTTTCATCCACGGGCACAACGGAAAGGGTTATGTCGGCGTTGGTTTCCCGGTGTCTCTTAACGAATTGGGCATAGTCCATGCGGTAGAGATGGTCGCCGGACAGAATGAGGTATTCATCTACGTCCCATTCCCTAAATAACCAGAGGTATTGCCGTACGGCATCGGCCGTGCCCTGAAACCAGTCAGGATTATCTTTCGTTTGTTGGGCGGCGAGGACTTCCACAAATCCTTCCTGAAACCCAGAAAAATTATAGGCTCGGCTAATGTGGCGGTTGAGGGAGGCAGAGTTAAACTGGGTGAGGACGTAAATTTTAACGATTTCTGAGTTGATGCAATTACTGACGGGAATATCTATGAGACGATATTTTCCGGCCAAGGGCACAGCGGGTTTGGCTCTGAGTTTGGTTAAAGGATAGAGGCGGGTCCCGGCCCCACCGCCCAGGATAATCGCTAAGACACGTTTCACAAGCAGACCTCTCGATTGCCAACAACACACTTCGAAGTCAAGTGTAGAACCGAGGGGGACATCTGCAAAGGGACTCTTGGCCGAAATTCCCGCTGGCAAACGGGTTCTAACTTCCTAAATGGGAATGGCGATCGCCATGGTGGTTCGGTGCTGAGTTGCGGGATAACTTTTGGTACGGATAACCGAAATGCCTAAGGTCGGGAACTGCCGCTGAGTAAACTGTCTCCGGCTTCGTATGATGGTGGGGTCATCACATTTTAAAGACCTATGGCAGTACTCGAAAAAGGCAATATCACGATCCACACCGAGAATATTTTCCCGATTATTAAAAAGTCTCTCTACACTGACCATGAAATTTTTCTGCGGGAATTGATCTCCAATGCTGTTGATGCCATTAGTAAACGAAAAATGGCCGCCTTTGCCAGTGATGGCTCTGGAGAAGTGCCGGATCCCCAAATTACGCTGGTGGTGGATAAGGTGAATAAGACCCTTTCCATTACGGATAATGGCATTGGCATGACCGCCGACGAGGTGAAAAAATACATCAACCAGGTGGCTTTTTCCAGTGCGGAGGAGTTCATTGAAAAATTTCAAAAGTCCGCCAATGATCTGATTGGTCACTTTGGTTTGGGTTTTTATTCCGCTTTTATGGTGGCTAAAAAAGTGGAAATTGAGACCCTTTCCTACCAAGAGGGGGCCCAGGCGGTACATTGGAGTTGCGACGGTTCGCCGGAATTTGAACTGATGGATTCCGATCGCCAACAGGTGGGAACTACGGTAACCCTAACTTTGTTGGATGATGAGCAAGAATATTTAGAAGCCGGCCGCATCCGTCAACTGGTGAAAACCTACTCTGACTTTATGGCGGTGCCTATCCGCTTTGAGGGGGAAACGTTAAATAAACAAAGGGCCATTTGGAAAGAATCGCCCCAAAATTTAACCAAAGAAGATTACTTAGAATTTTACCGCTATCTTTATCCTTTTCAGGAAGATCCTCTGCTATGGGTACATTTAAATACTGATTACCCATTTCTGCTTAATGGTATTCTCTATTTTCCCAAATTACGCCCCGATGTGGATGTATCCAAAGGGCAAATTAAACTGTTCTGTAACCAGGTTTTTGTCAGTGACCATTGCGAAGAAGTTATTCCCGAATTCCTGATGCCGCTCCGGGGAGTCATTGATAGTCCTGATATTCCCCTCAATGTGTCCCGCAGTGCCCTCACCAACCATCGCACCGTGCGCCGCATTGCCGATTACATTGCCAAAAAAGTTGGCGATCGCCTCAAATCTTTGTACGACGAAAATCCGGCGGAATATCTCAAATGTTGGGAAGACATTGGTACTTTTGTCAAATTTGGTTCCCTACGGGAAGATAAATTCAAACAACAAGTGGAGGATTTATTGCTCTACCGCACCACCTATAAAGCTAAGGCGGAAAGTGCGGAACCAAAAGTAGAAGTTCTGACCGAAGATGGCGACGCCTGGGCTGAAACCAACCAGACTGACGGGGTGAATCCTTACGAAAAAGAAGGTTACACCAGCCTAAAACGTTATCTAGAGCGCAATAAAGAACGCCACGAAAATCGGGTTTTCTATTGCACCGATCAAGCCACCCAAGCTACCTATGTGGAACTGTATAAGAACCAGGGCATTGAAGTCCTGTTTATGGATTCCTTCATTGACACTAATTACTTCATTCCCTTCTTGGAAAAAGAGTACAGTGACGTCAAATTTTCCCGGGTGGATTCGGAACTGGACCAAAGTTTGATTGAAGAAGACAAAGCCAGTGACATTGTGGACCCCACCACCAACAAATCCCGCAGTGAGCAAATCAAAGAAATCTTTGAAAAGGCTTTGAATAATCCCAACATAAACATTAAAACCCAATCCCTTAAATCCGACGATCCCCAGTCCACACCTCCAGCCATGGTGCTCCTACCGGAAGCCATGCGTCGCCTCCAGGAAATGACCGCCATGATGCAACAGCAGGCAATGGCTTTCCCAGAACAACATGTGTTAGCCATTAACACTAACCATCCCCTGATTCAAAATATTCTTTCCCTCAGCCAAGGCAGTATTGTCACGGGCAGCGGGGAATCCCCCTCAGCGGAATTGGCTAAATCCCTTTGTCAACACGTTTATGACCTGGCATTAATGGCCCAAAAAGGTTTTGATGCGGAGGGCATGAAGGGCTTTATTGAACGTTCTAATGCGGTATTAACCCGTTTGACCAAACAGTAAGTTAATTGATTGATTACAAAAACCAGATGCAATAGTTGCGTTGTAGTCGTTGCTTTTTAATCAAGAAGCTCTCGTCCCCTAAAGAGATGTAAATCTTGGGGGACTTTTTATTTGTTTTAGCTGAAAAGATTAAATAATTTTTTGATCAGCTAACCATGGTGAATAGTTCCTCCAAGGACTGCACGGGAATATCCGGTTTACTGACAATTTCAACAATTTTATTTTTGGCACTGGGGCTAAACAGAGATTCCACACAAACTTCTGCTACCTTTTGCCGGGGAATACTGCCTTCAAATAACGTATCTGCTCCGGCCATGACGACGGCGTTATTGTTGTCCTCATTTTTCAAGCCCCCCGGCCGCACAATGGTGTAGGGAACCCCGCTCTGACGGAGATAATTTTCGCCCCACTGTTTCCAGACTAGGATTAGTCCAAAGAGGTTAAGGGGATGGAAAAGGTTGGACACACAAAGGGAAGACACCAGCACTAATTGTTCTATGCCACTGGCTTTAGCCACATCCACTAGGTTGCGGGTACCCAAATAATCCACTTTGAAAGGCCCGGTTAAATCTGCACTGGGTCTAGCCCCGGCCGCATTAATCACCACCGTGCAACCGGCGATCGCCGCCTTAATTGTTTCTAGGGCGAGCAAATCCCCCACCATAATTTCCGTCCCTGGGGGCAACGCCGCCTTGGCACTGTCATAGTTCCGCACCAAAGCCCGCACAGCAATTTGGCGATCAATCAGGGTATTAACAACCCGTTTGCCCGTTTCTCCGGTGGCACCGATAACTAAAACTTTCATAGGTAAAATTGATCGACTTTATAGATTCTTAAGTAATTTTAGCGCCCTCAACCTGGAGCTAGAAAGCAATTTCCGCCAAGCGCCGTTGCAACATCTGGGGAAACTGTCCGTAGTACCGTTTATTCAACGGTGAGGGATGGGGTAAAGGCATCAATTTAACAATTTTTTGACTACTTTTGCCCGCGGCTGTCTTCGCCTTGATCAACACATCCAAGGAGGATTCATAGCGATCGCCTCCCTGGAAAAATTCATCCAACTGCCCCCTCGGGCCATAGGGCGCAAACCACTTAAAGGCCTCCGTTCCCAAAGTAATGATTTGTCTACCCTGCCAATGGCACACCAACAATTGCTCGACAAAGGGACGAAACCGTTCCTTAACTTTGACTGAATAGGCTTTATTTTCCGGTGGTTTGTAGGGCACCGTATTGGTAAGCAAAATCCGTTGGCAAACCGTTTGTAAATCATCTTGACCCCTGGGGGCACGGCCCTGCCAAGCTTCAAAAAAACCTTTCCTTACTAAACGTCCCGCGGCCCCAATCAATGGTTGTCCTTGGCGCACCTCATCCGCCCCCAGGTCCCGACCAAAAAAACAAAGCTGGCCACCGAGGTTCCCGCCAAACAGAATTGGCTCTAGGGCATCCTTGCCGGCCTGCTCATAAATAGGGGAGTCCAGGGGAAATGGCTCCCGTTCTGCTTCTTGACGAATATGGCGGATCAGGATTTGAAGCTCTGACATGGAAAAAGTGAATGACTGATTGGGTTAGGAGAACTAGCACCCGTGGGGGACAATATTAGATGGAAAGACAGCCAAATGTTAAAGACTGTTGCAGAACCATGCATCTCCGTATAGGGCCATGGTAGTTTTTATAGGGATCGCAAGTCCCTCGATTAAGCATTTTTCCCTTATTTTTTAGTTAACATCATTGCTCAAGGAGGAAAAACGACAGTGTCAGCGAGCCCGGTAAACCTTCCCCAGCACCAAGAAGCCATCAGTGATTACGTGGCGGAATTGCAACTCCACATGACCCTCCAAGCCCGTAATCTTGTCCCTACCCTGACCCAGACCCCTGGTCCCTGCCAAAGCCTAGTCCATGAAAGCCAGGCCATGGTGGAAAAAATTATTTCCCGTCAATGCCGCTAGGGACTAGGCCCAGCACTTTACTCTTAGTTCCAGCATTGGAACGGCTCACCAAAAGCATGGTTGGCTGGTCTTTGTGTTGGTTGTTTCCAGAAAAAAGGCGATCGCCGTGGGCCATGGTGGTATAATCCTGTCTTTGTTGCATCAAAAATGGTGCGCCACAAAAAGCCCGAGCCTAGATGTGGAAGAAGAAAAATCCGTCAGTTTCGATATTGCTAAGTACTGCCAATCAAAACTGGTGCGATTTGCTCTCCCATGGTTCACGGTTCTGAACTTTATTGGAAGCCCATGATTAAGAAGTGTCCCCCCTGGTTAAAAGTCGGTGTTTTGGCCACCAGTGCCGCTCTGTTAGGTGCCACCCCAGCCTTCGCCGACCAGCCAGAAACCTTTGCCAGCGTTGACTATTTCCAGGGTAGAAATTCGATTCCCATCGAAGTGGAAGTGCCGACCGGGGGATTTGGCAATATTGGCTCTCCTATTTACCAAGGGGCTTGTCCAGCCACATTTCAACCCATTGTGCAACGAATTGTGGGAGCCAACGCCATGGCCAATTGGGGGGTGTTGGTGGAACGGTTAGACGATCGCCAAGTGCTGTACAGCCATAATGAGAACAAATTTTTTATTCCCGCTTCCAACGCTAAAATCTTCACCACGGCGGCGGCCCTACAACGGTTAGGCTCCAATGCCACAGTGCGCTCCCAACCTATCCGCAACTGGGTGATGACGGTCAACAAAAGTTCTAACAATAACAATGCGGAAGTTTTGCTTAACACGGTGGGGGGCCCTGGGGCCGTTAAGGCAGCGGTGGCCGAATTAGGGGTTAATCCCCAAGGTTTCCGGGTAGCAGACGGTTCTGGTTTATCCCGCAATAACGCGGCCACCCCCCGTTCCCTGGTGGATACCCTCCAGGCCATGTACCGCACCAGCAACAGTAGTTTGTTCGTTTCTTCCATGCCGATCGCCGGTCAGGATGGAACTTTAGCTCGGCGGATGAAAGCCACCCCGGCCCAAAATAATGTCTTTGCCAAAACTGGGACCCTGCGGGGGGTAAGGGCCCTGTCCGGTTATGCCAACACTCCCTCCCACGGCACCGTAGTCTTCAGTATTTTGGCCAATGATTGGAGCCGCTCTGGGGATAACTTGGTGCGGGCCATTGACCAGTTGGTGGTGCAAATCAATAATATGGGGGCCTGCAACTAATCCAGACTTAGCAAGGAATTATGAAAATGGATTGGTCAGCCATTGCGGCCTCGTTAACCGCCCAAGGCTTGGAAGTAATCCAAGACCCCCAGCAAAGAAAAAAGCTATCCACTGATTATGCCCATTTCAGCCCCATTTTAACGGTGCAGTTACAGGGCAAACAGGCAGATCTGGTGGTATTGGCCCGCTCGGAAACGGAGGCGATCGCCGTGATCCGTTGTTGTGTAGCTAACAAAATTCCCCTCACAGTGCGGGGGGCTGGTACCGGTAATTACGGCCAATGTGTTCCTCTCCAGGGGGGCATTGTTTTGGACTTGTCTCCCATGCAAAGGATTATGAGCCTGGAACCGGGGAAAGCGGTGGTGGAACCGGGGGTAAAACTAGGTAGGCTGGAACAACAGGCTAGGCAAATAGGTTGGGAATTACGCTTATTACCTTCCACCTATCAAACCGCTACAGTGGGGGGCTTCGTCAGCGGAGGCAGTACCGGCATCGGCGCAGTGAACTATGGCACCCTCTTTGACCCTGGCAACGTCCAGAGCCTGACCGTATTGACCATGGAGGCGGAACCCCAACGCTTAGTTTTACCTGGTCAAGGGGCCCAACCGGTTATCCACGGCTATGGCACCAACGGCATTATCACCGAAGTTACTTTGCCCCTTACCCCAGCCCTGCCCTGGCGGGAAGCCATAGTTAGTTTTACGGATCTATCATCGGCGATCGCCTTTGCCCAGGAACTAGCTAACCAAGACGGCATTGTCAGTAGGGAAATTTCCATCCAAGGCCATCCCATTCCCCAATATTTCAGCGGCTTGAAAAACTATTATCAGCCCGGTGCCCATTGGGTGATGGTGATTATTTCTGAGTTAGATTGGTTTGCTTTTAGGGAGTTAGCAAGGACAAGTAAAGGGGAAATTATTTTTGAGCAAAATCCCCAAACCTCTGGCAAAAAAATTAATTTAATTGAATTCAATTGGAATCACACCACCCTTTTGGCTAGGACCGTAGACCTTAATCTGACCTATCTCCAGGTATTTTTCTATCAAGATCTAGAACAAATTCTTACCCTAGAAAAACTATTCGAGGATGAGATTATGTTCCACATTGAAATGATGCGAATCCAAGGGGTAATGTGCCTAGCGGGTTTTCCTTTAGTTAAATTTACCAACGGCGATCGCCTAGAAGAGATTATGGCGGCCCACCAAACCTTAGGGGCAAGAATCGCTAACCCCCACACCTACAGCTTAGCTGGAGGTTCTGTACAGCCCCTGCCGGAATCCCAATTAATTTTTAAACGCCAAGTAGATCCCCTTGATTTACTCAACCCAGGTAAATTGACAGAATGATCCGGCATAGTCATTTCAAATAACTTCGAGACTGCTTAAGTCTTTATTGACGAGCTTTTCGGTTAATTTAACTGCTTCAGTCTTACTAGAAACGACAGTAATTCAACTATTTCTTAGGGAATTGTTAGCAAAAAAAACTGGCTAGGATCTTAACTGTAAATCCTAACCAGAGTCTTGTCTCACCACAAACAATAGTGAGGGAAATTTAGTTGCCCAGTAAAACTAGGGGTGAAAAAGAAGATCGGGGTAAAAACGATTAAACTCGATCAAAATACCAGCGGTGAAGGTCAACAAAGCCATAATCATGACCGGAGCTGTTGACAAAAAGGATTTCAAACCGTCCATAAATATGAGTCTCCAGAATTGAGGTAAACAAAAAATAACAATGCAATTGGAGGGACCTAGATATAAAACGCTAATATCAATAGCTCCCAGTCAATCACTAATGATTAGCGGGGGGAGGTGGGGATTTCGGAATCCTTCATCACCAATTTGCCAGAGGTAAATTCCCCAGCGGCGGCCAAGGGCCAGAGGAAGCCACCCAACATTTTTTTGATGGCAAGGGGTACATTGATGATAATTTCCTGCATTTCGGGATTTTTGCTTTCCCGAACTTCGATGAGGTAGGAACGGCCAACCCAGCCAATCCAACCAGCAATGTAAAGGAATAAAATGCTGGGAATGAGAAAATCACCGGCGTGGGTGAAACGACCATCCACAATCAAGTGGGGATAGCCTTCGGGACCACAGAGGGCGGAGGCGTAACGTTCCGCGCGGATTTTACCGGAGTTGGGATCGTCGGTGGTATTGAGGAAGTTTTGGGACTTAGCTTGGAAAGCGGGGTTCTCGCTACAGGGGGTCAGATTGGCAAAATCGTCCGCTGAAGCGGTCGGGGCGAAATTGAACCAGAGTGTAAAGGCTAGGAGCAACGCCAACAAATGTTTCATAAGAATCGTTTCCTTGGTTAAACAAAAGACTAAAAAGGCGGCTAAATAAATAAGCAAGATTGGCAACCTATTACCGTGATCCAGGGATCGTTAGTCGATAATAGGAAAGACTAGGCTAATAAACCGTCGTCTTTTGGATCAAACTCAAACTAGCAGAGAATGGCAATCATTTTAGCAATTGAAACAAGTTGTGATGAAACTGCGGTGGCAATTGTAAATAATCGTAACGTTTGCAGTAACGTGGTTTCTTCCCAGATAAAAACCCATCAGCTTTTCGGGGGGGTGGTGCCGGAGGTGGCCTCCCGTCAGCATTTGCTATTAATTAATGCCTGCCTTGACCAAGCCTTGCAGGATGCTGGTTTAACGTGGTCTGCCATTGGGGCGATCGCCGCGACGGTGGCCCCGGGGTTAGCGGGGGCGTTGATGGTGGGGGTAACGGCGGCAAAAACCTTGGCCATGGTACATCAAAAACCCTTTCTGGGGGTTCATCACCTGGAGGGTCATATCTACGCTAGCTATCTCAGTCAGCCGGATCTACAACCGCCATTTTTATGTTTATTAGTGTCCGGCGGCCACACCAGTTTGATCCGAGTCCAAGGTTGTGGTGATTACCAACAATTGGGTACCACCAGGGATGATGCGGCGGGGGAAGCCTTTGACAAGGTGGCTCGCCTGCTGGATTTGAGCTACCCAGGGGGCCCAGCCATTGACCGGGCGGCCCAGAAGGGTGATCCTTTGGCATTTAAGTTACCCGAAGGCAGAATTTCTTTGCCCCAAGGGGGTTATCATCCCTACGACTCTAGTTTTAGCGGCTTAAAAACGGCCATGTTGCGCCTCACCCAAGAACTCAAACAAAGCTCTGTCCCTTTACCAGTGGATGATTTAGCCGCCAGCTTCCAAGAGACGGTGGCCCGTTCACTAACAAAAAAAACTATTCAATGTGCGTTGGACCATGGCCTGACCACCATCACTGTGGGGGGAGGTGTCGCCGCCAATAGTCGTTTACGGCACCATTTGCAATTGGCCGCCCAAGAACACCAATTACGGGTCTTTTTCCCTCCCCTGAAATTTTGTACCGATAATGCGGCGATGATTGCCTGTGCCGCCGCCGACCATTTCCAAAACGGCGATCGTTCCCCTTTGACTTTGGGCATTCAGTCCCGCCTCTCGGTGGAGCAGGTTAGCCAGTTGTATGGGGAAGACTAGCGAAAGCGATTGGAACTGCGGTGTCATCCCCTGGGTAATGGACTACAATCTGGGAAACTGAGCCCCGGATCTGAATCGCCAATTTCGTTTAATCCGGCTTTGAGCATATCAATAAAGAATTGAATTTTGAACCTTATTCCTAATGATTAAAGCCTACGCCGCCCTGGAACCCAATGGAAAACTTGAGTCCTTTGAATACGATCCCGGTGCTTTAGGGGCCAGCGAAGTGGAAATTGAGGTGCAGTACTGTGGTGTTTGCCACAGCGATCTGTCCATGATTAATAACGAATGGGGCATTTCCAGTTATCCCCTGGTGGCAGGCCATGAGGTGGTGGGGACTGTGGCGGCCATTGGTGAAAATGTAACCCATGTCCAGGTGGGGGATCTGGTGGGATTGGGATGGCATGCGGGCTATTGCATGACCTGCCGGAGTTGTTTATCTGGCTACCACAATCTTTGTGGCACAGCGGAATCCACCATTGTTGGTCATTATGGCGGCTTTGGCGATCGGGTACGGGCTAAGGGAGTGAGTGTAGTCAAATTACCCGAAGGAATTGATTTAGCCACGGCAGGTCCTCTTTTTTGTGGAGGGATTACAGTATTCAGTCCCATGGTGGAATTAGGTTTAAAACCCACTGCTAAGGTGGCGGTAGTTGGCATTGGTGGTCTGGGGCATTTGGCAGTGCAGTTCCTGCGGGCCTGGGGCTGTGAGGTGACTGCCTTTACCTCCAGTACTAGAAAAAAAACAGAGGCTTTGGAGTTGGGGGCCCACCATGTGATCGACTCCAGAGATCCCGAGGCGATCGCCAGTGCGCAGGGCAAATTTGACTATATTATCTCCACGGTGAACCTGAAGTTGGATTGGAATTTATATATCAGCACCCTGGCCCCCCAGGGCCATTTCCATTTTGTTGGGGTGGTGTTGGAGCCCTTAGATTTGAGTCTTTTCCCCCTCTTGATGGGACAAAGGTCCATTGCCGCTTCCCCGGTGGGCAGTCCCGCCACCATTACCACCATGTTGGATTTTGCGGTGCGTCACAATATTAAGCCCGTGGTGGAGCAATTCAGTTTTGACCAGATCAACGAGGCGATCGCCCATTTAGAAAACGGCAAGGCCCATTATCGGGTAGTGCTGAGCCATGGTAGAAATTAGCCTTAGTAAGATTTATTGCTTTGTCAGTTTAGCTCTAAAAGAATTGTCTTCGGTTCCGTGGAATGGCCGAACGGAGTGGATCTTAGTTTAGATGGGCTCTATCTGGAAAGCCTGACATTTGCGGGCGCTGGAGATTCGGTAAGCTAGGCGAAACCCCTTGCAGATAGCCGAGAGCCAGGACCTGCGTGGTGTTAAAACAAACAATTTTGACCAAGACATTACTGCTAGAATGGCACATTGAATCAGTTCTTCAGGTAAAAGCAGTATGGGCCGCGCCAAAAAAGTCGTTCTCGCCTATTCCGGTGGGGTAGATACATCGGTTTGTATTCCCTATTTAATGCACGAATGGGGTGTAGAGGAAGTTATTACCCTGGCGGCGGATTTGGGCCAGGGAGATGAACTGGGGCCGATTCAGGCAAAAGCCCTCCGTTGTGGTGCGGTGGAATCGTTGGTTATTGACGGCAAAGAAGAATTCGTCAAGGACTATGCTTTTCGCTCCATCCAGGCCAATGCCCTCTACGAAAACCGCTATCCCCTGTCCACAGCCCTGGCTCGGCCCTTGATTGCCAAGATGTTAGTGGAAGCGGCGGAAAAATATGGCGCCGATGCGGTGGCCCATGGTTGTACCGGGAAAGGTAATGACCAAGTACGGTTTGACATCAGCATTATGGCCCTCAATCCCAATTTGAAGGTGTTGGCTCCGGCCCGGGAATGGAAAATGAGCCGGGAAGAAACCATTGCCTACGGGGAAAAGTACGGTGTGGAATCCCCGGTGAAAAAGTCTTCACCCTACAGCATTGACCGCAATATCCTCGGCCGTAGTATCGAAGCGGGGCCCCTAGAAGACCCCATGACGGAACCCACCGAAGAAATTTATCTGATGACCAAGGCGATCGCCGACACCCCGGATGAGCCAGAATATGTGGATATTGGCTTTGAAAAGGGCATTCCCGTCAGCTTGAATGGGGTGATGCTAGACCCCGTTGCCTTGGTGGAGCGTCTAAATGAAATCGCCGGTAACCATGGGGTAGGGCGCTTGGATATGGTAGAAAACCGGGTAGTAGGGATTAAATCCCGGGAGATTTACGAAGCTCCAGCCTTGTTGGTTCTAATCGATGCCCACCGAGACCTAGAAAGCTTGACCCAAACCGCCGATGTGACCCATTACAAAAACACCGTTGAAGAAATTTATAGCCAGTTAATTTACCGGGGATTGTGGTACAGCCCCCTCAAGGATGCCTTGGATGCATTCATTACCAAAACCCAAGAACGGGTTACTGGCATGGTGCGGGTGAAATTCTTTAAGGGTAATGCTAACGTTGCTGGCCGTAAATCTGACTACTCCATCTATGATGCGGAGCTAGCCACCTACGGTATGGAAGACCAATTTGACCATAAAGCGGCGGAGGGTTTCATCTATATCTGGGGTCTACCCACCAAGGTTTGGGCCCAGAAAATGCGGGGCTAATTTACCCCCTTGCTGATGCCGCCTACGCCTAGTCCTAGTCCCTTTGGCTTGCCAGCAACTTCCATGCCTACATCCAACTATTTTGCCCCGATGGTTGAGGGTTTAACCCCGGCGATCGGGTTTTTTGCTGTAGTTACAATTTTCCTAGGTAAACCATGCCAGCGGCATCGGCGGCGAGTATGGTTTGATCATCCATAAAAATCAGGGCAGTAATGCCAGTTTGGGAGATTTTTTCTTCCTTGATTAGCTTTCCAGTGGACAAAGAAATAATTTTGACGAAACCACTATCGTCACCGATCGCCACTAAATCTTGGGAGTTAATATCCAACGTATTAAGCCAGGAATCAACTTTTAAAAGGGTTTTACTAGTCTTATTATCGACATCCAACTGCACCAGTTCCCCGGTGAAGTAGCCAATTAATAATTTGGAGCCATTTTCGGTGAACTTAAAAGTGTTAATTCGACTATTGATATTTCTAAATATGGTGGGCTCAACTGGATTAAGACCGGTGTTGCGGTCAATATCAAAAATAACAATTTCACCAGTATCGTAACTAACGGCAACTTTACCAACATCTGGATCTGGGGTGTGGACAAAGGCCAAATTCCTTGCAACACCAATGGATTGGTAAAGCTTTAAGGTATTAACTTTGGGGGGAGAAAGGCTGATTAACCTTGATATGGTTACTGAACCATCATCGGAAGATGATAATAGATAATCCTGGACAATGAGGGAATCTGTCACCGCCGCTTTGTGGAGGGGAATATCGAAACTCTGCTGGGAGTTATGCAAAACACTGCTTCCAGTGTAAATGGAAGAAATAAGAAAGGGGATCGCACCAAGCTCCCCATATCTAGCCCGAAAAAAACGTTTACAATCTTTAAGAAATAAACTATTTTTCTGGTCTTGGTTCAAATTACCATCAAGGAAAACTAAATTGCAGTTATAGAAAGCAATGGCCAATTGTTGAGATTCCCGATCCTGGGCAATGGAAGCCGGTGTTCCATAATGAGTTAGGTCGATCTTTTTGACCACAAAGGGTTTTTCCTGGGCCCAGACCTGTTCCTGTTGAGGAATTAGCCACAGGCTAACCAAAAGTAATATGGTCAGTGACGAACGTTTAAGTTTGATGTTTTTACAATAGGTGGAACAGAGCCAAGGATTGGCAAAACCAAGTATAAACTTCATATTGCTAGCATTATTGAAAACTAATTGACAAAACTTAACTACAAAGTCGATTTTAGCCTAAGTAAACTTGATGCCAGTTTTTTCTTCTAACTTATTTCTGATCAGAGATTGAGCCTGGGGATTTAACTTGCCATACATCGACTGATAAACCTTAATCAATTGACTATGGGCTTGGGATAGGTTGGGTTCCGTTACCACCATAGCTAAATTACTAGTTAATTTTTGATAAGCCTGTTGATTATATTCTTCCTGGGCTTTTATTTGCTTTGCTTGGTAAATGGGCAGAAGTTCCCTGATAACATTCTGGACTTCAGGGGAAAGACTATTCCAAAAGCTAGTATTAAAGAAAGTGTTATATCCTGACCAAGCATGGTTAGTCATGTTTAAATATTTAGTTACTTTATAAAGTTCAAATCCTAGGGCCACTGAAAGGGGATTCTCCTGGGCCTCGACAGTACCATTTTCTAGAGAACGAAAAACTTGATTCATAGTAATTTTCTCGGGAATGGCTCCCAGGGCTTTCATGGTCATTTCCATGTCATTGGAAGGGGGAATTCTGATTTTGAGATTTTGAAAATCTTCCAGTTTATTAATGGGGTGCTTGGCAATGGAGGTGACCACTCTCATGCCGTTGTCGAAAGTACCATTGGGCAAATAGGTTAGATTATATTGGGCTACTGAACCATTAAGAGTCTCTGCAAAAAGGGGCTGATTAATAATCTCAAAAGCATCCTGGGACGATTGATAAATGAGAGGAAAATTTTGAACGCCGATAATATCGGGGGCTACTTTATCGATAATGGGGCCGGCAACGCTAACAATTTCAAAACGTCCCCCGGTAATAAATTGCACAGCCTGGGGATCCCCGGCGGGAATGGAAGCATCTTGGGGGATAGGGGTGACAAATAGTTCCCCCTCAGTTTGTTTAAATACATCTAACCAGAGTTCTTCTAAAGCTTTATGTAATGGGCTAGTGTCCGGTTGATTGTGGAGGTGAAAGGCCCTAATTTTTGCCTGGCCGTAATATTCACCGTATTGGCCGGGCAGGGGCAAAATTTTGTTTAAAATTTCCTGGGGTATACCCTGGGCCCATAACTTTGGGGCGGCGATCGCCAATAGGGAACTGGCCCCTGCCAAAGCGAGGAAATTTCTCCGTGAATGTTTCATGACTGACATTTCCCGTTATTTAGCTGTGAATTATAAAGTCCAATTTTCAGTCAAAGCTGACTTCGACTACATTTTTGGCAAAGCTTCGATAGGCATTACCCATTTCTTTCGCCATTGTGTCGTTGGGAAAAACATGGAACTCACCAGATTGGAGTCCAGAAATAATAGCTTCCGCCACTAGGGTGGGAGATTCGGCAATGTCAGCTCTTCCAGAAGCATGGGTCATTTCGGTGGCGATGGGGCCAGGGTGGACACTTAAAACAAGAGTATTTTGACGACGGAGAAGTTCTTGTAATGCCTGGGTAATGGAATAGGCAGCGGCCTTGGAAGCGGAGTAGGTGGCAATATTGGGCAATGACTTCAGGGACACCACCGAGTTAAGTTGCACAAAAGCTCCTCCCCCATTGGCTTGAAGTATGGGGGCAAAGGCTTGGGCCATGGCAATCAACCCATACACATTAGTTTCCATTTCAAATTTCAGGTAGGCGATCGCTTCTTCAGCTAGGGGATTTGCAACTTTCTGTACCCCAGCATTATTGACCACCACTTCCACATCCATTGCGATTTGGGCGGCGGCGGTAATAGACTGTGGCTCCGCTAGATCAATCAAGGTGGGCACTACTTTATCGCCATATTGCTCCACTAGGGGTTCTGCACTGGCCAGCTTTCTGACGGCGGCGTAAACTTTTGCGGCCCCGTGGTCCAAAAAAGACTCCACTAGCACTTTGCCTATGCCCCGATTGGCACCAGTAACAAGAATTATTTTGTCGGCAATATCAAACGCCATGGGCATACCTGGAAAAATATCAACGGAAATATTAAGTGCTTGCCCCTGCTGGAATTTCCCCAACTTAGTACTTTATGTAAAGTTAAGTAACGTAAATAAAATCAAGTCCTGGGAAAACTAAATATTAAGGCCTTTGGCAATGCAATTACCATTGGATTCTACCCTAGGGCGGGGGCAGTAGATTTATTAAAAAAAACCTTAGGTGTGAGTACAATTAGGATTGTTTCACCAAAGGGAGTGTCCTGTGAAATTGAGAGAAATAATTTTGCGACCTTGTCTGGTACTGGGGATTTCCCTTGGCCTATCTTTGACTTTTTCTTCCGGGGCCCTGGCCTTGAAAACCTACTATCAATTACCAGTGGCCCTGGCGGTGGAGGCGGCCATGGAAGCGGTGAATAGTTGTCAACGGGATGGCTACAATGTCACTGCCACAGTGGTTAATCAAGAAGGTTTAGTGCAGGCCGTAGTCCGGGGTGATGGCGCTACCCCCCACACCATAGAATATAGTTTGTACAAGGCTTTTACCCTAATTACCCTAGGCCCCATTACTGGGGAGGATTCCACCGAGGCGATCGCCAAAAAAATGACCCCAACTCCTCTGCCCCTAGGCTCCTTACCCCTGGCCCCCGACCCAGTCACTGGCCTGAGTTTTAGCACCGGCGGCCTGGCCATTAAAGTGGGGGACGAATTGGTGGCGGCGATCGGGGTTTCCGGTTCCCCCAATGGCAATTTAGACCAGATTTGTGGTATCAAAGGCATCGAAAAAATTAAATCCCGTTTGGTGCCATAGATGAGAACTTTTCCAGCAGTTTTACTAGCCCTAAGTTTGCCACTTATGGGGGTAGAAATAGTGGAGGCAGAGGTCCCCAAGGCGGCTTCTATCAACCAGCAATCGACCATCAAACTCCACTTACAAAAACAATTTACCGGGGCTGAGGTCGCCCTCAATAGGATTTACTTTAGCCCTGACGGCAAGTTTTTGCTCACTGCTTCCGCCGATGGTGTGGGGACTTTGTGGACTAAAGAAGGCGAAATGTTAAAGCAACTGCGGGGGCAAAAACCTCCTATGTTCAATGCTCGCTTTTCCCCCGATGGCCAAACGTTAATTACCACCGGCTATGATGGCACTATTCGTCTGTGGAATTTGCAGGGGGAACTAATAGAGGAACAACGCCCCCATCGAGCGGCAGTGGCCGATGCTCTATTTAGCCCCGATGGCCAAACCATTGTCACCTGTTCCGATGACGGCCAAACTCAAGTTTTTACTCGGCAAGGGGAAAAATTAGTGGGGGTTTTAAACCCCGGCACAGCCCGAAATTTGGCTTACCATCCCCGGGGTATTTTAATTGCCAGCGTTTCCGATAGTGGTTCCTTATATTTGATTAATCCCCAGGGGGGAATTGAGCGGGAAATTGCCACGGGTCAGGGACGAATTAATAATGTTAATTTCAGCCCCGATGGTCAGCAATTGTTAACCGCAGGCACCAATGGTTCTGCCAAGTTATGGAATTTAGCTGGGGAATTAATCACTGAATATAAAGTTGTGCCGACTGGTTGGGTGAACAGTGCCCAGTTTTACCCCCAAGGGGAATGGCTTGCCACCGCCAGTGATGACGGCGCTATCAGACTTTGGGGCAAAGATGGCCAGTTACTGCATGAATTGCCGTTGGGTTCCGGCAGATTAACTAGTTTAAGTTTTTCCCCCGATGGTAAATATTTGGCGGCCACCGGCAGTCAAGGGCAAGTGTGGATTTTTCATCTATCTAAGTGAGTAGTAAAAGCAATATGAAACTTAAATTTTTGTTCGTTTTTTTGCTGGGTTTAACGATTAGTTTTACCGGCGGCGATGTCTCAGCTAAAAATCCCCCGACTGATAGTTTTTTAGTCAGGGAAAGCAAGGTTGACTCCCGGGTTAAATTGCAGGTAATTAAAAGTTACCTAGGCCATGAGTTAAAAGGGGAAGCAATTATCCAAATTCACCACAGTCAAGATGGCAATTATCTACTTTCAACGGCCACCGATGGTTTAGGCAAACTTTGGACCGCGGACGGACAATTGGTGCAAGAATTTGCTGGTAGCCCTGTGGCTATGATTTTTAATGGTACATTTAGTAGTGATGGGAAAGCTATTATTACCGCCGGTTACAACGGTGTTGCCCGCATTTGGGATATACAGGGTAATGTGTTGGGGGAAATCAGAGGTCACACTTCCGCTGTTACCGATGTTGCTTTTTTTAATCAAGATATGGGGATGGTGACCAGTTCCGATGATGGTACCATTCAAGGCTGGTCAAACACGAATAAACCCTTGTTTTCGGTAACTCGCCCTGGGGTCAGTCGTAATATGGACTTTAATGCCCAGGCAAGTTTAATTGCGGTCACCCAAGATATTGGTGAAATCACTTTACTAAATCCGGCGGGGGAAGTGGTAAAAATCATTGAAACTAATCAAGGCCGCCTTAACAGTGTCCGTTTTAGTAAGGACGGGCAATTATTAGTTTCTGGCGGGTTCGATGGTACGGCCCGGGTATTTAATCTTGATGGCAAAGAAATATTAAAAATTGATGTCCTCGATGACGGTTGGGTCACCGGAGTTGCCATTAACCAAAATAATTTAATTGCCACCGTTTCCGATGATGGCGTTTTAAGAGTATGGAATTTGCAGGGACAATTATTGGACCAATATGACCCAAATTTAGAAAGATTGGGCAGTGTTTCTTTCCATCCCAACGGCAAAAACTTGGCGATCGCCGCTTACCACGGCACCATTATTTTGCTAGAATTACAATAGTCACTAACTGCAAAAGTTAACGCAAATCCGGTAATATGGCATCCCGACCTTTGATGGCACAACCTTCATCCGTCATACCAACGGGAGTGCCGGAAACCCCCAAACCCCCTACCACTTTGCCCTGGGAAAGTAAGCGTACTCCGCCGGGAAAAAGAGTAATGCCCGTGAGGGGATCGGCGGGCATAGGCCATGTCCCCACACCCTGGGCTCCCTTAGCCTGCATTGATGCCAGAATGCCGGAAGTACTGTCCAGATTATGGTTGGTGGCTAAAGTAACAGCAGAATAGGCTTTGTTAAATGAAGTTTGTACTGTATGTACCAAAGCTCCATCACTACGAATGACCACCAAGACATTGCCTTCGGGGTTGACCACCGTAGCGGTAACTCCATAACCTTCCTGACGACAAGCGGCGATCGCCGACTGGGCTGCTTTAATGGCAATGTCCGACGATAAAACGGGGGTTTCTTCTAGAGCCAAGGCCGGTAGGGTTAAACCAGTTAAAGAAATGGCGGTTAACAACGGAGCAAAAGTGGATTTGAGCATGGTTAAATTCCTTGTTAATTTCTTTTTGACAATAAACTTGCCGACATATTTATCAGTTAGTTAACTGGTAGCGCCGGGGACAAAATTAGGCACATTGGGATAAACATTTTGAATATCTTCCCGAATGGTATTTTTGTCATTTAAAGCAAAGTTGGCAATGTCAATTTTTTTCATAAATTCTACCCCTGGTTTCGACATTACATACTTCAGGAAATCCTCAAATACATAGACGTGTTCCGGCCGTTGTAGGCGATCGTGCATGGTTACTGCCATCATCCTTCGCCGGTAAGCGGCCTCTTCATAAAGGCGATCGAAAGAGTTTTTTAACTCTGCTAAATACTGTTCAGACGAAAAGAACCTTGCCTCATAGGCACGAATGTCATTTAAATAAACAGCGTAGGGCACCACCATAATGGATCCGCCGTTATTGAGGTTAACAATGAAAGGCTCATCCCGGCTAACATCGTCAATGTGGTAGACAAAACCTAGTTCATTCAGTACAGAAAGAACATTCACAGAACCCCGTAAACCGGGTGCGTTATACCCAACGGCCCGTTGCCCTGTAACTTTTAGGATCATATCCACATTGCGTTGAATAAAATCTTTTTCCTGGGCGGCAGTCATGTTGAATTCATTGTCCCAATTCCAACCGTGGGCCGCCGCTTCATGGCCCCGCTCGACAATTTCCCTGGCCCGGTCTGGGTACATTTCCACCGTGCGCCCGGACATATGGGACGTAATCTTAATTTTGTACTTATCCAGTAAATCAAGAATACGGGGAACCCCTTCCGTATAGCCATACCGATACCAGGTAATGGTGGGCATATCGTAGTAATCCGGCGGCGGGGTGAAATTACCAAAGGGAGTGGGGGCACCTTTCGCCGGTTGACTGCCCGTTTCAAACATTAAAGACAAGGAAATGGGCAGACGAATATTATCGGGCCAAAACTTGCCACCACCAGCATTAGACTGTTGCGCCAACAATGGTTTATTGCCCATGAAACCATAACTGGCGATCGCCCCAGCTCCGGTGGCCAGACCATATTTAAACAGCTCTCTTCTTTGCATAGTTCAGGACTCCTTCGCGGTTGTAAAAGTAGTTAAAATTGCCTGGAAAATTTCCTCTGGTGCTTCCTCGGGAATGTAATGACCACACTGCTCAATCACATAACCGGTAATGTCATCACAATAGGGAGATAAACCATTATAAATTAACGATTTAGTGGCAAATTCTCCCCCCATGGCGAAAATTGGTTGGTTAAAATGGGTATCCACCGTCGGGGTATTTGCTTTTGTTGTTTCTTCCAAAGCAGAGTACCAAAGAAAACCGGCTTTCATAGCCCCTGGACGACTGTAATAACGGGCATAATAGTCAATCACTTCTGGTGTAAGGTTTTGTTTTCGTTTAGATTTATTGGTGAAGTACCAACTGAGATATTCATTTTCTTTTCCTGTTACCAAACTACTTGCTAAATCTGGCACCATGTGGAAATAAAACTGCCAAACTTTTGGCGCATTAACAACGGCAAAGAAATCGCTACTCACTAAACCAGGAATAGCCGCATCAATTAACCCTGTCCCGAGCACCGCATCCGGAAAAAACTTTAGCACTGTAAATGCCACCCAAGCTCCCACATCGTGGCCTACTAAGTAAAAAGAATTAATTTCTTTTTGTTCTAAAAAAGCTTTAATTTCCTTAGCCGCTGTGCCGCAGTCATAGGGGCCGTCGGGAATATCTGAATCCCCCTGACCCCGCATATCTAGAGCTATTACCCGGAAATGTTCTCCCAATTGTTCCAGCAATAACCGCCAGACGTAACAGGTTTGGGGCCAGCCACCAAGTAAAAGTAATGGTTGCCCGTTTCCCCCTTCAATGGCATGGAGATTTACCCCGTCAACGTTGGTGTAGGTGTGTTCAAATCCAGATGGCAGAGTGGTGGGAATAAAGGGGCTATTCATAGTTTATTTACTTAGTAAATTTAGTTAGTTTGATAGGTTTGCCGCAAAAATTTCAGTCCATCTTGAGCTAGAACTTTGTTACTAGGAGCCACAGGGCGCCACAGACGAGCGCCGGAAGCTAATTCTTTGTCCTCAAAATTAAAACTTTCGATGGTCACCCAACCAGAATAATTAATTTCTTGCAAAACTTGAAACCAATCATTCCAGGCAAAGGAATCACTGCCAGGGGTCCCTCGATCTTTAGCGCAGGCATGGATATGAAAACAACTGCCTCTTGCCTGTCGAAAAGCCTCAAGCACATCCTTTTCTTCAATATTCATATGGAATAAATCCAGTAACAGACCCAGTTGGGGACAATCCACTGCGTCGAGTAATTCCAGACCCTGAGCCACCGTGTTGATGGCATAACCTTGAAAACGATTTAGGGGTTCGATCGCCAGTTTTAGATCAGTTTTGACCAGGGTTTCCGCTACCAACCTAAAGGCTTCCTGCATGCGAATATTTTCCTGTTTTTGGAGAGGTTCTCCACTGAGATAGCCCACGGGATGGGGAAACGGGCCAGACAATTGGGTAATGCCGCATTGCTGACAGAATTTAATTGCCCTTTGTAGATAAGCAATGGAATCCCGCCAGCAGGTTTTGTCCTCGGCGGTTAGGGATAAGCCCTGGGGTAAACTGGTGCAAAAAGTTAGTTCTAAACCATACTTTTGGCCATAGCTTTTAAGTTGGAGGGGATCGATTTGGTCAAAATAGTGGGTAGCAATTTCTACCCCATTAAATCCCCACTTTTTGGCATCTTGGAAAACATATTCTTCGTCACCAAGAAATTCTTTTTTCCAGATGAAAGTATGAACTCCAAATTTAATTTTTGGGGCAGAAATCATGAGCAGCTTACCGATTTATCACCACGATTAAAGGCTTCAATTACTTCTACCATTCGCTCCAGATCTTTATCATTTTTTAGCCTGGCAATTTTAGCAGGTAATTTATTGCTAATGGTGTTGACATATTCCATAAAATAGGAGCTTTGGTTAATGCCGTACTTGGGAGCCTCGGTTGCAAAAGCGGCCCTTTGGGCATTGGTTAATTGCGGTAAATTATTCAAGTCAGTAATGCGGGGACCCACTGCTTGGAAATATTCCCGCATACCGCCGTCGTGGTAAGGAAAATCCGGTGCCACTTCATTGCGCATCCAAACAAAAACAATGGGTAATGTTTTATCCGTAGGATTAACAAAACCATGCATATAGTGATTAGGGGAATAAATCAGTTGCTTTGGCTCGCTTTGAATACTGTACAGATCTCCTCGACCGGCTCCCCCCACCACCGGTAACTCATCCATATTGGGATATTGTCTAGTGCTGTGGAATAGTTCGATGCCTCCTTCTGGAGTCCAAAACCACTCGTTAATGAAATAGTGAATGTGGGGCATGGGACCGCCTCCGGGGGGGATTTGGGCGTGGGCAATGGCAAAACCAATGTCCTTAGCACTACAGGAAGCAATGTCAAAAATTTCATTGGCGGGGGTATAAATCAGCAGAGGATCTGCCAATTTAGGCATAGGAATATCATCAAAAGTATGAATCTCTAGTTCTGCAGCTACGCTAAAATTTTGCAGAAAAAGAATAGCTCCCAAAGTTAGAGTTAAAACCAGGCCAATACCCCAAAGTTTAACTTTTAATAACATAATCATTGCCCCAAGCTAAGTTTAGATCGGAAAACTAAAAACCAAATTTCTGCTTAATAAAGGTGTAGGTAACCTGCCCCAAAAGACAGGCCCCTGCTGCCACCAAACCTTCAAAGGGAGGAACTGGCAACGGTAATTTAAAAAAACCAAAAATTACTCCTAAAATCCATCCTCCGAGAATGGCAAATCCCAATTCTTTATTCATAAATTTTCCCTAGAAAGTTGTGCAACAAAGTTAAAAGCAGTGAATCGAAGTATCGCCTTGATTATAGGCATTAATTGTCTCGATGATGCGATTTAACTTTTTATCGTTGTTCAGATTGAGCAGGGGCGTTGGTAATTTGCCGCTAACCCCATCCACATACTGAAAAAAGTAGTAGCTTTGGTTGATACCATAGAGAGGAGCTTGGCTAACAAATTCTATCTTGGATTGATCAGTGATAGCGGGCAAATGTTTTAAGTCTTTAATGGGGATACCCACATCTTGGAAATACTCGCGGATGCCACCGTCATGCAATTCGTATGCAGGCGAAATGGGATCTTCCAACCAAATAAAGGTCAAAGGACGGGTTTCCATCGTGGTGTTAGCAAACCCATGGATCCGATATTTGGGCCCATAAACAATCTGGTTGGGTTCAGTGTTAACGGTGTATACAGTGGCATTTCCGGCCTGTTCATCGGTGGCGGGATTCTCCAAGTCGGGATATTCCTTTACACTTTGAAATAATTGTAATCCCCCTTTCGGAGTCCAAAACCACTCATTGGTGTAGTGATGGATGTGGGGTAATGGCCCTGCCCCCGGAGGAATCTGGGCTTCCGCAATGGTAAAGCCAATGCCATCGGCATTACAGGTGGAAAATTCAAAAATCTCCCCCGCCGGTCCCAGAATCTTTTCCGTTTTATCTATGTTGGGGGTAGGAAAATTATCCAATGTGGCGATCGCCAGAGCCCCGGGAACGCCTATGGTCAAACCACCTAAAGCGATTACAAGAACTAGAAATAACTGAAAAAATAATGAAGGTAAACGCAAAATTTTCATAACTTCAATCGGAACTTGATCAAAATTTATAGAGTTTGAGTTTCAGCTATTTTATAAATTGTAATTTCCGCTGGCTTGGCCAATAAATCCGGGGATTTTTCAACAAATTCATGGAAGTATGGGGTCTGAAAATGTTCGTCTAGAGCTAATCGATTGCGCCACACTTCAAAAAATAGAAAGGTGTTAGCTTCTGTTTCATCCTCGTAAAAACTGTAGGAAATACAGCCGGGCTCTGACCGAGAAGGCTCAATAAATGTTTGAGATAGGGCAATAAATTCTTCTCTTTTATCTGGCCTTACTTTGATGTTGCCTGCCACCACAATTGGATCGTCAACTGCTTTTGTGGCATCAGCCCAGCTGGAGGATGGAAACAAAAAAACGCTAGCAAGGACAAGAAGGGTAAAGATCAGGGCAAACCCTCTTTTTAGCCAGGAAGTCCTGTTGCCAGATAAGAAAAAATTAACTTCCATGGTCAAATGTACCGATAAATCAACAGGGTATATAAGGCAATATTCTGACTGAGCTCCCTAAGGAAATAGAGACAACTTACTCACGAAATTTTGCCAGTCACCACGCATTATAGAAACCTTGCTAGAATTCTGTTTGATACATTTACAAATATTTACATAGATAAATTTTGGCGATCGCCAAAGGACAATTTAAATGTCAAGAATTATTGACCAATGCGAAGACATAATGGTCGAAAAAGCCAGGCTAATTCGCCTTCAGTAACATTTTGTTACAGTGGTGGTTTGGTTAAAAGATTGTGCTATGCTTTGCACCAATTAGTTCTCCTTGAATTCTCCCTTAGGGGTGTGGAGTATCCCAGTTCTGAATGGGTGAAATTTTTTCAAGCCCCTCGCCCATAGGGACTTAACCCCGCTTTACTTAAATTAAACTGGTTACTTTTAGTTATCTTGGCAAACCATCTATGTCATCAAGAAAAAATTACTACTTAGGTTTGAAAGCGGACTATTCCCAGCCCGGTCTTGTCCCTGACGCCCTCAAAGAAACACTAATCGCCGAGGGCATTGCCTATGTTGCCCAAAAAGAAGCTACCTTACCAGCCATTGACGCTGACTATACCCTAGAAACCATTGAACAGGAAAATAAGGATTGGTGGCCTACCCATTGTGAGGCCCTACGACAGGGACGGGGGGACATTCTGACCGGGGAGTACCGGGACGATCTAGTCTACTTTTGCCAAGATGGCCCCTATTCGGGTTTGGAACAACAGCAGGAAAGGGAAAAACATTGGTGGGCCCTCATTGCTCAACCGGGGGTAACCATGGTCTGGCCCATTGTTATGTTCTACGGCGAACACACCTTTTTTGAATGGAAATGTGTGGACGATGAAACCCACGAAACCATTGCCAAAGGGAATGTCACCTGGGTGCGCCGGGGTCACCGGGGGGGCTGTTACTTAAAAACAGAACAACTCACTTTTTATCGGGACGTGTTTGCTCCCGATAGCTTACTAAAACTGATTACCACCTAGGAGCTAGCCCCATGAGTGAGTTTAAAAATGCTGTGCTCGATGATAAAGACCTCCAGGCAGGCTTGAGCGGGATTAATCCCCAATTTGGTGATTTTTGCACCAGGGTAGCCGGAGAAGCCTGGGGCTTACCGTTGATTGATCAAAAAACTAAAGCCCTAATTGTCATTGCGGTGGATGTGGCCAACCAAACCCTAAACGGCCCTTTCCAAGCCCATGTGGATATGGCCCGGAAACAGGGAGCTACTAAGGAAGAAATCGAAGAAGTGCTCTCCTTTATGTGCGTTTATGGTGGATTTAATAAAGCTGCCGGAGCTTTTGCCGCCTTAAAAGAAATCTTTGAGCCATCTGCTTAAGAAAACTAATTACCCTCACTTTAAGGGAGAAAACAGGTAACTATGACTACCGTGAAAGGCAAAATTGGTGTCTTAATTGAAGAACATTTTGATGGCACTGAATATCGCTGGTTTAATGAATATTTTCCTGCCCAGGGTTATGAAGTGGAATATATTAGCCATCTGTGGGGGCAACCGGAACTAAAATTTGGTTCTAACCCTGAAAATGATCAGGTGGAATACCACGTTACTGTCACTACGGAAGTTAATGACATAGATCCCGTGGATTATAAAGGTATCATTGCCATTGGAGCCTATGCTATGGACCGCCTAAGGTACCAAGCCACTGTCAAAAAAGGTGAAAAAAATCAGGCACCAGCGGTGGTTTTTCTGCGTCAAGCAGTGGCAACCAAAGGTCTCAAACTAGGAACTATTTGCCATAGTTTGTGGTTATTCTGTGCCGACCCAGATTTGCTTAAGGGCAAAAAAGTAACCTGTGCCCACAACATTATTTGTGACGTGGAAAATGCCGGGGCTGATGTGGTCTATGAAGGGGATCAGACCGCCGAGTTGGTAATTGACGGCGATCTAATTACCGGCAAACATCCCGGCATGATTGAACAATTTGTCAAGACCTTTATCGAGCAAATTGAAGCTTAAAAAATATTTCCCGCCTTCCCGTGGCATCAACAATATGAGTCCTAAAATTAACTTTCCTTTTTCTGATCTGATTGCGGGTTATGTGACAAGTTACGACCAACAAGGAGGCACTTTTGGTCTCAAAACCTCCGCTGGTCAGGAGTTTCAGGTCAAGCTCAGCCCCATGGCCTATGCCAAGGTGATCCAAAACTTTGATGAAGCCTATATCGATGCCACCGCCACCATGGGCAGCTGGTTAACCCCTGGCAGATTTCTATTTGTTTACGGTGTTTTTTATCCGGACAGCGATATTTTTGACGGCAAACAAGTGGTTTTCGCCGGCAAAAAAATTGAGGAATATGTTTTTGAAAAGCAGGATTGGTGGATTAAACAGGTTTACGCCCTGGGCAAATTTTATGTGAAGGCCCAGTTTGGTGAGGATGCCATCGATTATCGCCATTATCGGACTGACCTTTCCGTCAGTGGTCAACGGTCTGCTGTGAATTTTCGCCAGGAAACCGACACCATTTCCCGGTTGGTTTATGGCTTTGCCACCGCGTTTATGATGACCGGAGAGGATCAGTTTCTGGAAGCGGCGGAAAAGGGCACGGAATACCTGCGGGAGCATATGCGCTTTGTTGATAAGGACGAAGATATTGTCTACTGGTACCACGCCATCGATGTGCAGGGGGAAAAGGAACAAAAAATCTTTGCTTCGGAATTTGGCGATGACTATGATGCCATTCCCGCCTACGAACAGATTTATGCTCTGGCGGGGCCGATCCAAACCTACCGTTGCACCGGCGATCGCCGTATTCTCCATGACGCAGAACAAACTATTAAGCTATTCGACAAATTCTTTCTGGACAAAAGCGAATATGGCGGCTATTTTTCCCATCTAGATCCGTTGATGTTGGATCCCCGCAGTGAATCCCTCGGGGCAAATCGGGCCCGGAAAAACTGGAACTCCGTCGGGGATCATGCTCCGGCCTATTTGATTAATCTTTGGCTTGCCACCGGGGAAGAAAAATACGCCGATATGTTGGAGTATACCTTCGACACCATTGAGAAATATTTCCCTGACTACGACCATAGTCCCTTTGTCCAAGAGCGTTTTTAGGAAGACTGGAGCCACGACACCACCTGGGGCTGGCAACAAAATCGGGCAGTGGTGGGCCATAATCTCAAAATTGCCTGGAATTTGATGCGGATGAATAGCCTCAAGCCCAAGGACAAGTATGTGGAGCTGGCCAAAAAAATTGCCGACTTGATGCCGGCGGTGGGCAGTGACCAACAGCGGGGTGGTTGGTACGATGTGGTGGAACGGTTACTTAATAACCATAGTGGTTGCCATCAATTTGTTTGGCATGACCGCAAAGCCTGGTGGCAACAGGAACAAGCCATTCTGGCGTACCTGATCATGGGTGGCATTTTGACTGACGGGGAATACCATCGCCACGGTCGGGAAGCAGCGGCCTTTTACAATGCCTGGTTCCTGGATTTGGAAGATGGGGGTATTTATTTCAATGTACTCGCCAACGGCATTCCTTACCTGGCAGGGGGCAATGAGCGGGCTAAAGGTAGCCATTCCATGAGCGGTTACCATTCCTTCGAGCTTTGTTATTTGGCGGCGGTGTATACCAACTTTTTGATCACCAAGCACCCCATGGATTTTTACTTTAAGCCCTTACCCAATGGTTTCGCCGACGGCATTCTAAGGGTATCCCCCGATATTCTTCCCCCCGGCAGTGTGGCGATCGCCAGTGTGGAAATTGACGGCAAACCCTATGAAAATTTCGATGCCCAGGGCTTAACTGTGACCTTACCCGACAGCCAAGAACGGGTCAAAATCAAAGTTCGTTTAGTCCCCACTGCCTAAGCCCCATGGATATTCAAATTAATCAACAGGAAGACATTACCGTTGTCACCCTTAGCGGGGAAGTGGACGCCAACACGGCCCCGAAAATCCATGAAGTGATTCTGCCCCTAGCGGAACCAGGAGCAAAAATACTTTTAGACATGACCGCAGTGCCCTACATGTCCAGTGCTGGGCTCCGGCTTTTGCTATACCTCTATCGCCAGACCAAAGGCAACTCGGCCCAGCTCGTTTTAGTCGGTCTGTCGGAAGAACTGCTGGACACCATGGCTGTGACTGGTTTTCTCGACTTTTTTTCGATTTGTCCCACCCTTGCCGAAGGCAAAAACGCATTTTCTTAGGCCACTATGGAACGCATTGATGTCCATCCAACCCACACCAGCAACGGTTATCAGCTCCGCTGCGGCCAGCCCTTTCCTTTCGGAGCCACCATTGTGCCAGGGGGGGTCAACTTTTCTATTTACTCTAGCCATAGCACCGCTTGCACCCTAGTACTATTCGAGAAGCGGGCTCCCCAGCCTTTTGTGGAGATTCCTTTTCCAGAATCCTTCCGCATTGGTAATGTCTATTGCATGGTGGTGTTTGACCTGGATTTCGAAAATCTGGAATACGGCTATCGCATGGAAGGGCCCAATAACTTCCAGCAGGGCCATTGGTTCGACCCCAGTAAAGTACTTCTTGATCCCTACGCCAAAGTTGTCAGTGGCCGGGATGTTTGGGGGACCCAACCTAATTGGGACGATATCTACCAACATCGGGGACGCCTCAGCTTTGACGATTTTGATTGGGAAAACGACTCCCCCTTGGATGTTCCCCTCGAAGACATGGTCATTTATGAAATGCATGTGCGGGGTTTCACCAAAGACCCTTCCTCTGGGGTAAAGGAAAATCACCGGGGGACCTTTGCCGGCATTCTGGCCAAAATTCCCTATCTACAGGAATTGGGCATTAATACCGTTGAATTGATGCCGGTGTTTGAGTTTGATGAATTTGAACATAGCCGTTACCATCCAGAAACGGGGGAATTTTTAGTTAACTACTGGGGCTATAGCACCGTTAATTTTTTTGCTCCCAAAGCAGGTTACGCGGCCACTGGCAAATTTGGCATGCAGATTGATGAGTTGAAAAACCTAGTCAAGGAACTGCATAAAGTAGGCATTTCCGTCATTTTGGACGTGGTGTTCAACCATACGGCAGAGGGCAATGAAAGGGGTCCCACCATTTCCTTTCGGGGATTGGATAACAAAACCTATTACATGCTTACCCCGGAGGGTTACTATTTCAACTTTAGTGGCACCGGCAATACCCTCAATTGCAATAACCCCATTGTGCGGGGCATGGTGCTGGACTGTCTGCGCTACTGGACAGCGGAATTTCACATTGATGGTTTTCGCTTTGATTTGGCCTCCATTTTGGGTCGGGATCCCTGGGGCTATCCTTTGGCCAATCCACCTCTATTGGAAACCCTCGCCTTTGACCCTATTTTGGCCCGGTCTAAATTGATTGCTGAAGCCTGGGATGCAGGTGGCTTATACCAAGTCGGGTCTTTTCCCAGTTATGGCCGCTGGGCGGAGTGGAATGGAAAATACCGAGATTCGGTGCGAAAATTTATCAAAGGGGATGCGGGAGTGATTGGGGAAATGGCCCAACGGCTACAGGGTTCCCCAGACCTTTACCGGGGAGCCGGGCGACCGCCCTCCACTTCAATCAATTTTGTGACCGCCCACGACGGCTTCACCCTGGCAGATTTAGTAGCCTATAACGGCAAACATAACTATGCCAATGGGGAAAATGGCAATGATGGAGCCAATGACAACTACAGCTGGAACTGTGGGGTGGAAGGTGCTACCGATAACCCCGATATCCTTAAACTCCGGGCTCGGCAAATGCGGAATGCAATCGCCATTTTGTTGGTGAGCCAGGGGGTGCCCATGCTGTTGATGGGGGATGAGATGGGCAAAACCCAGGGGGGCAATAATAATACCTATTGCCATGATTCCCCTTTGAATTGGCTCAATTGGCATTTAGTCGAACAAAACCAGGATTGGTTTCGGTTTGTCAAACACTGCATTGCTTTCCGCTTAGCCCATCCCGTGTTGCGCAATAGTGAACATTTCCAAAACTGCGATTACCTTGGTGTGGGATTTCCCGATATTAGTTGGCATGGGGTCAAGGCTTGGCATGCCGATTGGTCCTCCGATGGCCGGGTTCTAGCTTTTATGCTTTGTGGTCAACACGCTAAAGGTGGCCGAGTTAAAGATAACCAAATCTATGTGGCTATGAATATGCACTACGAGAGTCTCTGGTTTGAACTGCCAGCTCCTCCAGTGGGCACAGCTTGGCACGTTTTTGCCAACACAGGAGCCCAGCCCCCGGAAGATATACATGCCCCCGGCCAGGAACCCCCCCTCGAATCCCAGTCGTCCTTGCTCATTGGCGATCGAAGTGTGGTTATCCTAATCGCTAAATAACCGGCTAAAGTAAACCTAATTCTGTTCAATTATCCCTTTAAACCATGGCTTTTAGCATTGAATTGGAGACCATTAATGGTCAAGCAAAATTAACCCTGATTGGCGAGTTGGATGGGGGTACTGCTCCATTGTTCAAGGAAAAAATCGAAGCCGCCGCCGAGGCTAACGCGACCAAATTGGTTTTATTTATGGATCAATTGGAATACATGTCCAGTGCGGGGCTCAGGGTTTTAGTGTTTGCCAAACAAAAGATGGGAACGGGGGTGGAAATTTTCTTGGTGGGAACCCAGGAAATGGTAAACGACACCATCGAGCAAACTGGATTACACCAAAGTTTTCACATGGTGGATAGTTACGACTTTACGGCCTAAAAACCGAAACCCATTCAGCCTAATTCAACTTAGCTAGGTCTCGTTTCCCCAGGAGGAGTAAACATCGTCAAAATAGAGCGGAGATCGCGTTAGCAGGAACTCGAACCATCCTCGGTAAATCATCCCCATGAAACTGATTCAATCTTTCATGAAATCAATTCGGTTTCGCATTGTTGGGCTCCTCCTACTCTGCCTCATTCCCTCTACTTTGGGAGGGATTTTTTTGCTGGATTTATACACAGAAAGACAGTTAAAAAAGATTGCCAGAAAAGATTTGGAAGGCCATGCCAAGCTGACCGCTCAGATGATACGCCGATTAGATGAAGAGCGCCAAGAAAATACTGCCTTTGTCGCCTCCCAACCCGAAATAGTCAATTTTCAAGCTGAGCAAGCTCGTTTTTTTTTAAATGAATTTATTAAGTTTCACCAATGGCGGGGCTTCTTTCTCGTAGTTAACCGGGAGGGAAAAATAGTTGCCAGCAGTGATGGCTATCATTCCACCAAGCCTTTACCTCTCAAGCGTTGGTCAGAGGAAGTAGCACAGGCACATAGACATTTAAACCGATTGTTTCCCGGCAAAGATTACAATGAGAGCAAGGATTGTCTGATTATGCCGATTCTTAGCCCCGGTTCCAAGGTCCAGATTGGCATTATTGTTGAATGTTTACCTCTCCCAGTTATTGCTGAATTAGTGCAGAACATAGCCAAAGATGCAGAGCTGGACAGAATTTTATTAGTTAATTACCAGGGCTATATTTATGCGGACACAAGTATTAAAAAATATACTAATCTAGAAAATAAACAGGACTCTCCCCTCGTTAACCAGCTTCTCAATAACCGCGATGGCATCATTTACAGCGAAGGTCAGTTTGCCTACCTTTCCCCCATCCATTTACGGGGATCTAAAACTTGGGGCATTATTTTAGAGGATTCAGAGGCCAGTATTGAAGGGGCTATTTTCGACATCAATCGAGTTGGTTACCTATTAGTGGTGGTGATTGGTATTATTGTTGCCGTTTCTTCTTGGATGGTTATTCATCACAGTACTATTCCTATTTTGCAATTAACCAGCGCTTCCCGGGCCATGGCTGAGGGAAATTTGGACTATCCCATCACAGTACGAGGTGAGGATGAAATTGGTATTTTGGGCAATAGTTTCATCCACATGAGAAATCAAATCAAAACCTTGATTGCCCAGGAAATTAAGGATGGGATGAATCGTCTAGAGCTAGAAAAAGGCCGACAAATTCAACAAAACTTTCTACCTATTAGTTTACCTAATCTACCCCAGTGGGAGATAAATGCAGTTTTTGAGCCAGCGCGGTCTGTTTCTGGTGATTTTTATGATGCTTTTCTATTGGGGGATGATTATTTGGCGATCGTCATTGGTGATGTCTGTGATAAAGGGGTAGGCGCCGCCATGTTTATGGGCCTATTTCGCAGCCTGTTAAGGGTATTTTCAGGGGCAACTATGCCTGGGGATACCTGTATCCGGGATGCTAACTATAAGTGTAGGGCTAGTGATAATGACGATGATGACGGCAAAAAAACAGTTATTGTTCAATTTTTAAATGCAGTGCGACTCACCAATGATTACATTGCCACTGAACATGGGGATATGGTGATGTTTGCTACCTTATTTTTCGGGGTCATTGATATTAAGAACGGCAACTTAAGTTATATCAATGCCGGCCATGAGCCAGTTTTTATTTTAAATTCTCAGGGCATTAAACATAAATTAAAATCCACAGGTCCAGCGGTGGGCATGATGCCCCAATCCACTTTTACCATCAATAGCTTGGCAATCGATACTGGGGATATGTTAATTGGCTATACTGATGGTGTTACCGATGCAAGATCCCCAAATAAAGAATTTTTTGGTCGCCAACGACTAATGACAATGTTAACGGAAAATTTCTCAGCAAGGACAGAAATTTTAACCGTAATCAAGCAGGAATTAATTAGTCATATTGATAATTCCATTCAGTTTGATGACATTACCATGATTGCTGTTTATCGTAATTAATGCCATGAGTATTTTAACTTTTCCTGCTGACTTAGATGCTTTAAATAGCATTGGCAAGCATATCTTAAGCCAGGCCCAAGCAGTGGGATTACCGAAAAAAAGAGCCTATAAGTTAAGGTTGGCGGTGGACGAATTGGTTACTAATATCATTAATTATGGCTATGCTCAAACGCCAGGGCATAATCAAATTAGCATAGAATTGGAAGCAGATGAAAATAAATTGACCGTCACCATGGTGGATACTGGTATTGCCTATGATCCCCGCGATCGCCAGTTTGATCAATCAATTCTTAGTCTAGAGGCGGAAGAGCGGCCCATCGGCGGATTAGGAATTTTTTTAGCATTACAAAGTGTGGATGAATTTACTTATGAAGTTAAGGGCGATAAAAATATTAGTTGTCTAGTTATGAACCTTGATTCTGCCGACAATGATTAGCAAGTCAGTGTTGGATAGATAGACAGATAGATTAAAGTTTTTCAATTTTGCCTTTAATTGCTTCGGCGCTTTCGCTATTATTTCTTATTTTTCCATGGCAATGCTCCCCCTGCCAGATTATTGTCAAATCGCCCCCCGGAGAGTGGGGTCAGGGCAAAGACGGGATGGACAACAACAACAGATTACTTTGCAAAGCTTTCCAGAATTGAGTTTGAATTTACCAGCCAATGCTTATTTTTTACAAGCTCAAAAAGATTTGTATGCAGATTTTAGTTCTGCTGAAGTTTTGGCAAATTGCATTGATTATCTTCAAATAGTTTTAGATAAATTAGGCTTAATAAATAGCTATCTCCCGGCGAAGTTATTGTTGGTTTTACCCGATAATACCCGAACAGCTATTGCAGTTCATTTACTCTTAGATGCAATTTTTTGTCTTCAAAAAAGCCACAGCAATTTGCAATTGACAATATTATTTGGCTTGGGCACTCATCCCCCTATGACAGAGGAAAGTATTAGTCAATATTTAGGCAGGGAACGATATAAAACGATTGTTTCTTCTGGGATTGTTATTCGTCAACAAACCACAATAGCTCCATTGGAACCTCAGGCTATAATTAAGGTCCAAGACCAAGTAAATCTTGGGGAAATTTCCACCCATAGTTTTGCTAATATCAATAGTTTTATTGCCCAGCTAGAACATACTATCCACCAGGCGATCGCCGGATTTAGTGATGAAAGTTTGTCTGACCTGGACGAAAATTTATTGATAAAAGATCAGCTCAATATAATTAATCGTAATCAAATTAATTTAGACAAACAAAACACAGTAGAAATTCTTGATAACTTAACTCCAACTCAGACATACGAACTTTCCTTGCCCCAGGAATTATGGCAACATCACCTCACTATTGTGGCGGGGGATACGGAATTGCACCCCTACGAAATAAGGGGCGGGAGCGGTGGTTTACATAAGATGTTGGTGGTAGGATTAGCTAACATCCAGGCTATCCGTCGCAGCCATAGTACTAAAATTTTACTCCATTCCCCCACAAACAGAAAAAAAACAGAAAATGCCTTTGTTCATACTTTGGATTACCTAGCAGAATGTCTTAATCAGTCCCTCTTAACCCAGACCCCCCACATTGCCCGCACCTATCCCCTCGGCTTTTCTATTGTTTCTTTGCAAAATCAATCCATTAATGGCTTTTGGTTTGGACAAAAGGATAAAAATCGCCAAGCCCTAACGGCGATCGCCAAGGAAAGTCGCACAGTCAATTTACCAGAAAAAATTCATATCTTGGTGGTGGACACAGACAAAAAAAAAGGCACTGATATATTAGCTGGAGCAAGGGCATTGCAATATTTATGCGAGTGGGACGACGAAGATAATTGCCTCTTAGCAGATACCCCCCGCCAGAGGGTCGCCCTATTATTTAATCCCTGTCGAGAAGAACAAAACCATGGTGGTATTGGTAATCAAGGAACCAAAAAGCAATTAGATGTATTGCAAAAACTAGTTAGTAGAAGAATTAATTTGCTCGAAAAAGAATTAAATACCTGCCAAAGCTTAGACAGTGCCATGGGGATTGTAAAAAATTATCGCCGTGAAGTCTTGACTGCCTGGACTCACCATCTACAACTCACCAGTGAAATCGATGATTTTTTAGTAATGATCAACAACTTAATCCTGATTATCCAAGAACTGAGGGGTCTATCCATGGATGAGACCCATGCTAAGGAATTTCTACAGGCTACTTTGGCTAATTATGCCAATGACTATACCGAGGAAGGACAATCGATTCAAGCATTGCTTAATATTTATCTTACTGAACAAAATTTACCCCCACTAATTAATAAAATCGAGCAACTACGGCAACAACATCATCTCTCGGAAGGATTAGGGGAAGGGGGACAAAGAGCTTTGCGGTGTTTAAAACTATTACATAAATTTGAAACATTTTTCCTTGCTACTGACAATCAAAAAGTTTTGAATTATTTAGCTCAACTTGATCCGGATCTAACTAACTATTTACCTCCATTATTAAAAAATATACTAAAAAGAAAAAATATACGGATAAATTTGCTGGGCATTTGGGGCATTGATTTAAAAAATTATTCACCCCAAAAATGTTTGGACTTAGCTATAAGCTATGGCAAATACTATAATCAAAAATCTCAAGATCTGCATATTGCTTTTTTACAAGAGCCACTCATTATCTGTCGTTAGCCATTTCCCTTGACTTAATGAATTCCCTGGTTACTATTATTATTCGTCTTTATTTTCCCATTACCGTAGCTATTTTAATTGGCGTTACATTGAGCTTTTGCTTAGAAAAATTACAGGGTAAAATCTTAAAATCAGTCCAGCTTTCCCCAAGCACTGCTCAGTATTTGGGGAAATTTCTTTTTTGGCTAGGGGTTCCCCTAGGAATAATCAATTTTATTCGTAAAGCAAACCTGTCGGGGGCTGTTTGGCTATCTCCTATTGTTGCTTGGTGTGCAATTTTGCTCGGACTTTTTCTCAGCTGGCTCTGGCTGCAAACCCGTCGCCCTAGCTTTTCCTCCGATTCCCAAATTAGCTTCACCCTAGTCAGTACAGTTGGCAATACTGGTTATATTGGCTTTCCGATTATTCTACTGCTTCCCCAACTGGGACCAGAATATTTTGGTTGGGCCATTTTATATGATCTTTTAGGAACTTTTTTAGCCGCCTATGGCCTTGGATCAATTTTAGCTAACCGTAGCATTTTATTGAAGCAGAACAAACTGAATATACTTTCCTCAAATCCATCCCATTCTTTTACAAAGCAGGCAAAAAAAAGTAGTGCTTTAAGATTAATTTTGATCGGAATTATTCGTTGGCTCAAGGATAATTTAGCAATTTTAATTAAAAACCCTAGCCTAATTGCTTTTGTTCTGGGTTTAATGTTGAGACTAGTGACTTTTCCTGATTGGTTAGATATTTGTTTAGGGTGGTTTGCCTGGTCAGTTATAATGACTGCTTTGGTGTTGATGGGCATGCGGCTGCAACAGCTTGACTCCTGGGGTAATATCAAGATTGCTTTCAGCGCAGTCTCAATTAAAATGTTTTTAGTCCCTTTACTTATTGCTATGGCACTGACTAGTTTGGGATTTAGTGGACCTTCTTGCCTAGTATTGGTGTTGCAATCTGCAATGCCCTCTGCTTTCGCTACTTTAGTATTGGCGGAGGCCTATGATTTAGATAGGGATTTGGTGGTAACTTCTTTGGGGTTGAGTTCCTTGGCATTATTTGCCACCTTACCCTTTTGGCTATGGGGCTTTGCTACTTGGTAAGCTTAATAAAGCTACCCTTAAGTTTGTTCAATTTTTATCTTTTCCATCAATTATTAATTAACTAGTTTCAATATTTTGTACAAACCGTTGCCAAAGTTGTTGTCCTTTTCCCTAGGCATCTGCCTAGTCACGTTTAGCTCCCTTAGTTTAGTTGGCTGCCGCTATGGACAAGTTAATACTATTTTATCTAACGCCAATGAAAATGTACTAAATGTCTGGTGGAGTGAAGGATATTATCCGGAGGAAACGGAAGCAATTCAAGCCTCAGTTAATGCCTGGAAAGCCGAGAATGAAACTGATGTCCAAATAACTTTTTTTAGTGAAAAAGATTTAGTACAACAAGTGGAAAACGCCATGAAAGCTGGCAATCCTCCTGACATTATCTATAGTTATAGCATTGACTTGGTATTATTGCCCCAGCTAGCTTGGCAAGGAAAATTAGCTGATGTTTCTAGCATTATTGAGCCGATCAAACAGTTATATTTCCCTGAAGCACTCAAAAATGTTTACTATTTCAACAACCAAACAAAAAAACGTTCCTATTATGCAGTGCCCATTTCTCAACAAACAACATATATTCACTATTGGCAAGATTTACTAATCCAAGCCGGTGTTGATGGGGGCAATCTGCCCAAAGAATGGGAAAGTTTTTGGCGCCTATGGGAAACGGCCCAGAATACTCTCAGGAACCAAGGTGTGAGTGATATTTATGCCATTGGTTTGCCAATGTCTATGGTGGCAACGGACACTTTTACGGTGTTTGAGCAGTTTTTGGAAGCCTATGACGTGGAACTTCTAGATGCACAGGGTAGCCTTCGTTTGGATGATCCCCAGGTTCGCCAGGGCATCATTAGGGCTCTGGAAGCTTACACCGCTCCTTATCTAAACAAATTTGTTCCCCCCAATGCCACAGAATGGGGAGACCCAGACAATAATATTAATTTTTTGAGTAATGGCGCTTTGATGACAGCCAACGGTTCTTTGTCCATCCCCGGCTCCCAAAGGGGAGACGAAGTTAACTATTTTCAGCGGATGCGGACAATTCCCTGGCCTAATAAGCCCAATAACACTCCCATGCGCTATGTAACTTCCGTTAAACAAATCGGCATTCTGGCGGAGACCGATCGCCTGGAAGAGGCTAAAAGTCTTGTCGCTTTCCTAATCGAGCCGGAAAATTTGGAAACCTATTTACAAGGGGCCCAGGGCCGCTTTTTACCCGTTATGCCGGCGATCACCGAGAGTGAATTTTGGTCTAATGGAAAGGATCCCCATATTTCCGTGGCTATCACCCAATTTGCCAATGCCCGTAGTTCCTATGTGGTGGACAACCCAGCCTATAGTGAAGTTTTAGCTCAGAATATCTGGGGGCAGGCCATTTACGCCGTTGCTACTGAGAAATTAACCCCTGAAAAGGCGACAGATCAGGCTATAGAGAAAATAACTAATATTTTTCGTCAATGGAAGTAGGAAGCCCATGCAACGTTGGCGACGCCGTTTCCTAAGCTACTTGATTTTGGCTTGTTTATTTTGGACTAGTTTGATTGCTTTCTCCACCTACATCACCCTGCGCCAAGCCAGAGTTGAACCTACCTTTGAGAGCTTGGAACAAGTCTCAGAACTCAAAGCCGAGCAATTAGATCATTGGTTTGACCAATTAAAAACTGATTTTAAAGCGGATCTAGAGAATTTTGAAGTCAGAAAGAATGCCAATATTTTGCTAGGTAAAAAATTGAATAATAGTGTGGAGTATCAAGAAGCTTACCGTTATTTTTATCAGTATTTTAGCCAAAGACAGCAACGTCTTGCCACCTCTTTAATTACCAACAATGGCATGGTAATTTTTTCCACCGATCCAGACCGAGAAGGGCAATATCAGCCCTTACAAAATACTACAACTTACTTTAAGTTAGAAAATATTGATAAGGCTATCCCTAACTTTTACCAGTCCACTATTAACCAAATGCCAGCCATTACCCTGGCGACCCCCCTCCTCAACCAGTCGGAAAAAAGGGTGGGGGTGCTGACCATAGATTTGAACTTATCTGACCTTGACCAATTAATGGGTCAATCCATCGTCCCAACAGAACAGATCAAGGAATTAGCGACGATTATGGAAAGTTATTTAGTCGGAAGACTATCCTTAACCACTAATACCATTGTCAGCAACAACTTTTCTCAGGGGCAGAATGGGAAAAATAATGACAAGAATAACAACCAAATTCCTAGATTGGAAAGTTATGGCATTGATAGAGGCTTAGGAACAGAAAGTGGCCAAGCTATGTATTTGAATCATAATCAAATTCCTGTTTTAGGCGTTTATCGTTGGTTGCCCGCATATCGTTTTGTCTTGTTAGTGGAAGTTGAGCAAGCAAAAGTGTTTGATTCGGCTCGACATCTAGCCGGGCAATTGTTTGGCAGTGGTTTATTGTTAACTACGGTGGCGTCAATTAGCTTGTGCCTAACAAAAAATTCCCCTTTTTAAGTTAAGCTTTAGGCGATTCAAGACTGATAACGGAAATTTTTAAAAGATTGGTGACGCAGTTCGTTAAACTGGATAAAGACAATTGTGATTGACCAGTAACCTTGGCAACGGAAAAAATTCTGATGGTAGATAATAGTCAAGTCCAAACAATCCTCAGTCAGTACCAGGGAGGAAAACGCAACTTTCAGAATTTGGCCCTACGGCGCATTGATTTTCACGGTATTAGTTTGGTGGGGGCAGATTTCAGCGGCTCAGACTTTGGTGAAGCTAACCTACGGGGGGCAAATTTACAGGGCTGTAACTTCCAAGAGGCCTATTTCAACAGTGCTGACCTGTCCGGGGCTAATCTCGAAGAGGCCAACCTTAAACGGGCATCTTTACTCAAAACTTTTTTGCTCAAGGCTAATTTGCGGGGAACCCACTTAGAAGAGGCTATTTTTGTGGGGGCTGTGTTGACCAGAGCCAACCTTGAAGGGGCTTATTTACAGGGAGCTTCATTGACGGGGGCGGATTTGGCCGGAGCAAAGTTGACTGATGCCCAGTACAATGACCAAACTCGATTTGATATTGGTTTTAACCCAGAAAAATTGGCATTGAAAAAGGTGACGGAAAGTGGAACTAATGTTGCCCAAGTTGGTGCCACAAACTCTGTTAATCGGGCAGTGACGAATCAATCTCCTTTACCCAATGGTCTGAGTGTGGAGGATTTATTGTTAACTTTCGAGCATTTAGGCAATTTGGGTAATCATTATCTCGGTAATACCATGGCTGGTCGGTATCTCCAGTCAACCCAGCCAAAAGGGGAATGGTTTGCCCAATTTGAAGTGGATAAAAAGAGCGTTAAACTAAGCTATAAAGGTTCTAAAGAAGATAAGTTAACCCCGGAGCAAATAGAAGCCGCCCAAGGATGGGCCCAGCAATATGTAAAGTCCTGCACAATGATTTTCAAGACTTTTCCCACCATGATCAAAACAGACCAATGTGTTTTTAATGTCATTGGCTAGTCCACTTGTAAAAAGATTTTTCAGGGAGGAAAAAAGTTAATGGTCGCGTCAACCCCGATCGCCGCAAAGAAACCCTCCATTGAGGGTCATGTGGTGGAAACCTGGGAAATTAGTAAAACCTACCGCACCGGTTTTTGGCTCAACCAAAAAGTAGAGTCCCTTAAACCTTTGTCCATTGCCGTTCAGGAGGGGGAAACCTTTGGCCTATTGGGCCCCAATGGGGCAGGTAAAACTACCCTATTGAAAATTTTACTGGGGGTAATCCGCTCCACCGGCGGCCGGGGTACTTTACTGGGTAAACCCATCGGCGATCGCCAGACTAAGCAACGGGTAGGCTAT
Organism: Synechocystis sp. PCC 6714; assembly: GCF_000478825.2. Lineage (NCBI taxonomy): Bacteria > Bacillati > Cyanobacteriota > Cyanophyceae > Synechococcales > Merismopediaceae > Synechocystis > Synechocystis sp. PCC 6714. The sequence continues at coordinate 1,103,607 of NZ_CP007542.1, read as the reverse complement.
CTGCCGGAAAATGCCTACTTTTATGACTTCTTAACCGCCTGGGAATTTTTGGACTATATCGGCAGTCTATTTCAAATTGGTAAACAGGAACGGCAACGGCGCATTCTAGCCATGTGTGACCTGGTGGGCCTGGCCCAAAAAACCGCTAAAAAGAAGCAGTTGCGACAATACTCCAAAGGTATGTTGCAAAGAGTGGGGATGGCCCAGGCATTAATCAATGACCCCGAAGTGGTCTTCCTGGATGAACCCATGTCCGGTTTAGACCCCCTAGGGCGCTACCAAGTGCGGGAAATTATCCTCTCCCTCAAAGAGCAAGGCAAAACCATCTTTTTCAACTCCCACATTTTGGCGGACGTGGAGCAAATTTGTGACCGCATTGCCATTTTGGCCCGGGGAGAATTGCTTTGCAGTGGTTCCCTCGCAGAAGTGCTGGGCAACGACGAAGGTTATCAAGTGGTGTTGCAGGGCGGAGAAGAGGAACAATTGAGCAAATATTTACGCAATCTTAGTCGGGAACAGGATGTTTGGCACGGCCATTACCAGGGGGATGCCCAAGCCCTAGTGGATGCACTACCCAGCCTCAATGCCCGTTTGATCAGCATGAACCTGGCCCGTCCTTCCCTAGAAGATTATTTCATCCGTCAATTGCGGGAACGGGGCATCACCACCAGCCAGTAAAAGAGCCAGAAATATCCAGAAGCCGCCCCAAGAGCGGAAAACCGAACCTTGCCTGACTTAGCACTCCACTGCCAAGAGTGCTAGAGTGCTTTATGGACTTGTGCGCCACCTTTGATGTTATTTGTAACTTTTTAGTCTATGTCTAAACTTATTTCCTTTAAGGATGAATCCAGACGTTCTTTGGAAGCGGGGATTAATGCCCTGGCCGATGCAGTACGCATTACCCTCGGCCCCAAAGGTCGCAACGTCTTATTAGAAAAAAAGTACGGTGCTCCCCAGATTGTCAACGATGGCATCACCGTCGCTAAGGAAATTGAGCTCTCCAACCCGGAAGAAAATGCTGGGGCTAAGTTAATCCAGGAAGTTGCTTCCAAAACCAAGGAAATTGCTGGAGATGGCACCACCACCGCCACCATCATTGCCCAAGCTTTAGTCCGGGAAGGTTTACGGAACGTGGCCGCCGGCGCTAACCCTGTGGCTCTCCGTCGGGGCATTGAAAAAGTCACCACTTTTCTCGTTCAAGAAATCGAAGCCTTGGCTAAACCCGTCGAAGGTTCGGCGATCGCCCAGGTGGCCACCGTATCCTCCGGCAACGATCCCGAAGTGGGTGCCATGATTGCCGATGCCATGGACAAAGTCACCAAAGACGGAGTCATCACCGTAGAAGAATCCAAATCCCTCAACACCGAGTTAGAAGTGGTGGAAGGGATGCAGATTGATCGGGGTTATATTTCCCCCTACTTCATCACCGATAGTGATCGCCAATTGGTGGAGTTTGATAATCCTTTAATCCTAATCACCGACAAAAAAATTAGCGCCATTGCTGACCTGGTGCCCGTATTGGAAAGCGTTGCCCGGGCCGGTCGTCCCCTGTTAATCATTGCGGAAGACATTGAAGGAGAAGCCCTCGCCACCCTGGTGGTTAACAAAGCTCGGGGTGTACTCAACGTAGCCGCCATTAAGGCCCCCGCCTTTGGCGATCGGCGTAAAGCTGTGCTGCAAGACATTGCCATCCTCACCGGTGGTAGCGTCATTTCCGAAGACATTGGTTTGAGTCTTGACACCGTCAGCCTCGATCAATTGGGCCAAGCCGTTAAAGCCACCTTGGAAAAAGACAACACCATCCTGGTTGCTGGGGCCGACAAACGGGCCTCCGCTGGAGTTAAGGAGCGCATTGAGCAGTTACGGAAGGAATATGCCGCTTCCGATTCTGATTACGACAAAGAAAAAATCCAAGAACGCATCGCCAAACTAGCCGGTGGTGTAGCCGTGATTAAAGTCGGTGCTGCTACGGAAACCGAACTCAAGGATCGTAAGCTCCGCATTGAAGATGCCCTCAACGCCACTAAAGCCGCTGTGGAAGAAGGCATTGTTCCCGGCGGTGGCACAACCCTAATTCGTTTAGCCGCTAAAATCCAAGGCTTTAAAGGACAGTTGAGTAACGATGAAGAACGGGTTGCCGCTGACATCATTGCCAAAGCCCTGGAAGCTCCTCTCCACCAATTGGGCAGTAATGCTGGGGTAGAAGGCTCTGTGATTGTCGAAAAGGTCAAAGAAGCCACGGGTAATCAGGGTTACAACGTCATCACTGGCAAAATTGAAGACCTGATCGCCGCTGGTATCATCGACCCCGCCAAAGTGGTGCGTTCCGCTTTGCAAAATGCCGCTTCCATTGCTGGTATGGTATTGACCACTGAAGCTTTGGTGGTGGAAAAGCCTGAACCTGCGGCCCCTGCTATGCCCGATATGGGTGGCATGGGCGGAATGGGAGGTATGGGCGGCATGGGTGGCATGGGCATGATGTAATAAAACCCATATAAATTTTCCCCGTTTGTTAGGCGATAGAATTGCTGGCCCATTATTGCTAATCTGAAGGCTCTGTCGCCTTTTATCCCTCTTCCTTGACTAACTGGGAGGGGGATTTTTATTACCCTTAGAAAAGAATAAAGAACTTGCTAGCAAAAGCCGGGGGTGAGGTCATATTCTTGCCACCATATTCACCGAAATTGGACAAAATTGAGAAGTTCTGGACAAAACTAAAACGCTATCTTTCTCGGTTGATTAGCAATGGAGAGTCGCTTATTTCTTCTGCATTGAATGTATAGTTGATTTAATTGAGAGTAAGACACTGACCAGAGCTAAAAGCAGCATTGGTAAAGACCTTAGTCGTCTCAATCTTACTTTGATTCACTACAGCATTGAGAGAACTGTACTGATTATCTTACTCTTTGCCATAACTTATTAAATTGCTTTGTAAAGATCAATAATTATCTCTACCACCTCGGCAATGGTGAGGTCGTCGCTGACAATTTCTACCGCATCCCCTGCTTTTTGCAAAGGGGCGATCGCCCTGGTGCTGTCGAGGTAATCCCGTTGGGCAATGTCCGCTTCCAATTGGGATAAATCCACGGTCTGATTGCCCTGGGCTTCAAAATCTTTGAGGCGACGGCGGGCCCGTTCCTGCACTGAAGCGGTGAGGAAAATTTTCAGTTCTGCATTGGGAAAAACCTGGGTACCAATATCCCGACCTTCCGCCACTATTCCCCCTCGATCGCCATATTGTCTTTGTAGTTTTAGCAACTTGGCCCGAACGGCTCCCTGGGCAGCAATGGTGGAAACCAACTGGGTTACTGTTGGGGTACGAATAGCATCGCTGACATCCTGTCCATTTACCTTCACGCCGGTTAACTGGGGCGCAGGGCGGGAAATTAGTTCAATTTCAGCCGGGCTGGTCAGTTCCGCTACGGCCGCTTCATCCTGGGAATCAACGCCTTGATTCAAAATCAGCCAGGCCAAGGCCCGGTACATGGCCCCAGTGTCTAAATAGGTCAACTCCAAACGGTCCGCCACTTGCCTGGTTACGGTGGATTTTCCAGCTCCAGCGGGGCCATCAATGGCAATAATGGGCAGTCGATTATTTAGCACAAGATTATCAATTAAACGGGTTTGACCCACATAGGCGGCGATCGCCATTAGGACGGGACTTTGACCAGGTAACTCCCCGGTAATGGGCTGGAGGATGTCAGCTTCCACCAGTTGCAAATATTGCACCTTAACGGCCGGTTCCGTGGCCAAAATTGCCTCAGCGCTGGTTAACAGGGAAGACGCTTGGCGATCGCCATGGCGATATTGTTGTTGGGCGGCTTGTAAACTTCGGTATAGCACCGCAGCCTGTTCCTTTTCCTGACTGGTCAAATATTGATTGCGGGAACTCATGGCCAAGCCGGACTCTTCCCGTACCGTAGGGCAACTACGGATATTAACGGTTAAGTTTAAATCCCGCACTAGGCGACGCACAATGGCCAATTGTTGGGCATCTTTTTCACCGAAATAGGCCACATCAGGGCAGATAATGGTGAACAATTTGGTGACAATGGTGGCCACTCCCTGGAAATGGCCGGGACGATGGGCCCCACATAAAATCTCTGTCATAGCCGGGGGAGGGAGTACGCTGGTTTGACCTCCCTTGGTGTCAATGCCTAAATCCGCCACCGTCGGAGCAAAAATTGCTGCCACCCCTAAAGATTCCGCCCATTGGCGATCGCCATCAAAATTGCGGGGGTAACGTTCTAAATCCTCCTGGGGACCAAACTGGAGCGGATTGACAAAAATAGACAGCACCACCAGATCCGTTTCTGCTATGGCCCGTTTGAGCAAACTACCATGGCCAGCGTGGAGGGCCCCCATGGTGGGCACCAAGCCAATGGATTTACCCCGACCAGCATTGCGGAGATAGGTTTGTAACCCTGCTATTGTCCGAAAAACCTGCACCATTTTGCCTTTGCTATCCCTTGGATTTTTTGCCAACCAGGCCGGTCTATGGCCAGCACGTTGGCCGAAATTTTCAGCCCATTGCCCCTTTGGCCTAGACCTTCTGCCGCAAGTCTTCAATGATACAATGGGAGGCTGGAATTCCATTAACGGCGATCGTATGCAAAGACTCATCGAGGGACTACAAAAATTTCGAGAGGGTTATTTTTCCTCCCACCGTGACCTCTTTGAGCAACTTTCCCACGGCCAACATCCCCGTATTTTGTTCATCTGCTGTTCTGATTCCCGGGTGGATCCCAATCTAATCACCCAGTCGGAAGTGGGCGATCTGTTTGTTATTCGCAACGCTGGCAACATCATTCCCCCCTACGGAGCGGCCAACGGTGGGGAAGGGGCTGCTATGGAATATGCCCTAGTGGCACTGGAAATTAATCAGATCATTGTCTGTGGCCATTCCCATTGTGGAGCCATGAAGGGTTTGCTGAAACTCAATTCTCTTCAAGAAAAACTACCTCTGGTGTTCGATTGGCTGAAGCACACAGAAGCTACCCGTCGCCTGGTGTTGGATAACTATGGCCATCTGGAAGGGGAAGATTTGATTGAAGTTACTGTGGCGGAAAATATTCTCACCCAACTGAAAAATCTCCAAACCTATCCCGCCATCCATTCCCGGCTCCATAAGGGTAATCTTTCCCTCCATGGCTGGATTTATCGCATTGAGACCGGCGAGGTTTTGGCTTATGACGGAGTGCTCCACGATTTTGTCCCGCCCCAAAGCCGCATTAACGCTCTAGAACCGGAATATGGGTATGAATTACACCCTAACTCCCCTTTGATTTCCTACGATTCTTTCAAGGTTCCTGGTAAAACTCCCCCCCAGAATGGCAACGGGAAAAAGTCCCCTTCCCCCCAACTTTCCCCTCTGCCAGGTTTTGGTCATCTACCGAAGGAACAGGCGGAGCGTATTTATCGGGGTTCCCGGTAACCATGGCCGTTAGACTGGTTGAAAACCCCTTCAAGCTTTTGTCCGATAGACATCAACAATGCAAATTTTAGGTAGGTATTGACCGGGTGCTAAATTCACTAATTGCTGACTTTCGGATTATTTTCGAGCGAGATCCCGCCGCCCGCAATTGGTTAGAGGTGCTTTTTTGCTATCCTGGTTTACAAGCTCTACTAATACACAGATTTTCCCATCGCCTTTATACTCTGGGGCTACCTTTCTTCCCCCGCTTAATGTCCCACATTGCCCGTTTTTTAACCGGCATTGAAATTCACCCGGGGGCCCAAATTGGCCAGGGGGTATTCATCGACCATGGCATGGGAGTAGTGATTGGTGAAACCGCGATTGTGGGCGATTATTCCTTGATCTACCAGGGGGTAACGTTAGGGGGAACGGGAAAAGAAAGTGGCAAACGCCATCCCACCCTGGGGGAAAACGTGGTGGTGGGGGCTGGGGCTAAGGTTTTAGGTAATATTGCCATCGGCGATAATGTACGTATTGGGGCTGGTTCGGTGGTTTTGCGGGATGTGCCGCCGGATTTCACTGTGGTGGGGGTGCCTGGCCGCATGGTCCATCCTTCCGGGGAAAGGGTAAATCCTTTGGAGCATGGCAAATTACCAGACTCGGAAGGTAAAGTAATTCGTCTTCTGTTGGAGCGCATTGAACTTTTGGAGCAACAGGTGGCCAACTTACAAAAACAACAGTCGGAACAGCAGTGGGAATCGGATTATCGTTCTTGCTCGGAAACTGACCGGGAACCCGTGCTCTGTCGCCTTGGCGATCGGGAGATTGAAGAATTTTTGGGTGGTACGCTGTAGTAAGTAATTCCATTGGGTCTAGTTTTTACTCCCCCAGCCTTCAATTGAGTCCTTCCAACTCGGTGAGTTATTATGGAAGGCGATCGCCACAGCGGCCCCAATCCTCTCCGGTTGTGCCGAATTTCCCAACAATGACTAGTGTCCCCATTGCCCGTTCCCCCCGCACCAGCTATCAACCAATAAATCAGCACCAGCCCAGTGATAGTGCTTTGGGATTGGTTTCCACCAGAAGCTTTCCGGCGATCGTGGGGACAGCGGATATGATGCTGAAATCTTCCCAAGTGACCCTGGTGGGCTACGAAAAAATTGGCAGTGGTTACTGCACAGCGGTGGTACGAGGAAAGGTCGCCGATGTGCGTCTAGCAGTGGAAGAGGGGGCCAGAACGGCGGAACAGTTTGGACAGTTGGTGTCAAAATTGGTTATTCCCCGGCCCATGCCTAACCTCCAGGCGGTGTTTCCCATTGGTAGTCATCTGGTGGAAATCGCTCAACAACAGCGGGGTTACAGTCGTTTGAGCAACCGTTCCATTGGCCTGCTGGAAACTAGGGGTTTTCCTGCTATGGTGGGGGCCGCCGATGCAATGCTGAAATCCGCCGATGTGCAATTAGCTTCCTACGAAATCATTGGAGACGGCCTTTGCACTGCCATTGTCCGGGGAACCGTGGCTAATGTAGCCATGGCGATCGAGGTCGGTATGCAGGAAGCCGAAAGGATCGGCGAGCTCCATGCGGTGATGATTATTCCCCGACTGCTGGAGGACTTAGAACATACCCTGCCGGTAGCTACCTATTGGTTGGACGAGAATGAACCTCTGCCCATGCTTCTGCCCAATCAGGTTCGGGAAAAACAACGGCAATTGGTGGCCCTGCCGGAATTAGAAAAGGCTGTAGTGCCTCAACGTCAGGTGGAACCCTTGCCTTTACAACAAAAAATAGAAGCCCCTTTGGTTCTAGAAAAAGAGACAGAAGAACCCATAGTGGAAGTGTTAGATCCGGAAATTGATTAGTTAACAGGCAGTCTATAAGCAAAAACCGAAATAGAGGATTATCCCCCTTCCGTCGATCTCGGAAACAAATTTAAACTTGAATCGCTAAGGTTCTTACCAGGTATGCCTCTCAGCATTATTTGAAGAGAAAAAATAGGAGATGGAATTTTTATTGAGTACGATCCCTAAAACCTATGCTATCAAAGAGTTTTGGTGATTTGGTCTGAAATTTCCTGCTCAGACTGACGAAAGAGGGTTATAGTTGATTTAATTAAAAGTAAGACACTGAACGGAGCTAAAAGCGTCTTTGGTAAAGGACTTAGTCATCTCAATCTTACTTTGATTGACTATAACTGTACAACCCCTATTTACTATTGGCCATTCTAACCATAGTCAAGAAAAATTTATGAAACCTTTGGATGGTCATGGTATTACAGCCCTGGCAGACGTACGCTCGTCCTCCTATAGTCCCTACTTGCCCCATTTTAATAAGCAAGCATTGCAGGCCTATTTACCGATGGCGGAAATTCGCTATGTTTTCCTGGGGGCAGAGTTGGGGGCCCGGCCTGATAATCCAGATTGCTATGTTGACGGCAAGGCGCCCTACGAAAAAATTGCCACCACCGACGCTTTTCAGCGGGGAATAGAGAGATTACTGAAGATTGAAAATGTCCTAAACAGCCCACTTTTTGTCATAACACGGTCATTTGACCTGCAGAGCTGTGATCACCACTGTGTTGATAATGTCTTCCACTAAACAACCTCGACTGAGATCGTTGACTGGTTTATTCAGTCCCTGCAAAATTGGCCCAATGGCGATCGCCTTTGTTTCCCGTTGTACTGCTTTGTAAGTGTTATTACCCGTATTGAGGTCGGGGAAAATAAATACCGTTGCTTGGCCGGCCACCGCTGACCCAGGCATTTTTTGGGCAGCCACAGTGGGATCTACCGCTGCATCATACTGAATAGGCCCTGCCAAAGCCAAATCTGGTTCCCTTTCCTTGGCGATCGCCGTGGCTTGGCGCACTTTTTCCACATCAGCCCCCTGGGCAGAAGAACCAGAAGAATAGGACAATAGTGCTACCTTGGGTTCAATGCCAAAATTTCTCGCCGTGGCCGCAGAACTAAGGGCAATTTCCGCCAACTGTTCCGCATTGGGATCGGGATTGACCGCACAATCGCCGTATACCAATACTCGGTCTTCCAAACACATAAAAAAGACAGAAGAAACAAGGGAAAACCCGGGCTGAGTTTTAATAATTTGCAAAGCTGGACGCACCGTATGTTGGGTGGTATTAACGGAGCCAGACACCATGCCATCCGCTTCCCCCAAATACACCATCATTGTCCCAAAATAGGAAATATCGGTGAGGGTATCCCGTGCCATGGCTAGAGTGACTCCCTTATGTTTTCTTAACTGGTAATAGGTCTCCGCGTAGCGTTCCCGGTCAGGGCTAGTTTTGGGGTCCATGAGACGAACTTTGCCCAGATCTAGGTCAATATGATTAATTTTTACCGCCTGTTCGATGGCCTCAATGTTACCCAGTAGAGTTAAACGCACAATGCCATGGTTAGTCAAACTAGCGGCGGCTTTGAGAATGCGAACGTCTTCTCCCTCCGGTAAAACAATATGTCGTTGGGTGGCGGTGGCTGCCTGGACTAGGTTATAAAGAAATAATTTAGGGGTGACCCCCTGACTACGAATGGTTTTGAGGTAATTAAGTAACTTTTCCCCATCAATCTGCCTTTGAAATAGGGCAATGCTATGGCGGATTTTGTAATTATCCGTGGGACTGAGGGCGGGATGAATTGCCTCCAAACGAGCGGAAGTTTCGTGGGTATGGGTACTGGTCAGCAACAGGGGAGGGGCATCGGGCAAACCTTCAATTAGTTTCATAATTGCTGGTTCAGGATGATAGTCCGCTGTGAGCAAGATACCGGCAATGCTGGGATAGTTGAGGGAACGGTGAGCCTGCATTACCCCCAGAATAATGTCCCCCCGATCGCCGGGGGTAATGACCAGAGTATTTTTCTCGTGCAACCAATGGAGAGCATGGGCAATGTGCATAGCCACCACCAAATGGTTATAGACCAAGTTATCGAGCAAATCCGCACCGCTGAGCACCTGGGCGTTTAAACCACTGACAATTTCCCTCAGGCGTAAACTTTTCAGCATGGTGTCCTGGGGAATAGTACCCAAAACCATCCGGCGATCGCCGTAAAGTTTTTCCAGTTGAGCTTGAATTGCAGGTACCAATTGCGGCTGAACTCGGTTAATAATTACCCCCACCACTTGGCAGAATTGTTCTCCATAGGCATTGAGGGCCATTTCAATGGGCTGCAAACTGTCCTCAATGGTATTGCCCATGGCATTCCCCAACAGCAAAATAGGGCAATTTAACATCTTGGCGATCTTGGTATTGAGATTAAACTCAAAAGCTGATTCTTCCCCCAAATAATCAGAACCTTCACAGAGAATGAAATCCACCTGATCGGCCAAATGGCGATATTTAGCCAAAATGCGGTCTAAGACCTCATCAATGGCTCCCTCCCCCGCTAAACTGACCGCCTCATGGAAATACAAACCAAAGGAATCAGTATAGGTTTGTTGGAGCCGAAAATTTTCCAACACTAGAATGATATTGTTATCGTGTTTGCCATTGATTGGATCTTGGATAATGGGGCGAAAATAGGCAATGCGAGTGGTTTTTTTGAGAATTAAATCTAAAATGCCCAACACCACTAGGGACTTCCCACTGCGGGCTTCGGTGGTGCTCAAGTAAAGGGAACTAGTCATTGTTAATCTCGTTTGACTGGGGCCACTATAACTTCCCTGTGCTGGTCTTTTTTCCTGGCCTTTCCCTAACTCAGTGGGGCAGACGATGGCTTTGGATAAAAATCATCCCTCCCCCACGCAAGACGAGTTTCAATCTTCCCATTAACCTGCTTGGGTTAACATCAACCAGGCCACAAATGCGGCGGCCACAACTAATTGCACCCCCATCACCGGTAAACCATAGCGGAGAAAACGATGAAAAGAAATTGGTCGGCCGTGTTGTTCAGAAATGCCCGCTGCCACAATATTGGAGGAAGCCCCTACCAAAGTGCCGTTACCGCCTAAAGTGGCGCCAAACATCATGGCGTAAAACAATGGCAACACCGCAGGGGGAAATTGTCCGGCAAAGTCAGGGCTCAACACTTCTGGCCCGGCAAGGCCAATATTAACCACGTATTGCTTGAGTAAGGGCACCATGGCCACCACCAAGGTAATATTGGGTACCACACTGGATAGTAACCCTACTGTAAATATTAAAACGATCGCGCCGAAAGCAATGTTTTGACCCACCACCACAGCTAAAAGTTGGGCTAGGGAAGCAGTCACTCCGGTTTTTTCCAAAGAACCAATAATGACAAAAATGGACATAAAGAAGATCAAAGTACTCCAATCCACGTCCCGTAAAATATTATGTACAGTATCAATTTTGCTTTGGTGGGCCAGCAATAAAGCAAGGCAAGCTCCCATTAAAGCCACCGACGCAGGGGGAATGGGAACTGGCAAATTTTCGCCAATGACAAAAAAGATAAGCACTAAAGCGATAATAACCCCACCGGCCATTAATACCTTCGGATGATTGATTTTAGGATGGGGTAAATCTTCTAGATGGGTAAAACGGCTGCGCCAAATATGTCGGAATAAAAAAGGAGTGATCACCACAATACTAATAATAGCTAAAACCCCCATAAAACTGAGTTTAAATAGGTAATCATTAAAACTAATATTAATGGCATCACCGACAATAAAAGTTGCTGGATCCCCCACTAGGGTTAATAGTCCGGCACTGTTGGCCACAAAGACCATTAGGATTAATATCGGCACAAAATCCACACCAATTTCCTGAGCCAAGGGCGGAATTAGCGGAGCCAAAAGCATAACCGTGGTGGCATTGGGCAATACCGCACAGATGGGGGTGGTGATGGCAATTACCCCTAGGAGGAGTAGTTTCCCACTCCCTTGGGCCAGTAGTACCATTTGGGTGGCTAAATACTCAAAAATCCTAGTCGGCTCAAAGGATCTCACCAGGACCATCACCCCAAAGAATAACGCTAGGGTGGCATAACTTTGGCTGATGTAATCAATGCCTTCCTTAAGGGTAATTACATGGGTAAAAACGAGGATTAATGCTCCCAGAAAAGCCGCTATGGTTAAGTGGAGTTTCTCCGACATGATTAGGAGGATAACTCCAATGAAAATCCCTAGGGAGAGCAAAGCAGGTATATTGGCCACCATAAAATCTCCGGACGATTAAAGTTAAAGTAAGCCGTGATTAAAAAAATAGCAAAAGCAAAAAAATTAGCCCACAAGCAATAGCCAGAGTTTCTAGCCTGCAGACAATCAGACCAGGGCATAACTAGGCTGTAACTAGCACAAAACCAGGAGGCAAAAACTTTTCCCCAGTTAGTGGCAAATATGAACAACAATTAATCAAAAAATTCTTTCATCATCAATCTCAACTTTATTTAGAACAGGATGAAATAACAGTCGCGTCCGTAGCTGAGTTCCTGAATAAAGTCAAAACATCGTTGAACAATGATGATTTATTAGTCCTCCCTCAATGCCTACGGGGTTAGCTGACGGGCTAGAAATGAGAGTTTTTCCTTCCTAATTTACTTAGAAATAAGCCCCAGAATTGGTTCCCCCGCTCTTTGTCGTCCTAAATACAGAAGTTAGGCAAACTTAGTACACTTTTAGGCGACAAAAATTAGGCTGACTTGATACTGTTATCTATTGAGGTTTGATTCTAGCACAGGCCTTAATAATTTAATAATACTGATCCCAGTATTCTCCAGCCATGGCTCCACCGATTAAAGCCCCTCATCATTCTTTCTGTGCTTGTTGCTCGCCAACGAACTCTATTTCCCGTCGCAGTTTTCTCCGCGGTGTGGCTGCGAGTGGAATGCTGGGATTAACACCCTTGGTTACTTCCTCCCAGCTGCCGAATCCATACCAAGCCCAGGCGTTGGTGCTCAGTTGCATTGATTTTCGTTTCCTCGACCACCAGCGCTCTTTTCTGAGCCGGCAAAATTTGGACCAAGCCTATGATTGGGTTGCGTTGGCGGGGGCTTCCCTCGCTTTGACTGGTTTCCCCCACCCTGCTGAAGCAGAAACATTTTGGGATCAGTTGGCCCTGTCCAAACAGTTACACAACATCAATAAGGTGATTATTTTCGATCATGAAGATTGTGGAGCCTATGCTAGAGTTCATCCCCAACCCTTTGGCGATCGCCAGTCGGAGCAAGGTTTCCATAGCCCTTATCTCCACCAAGCTGAAGCAGAAATTCGTCGGCGTTACTCAGATTTAAGGGTGGAGTTGTATTTTGTCGAACTCATAGGCAAAGTAAACCTAATCCCCAGCATTGCCGTGGAGCAGCATCAATACCAAATTACTTAGATAAAATTCCTTGACATCAGTTTTAGGGTTGATCATTCCGATTTGCGGGCTGAGGGGGGAGCCGGTAATCCACTATCAGCAGGGGGAGCGGTGGAAGAAGCGGCGGGTACGGAAGCCGGGGCTGGGGCACTGATTGTCCTTGGAGGGGCTGACGGCGCAGAAGCTGGGGCCGATGCCGATGCCCTGGGAGGAGAAGTATTACTAGCCGCCTGGGTATTGTTGGTCTGACTACGACGGCGACGGCGGGGTTGATCATTGGTGGTTTGCTCTTCTCTATCCGGTGAGCTGGGAGGAGCAAGGGCTCTGACTCGACGTTTGATGGGTTCAGCCTTAATGCTGGGTTTGCGCTGGTCTAGATTTTTGGGCAGGGCAGGAAAGGACTCCACGGGCATCCCCTTGGTGGCATCCCGCATAAATTGTCCCCAAACCATGGCGGCGGTGGTGCTAGCCCCATTGGTGGGTCGACTATTGTCATTGCCTAACCATACCCCCGTAACCAGTTGGGGTATATAACCAATAAACCAAAGATCCTTTGCTTCATCCGATGTGCCAGTTTTCCCTGCCACTTGGCGATCGCCTAATTGGGCTGGGCGACCAGTGCCGGAAGTCACTACGCGGCGCATCATGGAAGTGAGGATGGCATTGCTTTCGGGATCTAAAGCTTGGGTTTGCTTATGCTTTGCCTTATACACTACTTCCCCTTTGGCGTTGACCACATTTTGGATGGCGTAGGGTTGCACATGGGTGCCCTTATTGGCGAAGGTCCCGTAGGCACTGGTCATTTCCAACGGAGTCATTTCCCAAGCTCCCAAGGCCAAGGAGTAGGTGGGTTCGAGCTTGGAAGTAACACCCATTTTTCGGGCCAAATTGATCACTGGATTCCAGCCCACATCCAGCAGTAAGCGCACCGCTACCACATTGACAGAACTGGTGAGGGCATCCCCCAGGGACATGTTGCCGCCAGTATAGCGATCGCCATAGTTGGCCGGTTGGTAACCACCAATATCAATGGGCACATTGGGATAACTTTTGTTGGGGGAAATGCCGGCGGCGATCGCCGCTCCGTAAAGAATGGGTTTAAAGGTGGAGCCCGGTTGCCGTTTGGCCTGGGTCACCCGGTTAAATTGACTAGTGTTGTAATCTTTGCCCCCCACCATCATTTTGATGGCCCCGGTGCGGGGATCCATAGCCACCATGGCCCCTTCAGAAAACCGTTGCCAACGGCCATATTTTTGCACTGCATCACTGAGGATGGTTTGAGCTTCTTCTTGCCATTGTTGATTGAGGGTGGTGTTCACCGTTATCCCCCCCTGTTGGAGTTCTTCTTCCGGTACTTTGGCCCTCAACTCATCCAAAATGTAATCAGCAAAGAATTCCGCTTCCCGGTTAAAGCGCTTCAGGGGACTGGGTTTAAGTACCAATGGTTCGGCGATCGCCGTCTGGGCCTCTGCGGGGGTGATAAAACCTACTTCCGCCATGCGATTCAGCACTTCATTGCGGCGACGGGTGGCCAGTTCCAAATTTTGTCGGGGAGAATAAACGCTCGGGGCCGGCACTACCCCTGCTAAAGTAGCCGCTTCCCCTAGGGTCAAATCCTCCGGTGCCTTACTGAAATAAGCATGGGCCGCATCCGCCACACCGTAAGCCCCAGAGCCGAGATAGATCAGATTCAAATAGCGTTCCAGAATTTGATCTTTGGGCAAAGCCGTTTCAATTTTTTGCGCCAGTCGCACTTCCCTCAATTTGCGGGCTAGGGTGCGGTCTTGGGTGAGAAAAACCAGGCGGGCCAACTGTTGAGTAATGGTGCTCGCTCCTTGCACCACATCCCCTGATTGCACATTGGATAGGGAAGCCCGAATGATGCCCTGGGGATCAATGCCCCGGTGTTCCCGAAAGCGACTATCTTCACTGGCAATGAACGCTTGCTCAATGAGGGGGGGAATTTTACCCATGGTGAGCTTATCGTGGCTAACATTACCAATTTCCTGGAGAATGGCACCATTGGCTGCTTTGATGGTCATAGTGCCCGGAGGAGCATAGGTCACCACATCGGCGATCGCTACTTGGGTCATGGTCTCCAACTGATAAAAACCCCAAACCAAAGCGGAAGTCCCCATCCCAGCCCCCAGACCAAAGCCAAACACAAACCAAAATCGAGGCTGTTGGGTCAATCGGGAAACCGAGCGCCCAAAGGTTTTCAGTCCTGTGGCCAAGGCAAGGGGGGTTTTGGACTGCTTATTCTTAACTTTTTTTCTGCGTCGACGGCGACGGCTACCCCGCTCCAATGTGGCGGTCGCAGAAGATGGGGGAACAGGGTTAATTTCTTCAGGAAGATTGGAGGATGGGCCTAGACCACCATCACCACTTTTGCTTTTTTTGCTTTGCTCCGGTGACACTATCCCATTAGCTGAGCTATGGTGTTGAACATTTTGAATATTGATGGCTGTAACCATCTCCCTTCCCCTGCCATAACCAGGTTCAACTTTGGTGGCATTGGCGTCAACAGGGGGGATCAACTCATCATCACCATCGACGGAATTTTCTGCTTCGGACTCAAAATCTTGTTCAATGGGGAGAGCCTTTTCCTCGATCGCCGAAGATTGACCCCCTTCCTCCACTTCCAATGTGTTCGCTAACTGGTGGAGAAAGTTGACAGTGGAGCGCTTAAGTTTGCGGGAGAAGGATTTAAACACGGCGGTGGGTAGGCACGGGGAGACCGAATCTGATTAAAAAAGACCAGCTTAACAAGAGAATAGTTTCGGCAACAAGCCCTTTCCTACTGCATTAACATCAATTCTGTCAAGCTAGGGTCAAGGAAGTTAGGAAGAAGGTCGGGTAATCATCGGCCCAAACTGCCACCAATCCATCGAACCTACATGAATGGGTTAAGGATTATTTTAGCTACGGAGAGGGGGGGATTCGAACCCCCGTTGAGTTGCCCCAAAACAGATTTCGAGTCTGCCGCATTCAACCGCTCTGCCACCTCTCCAGGGAATCTTCGCGAAGAATTTCTGCAATTTTCCGCCCCCATCTTAGCGCAGATTTGCCGTGGGTCATTCTGGGCTCCAGGTATTGGGTTAGAATACTGGGATTGTTGACGACCATGGCCTTGCCGTCAGTTAGACCCCGAAACGACACCACGAATCTAGTCTCTCTGAGGTTTGCCTGGGGATTCGCCCTCACCTCCAGTATAAATTCCTGACTGCCGATCGCCGTGACTACCCAAATCCCCATTCCTCCCGTTGTAAACGACCATTCTGTGCCAGACAGCATATCCGATCGCCTCAAGGGGCAGATCATTGTTATTTTAGATTTTGGTTCCCAATATTCAGAACTGATTGCCCGACGCATCCGGGAAACTGAAGTTTATTCCGAAGTTTTGTCCTACCGCACCACAGCGGAGCAGTTACGGGAGATTAAGCCCAAAGGCATCATTCTTTCCGGCGGTCCCAGTTCCGTGTACGACCAGGGAGCACCCCAATGTGACCCGGAAATTTTCCAGTTGGGGGTTCCTGTGTTGGGGGTCTGCTACGGCATGCAACTGATGGTTAAACAATTGGGCGGCCGGGTGGAGCGGGCCAAGCGGGGGGAATATGGCAAAGCAAGCTTGCACATTGACGACCCTACTGATTTGCTCACCAATGTAGAAAACGACAGTACCATGTGGATGAGCCACGGAGATTCCTGTGTGGATCTGCCGACCGGCTTTGAAATTCTAGCCCACACGGACAATACTCCCTGTGCGGCGATCGCCGATCATCAAAAGGCTTTGTTTGGGGTGCAGTTTCACCCGGAAGTGGTGCATTCTGTGGGGGGCATTGCCCTCATTCGTAACTTTGTTTACCACATTTGCCATTGTGAACCCACTTGGACCACCGCCGCTTTCATTGAAGAATCCATACGGGAAGTGCGGGCCCAAGTAGGCGATCGCCGAGTACTGCTGGCCCTATCCGGTGGGGTAGATTCCTCCACTTTAGCTTTTCTGCTCCATCGGGCGATCGGGGATAACCTCACCTGCATGTTCATTGACCAAGGCTTCATGCGTAAAGGGGAGCCGGAAAGGTTAGTGGAACTATTTGATCACCAATTCCACATTCCCGTTCAATACGTCAACGCCCGTGATCGTTTCCTCAAGCAACTGGAAGGGGTGACCGATCCCGAAGAAAAGCGTCGGCTGATTGGCCACGAATTCATCCAGGTTTTTGAAGAAGAATCTAACCGCCTTGGGCCCTTTGATTACCTAGCCCAGGGGACCCTTTATCCCGACGTAATTGAGTCGGCTGACAGCAATGTGGACCCCAAAACCGGCGAACGGGTGGCGGTGAAAATTAAAAGTCACCACAATGTTGGGGGCTTACCCAAAAATCTCCGCTTTAAGCTGGTGGAACCCCTCCGCAAACTATTCAAAGACGAAGTACGAAAATTAGGAAGATCCATTGGACTGCCAGAGGAAATTGTCCGTCGTCATCCTTTCCCTGGTCCAGGCCTAGCCATTCGCATCATTGGCGAAGTCACCTCAGAGCGGCTCAATATTTTGCGGGATGCGGACTTCATTGTGCGGGACGAAATTTCCAAACGGGGTATTTACCATGATTATTGGCAGGCCTTTGCTGTACTGTTACCCATCCGGAGTGTGGGGGTAATGGGCGACAAACGCACCTATGCCCATCCAGTTGTCCTACGCTTCATCACCAGTGAGGATGGCATGACCGCCGATTGGGCTCGGGTTCCCTACGATATTCTCGAAGCTATTTCCAACCGCATTGTCAACGAAGTCAAAGGAGTTAACCGGGTGGTTTATGACATTACTTCTAAGCCCCCTGGCACCATTGAATGGGAATGATGACAACAATGGGGAAGATGTAAGTAAATTCCCCAATTTTAAGCAACGAATTTAAGCAACGCAGTCAAATTTAGGCATTAGCAGAAAACCGAAAAACCATGGCCAGACCCATTGCCATCGACTTGTTTGCGGGCTGTGGCGGCATGTCCTTGGGTTTAGAAGCCGCTGGATTTGATATTGTCGCCGCGGTGGAATTTGATGCCGTACATTGTTTGGTGCATCATCACAATTTCCCCTATGGTGTTACTATTTGTCGGGATATTGCTCTGGTAACTGCGGGCGAAATTCTGAGAAAGTTAAATAATAAAGGTTACTCAAATGACATAGATCTGATTGCCGGAGGCCCTCCCTGCCAAGGATTTTCCCTCATGGGTAAAAGGCAGTTGGATGACCCTCGTAACTCGTTGGTGTTTGAATATGTGAGAATGATTCGGGATATCAAACCCAAATATTTTTTATTTGAAAATGTTCCGGGCATCCAATCGGGGAAACATAAAAAATTTTTAGAAGAGTTGATTAGCGAATTTGAAACCATTGGCTACCATATAGAAAAACCAATTTTAGTAATGGACGCATCCCTTTACGGTGCTCCCCAAAAACGAAAAAGGTTAATCATTCTCGGCTCCAGAAAAGATGTCAAGCCTGTCACTTATCCCCTTCCATTTCATTTTGACCTTGCTGAATTAAAACAAAATAATTGTTCTGGAAAATTAATTTCTAACATAGCTTGTAAACCTCTATTTACCTGTGGGGAAGCCATTGATGATCTAATTAAACATACACCCTATTTAGTAGGAGAAGATCTGGGTATTTCGGCAGATTTATTAGACTATTCAGCCCTCAGAAAAAGCTATGCCATCAACGCAAACGGAGCATTTTCCCTCTGCCATAAGCGTCGAGTCAATAATTTAGTTTATGGCCATATTGGTTCTCAACATACTGAAAAATCAATAAAAAGATTTGCCGATACTATCCCTGGCACGGTAGAAAAAACCAGTCGGTTTTTACGTTTATCAAAAACTGGTTTATGTAATACCTTAAGGGCCGGCACTGCTAGTGATAAGGGTGCTTACACTGCTCCCAGGCCAATACACTACGCTTTACCTAGATGTATTACTATTAGAGAAGCCGCAAGACTCCATACCTATCCGGATTGGTTCCAGTTCCACAACACCATCTGGCACGGCTTTCGGGAAATCGGTAACTCCGTTGTGCCTTTGCTGGCCAAGGCTTTGGGAGAAGAGATTAGGGCAGCATTGAATTGTTCCGTTGAGGATTTACCTGTTTATAACCTGGATCGCCAAGACCGTGCATTACTACACTACAATCTACCCCAGGCTAGCCGGTATCTGTCGGTAGAACGGTGAACAATATTATCAAGAATTAGATTGATATAGCAAAGATCGAGATAGTTAGGATGGCTTTCTCAAGCCTATATTTAATGTAAAAGAAATAAGCGACTCTCCATTGCTAATCCACCGAGAAACATAACACTTTAGCTTTATCCAAAACTTCTCAATTTTGTTCAAGTCTGGTGAATATGGTGGCGAGAATATAACCTCACACCCGACTTTTGCTATAGCAAAGATTGTGTAAGTTAGGACAGCATCGGGAGAAAGGCTACAGGCCACCAAGGCAGAGCAAATAAAGGGCAATAGGAGTCTTAACAAGATTTTAATCAGCAAGTTTTCATCAAATGTCAACTTCTGCCATCACTGCATCAATTTATATTCAATCAAAGTAAAATTTAGACGGCTAAGGTCTTTACCAAAAACGCTTTTAGCTCCGGTCACTGTCTTACTTTCAATTAAGTCAACTATACACTCCCTTCTGGGAAGGAGATAAATTTTCGGCTATTGAAGGAAGTGATATTCTCCCCATCATTACTCAAAGGAAACAAGATGATTCATTTTTCAAAATTCCCCATTGCCAACCGATGTCCCATTGCCCAGCAAACTTTGTCAGTTAATTAGAGCAAAACACCAATAAAAACCATTGCGTTAAAAAATTGACGATAATTATCAATTTGTAGATGTGAATAAATAGATGCCAATGGTTAAGCCAACAATAATCATGAAAACTATCAAAGCTGAGCTAAAAATCATGAAGCTTCTATCAAATTCAATAAAATCAAACAACATTTTACTTAGCTTGGGGTCGTTAAACTCATCTATGCCCTTGGAAAGTTTAATCAATGGTGTTAAGCGCTTATAGCCTTTGGAATAGCCTATGCCTGCCACGTCTGGTCTGTGGCGTATTTGTTCATAGGTGTCTGGGTAATGTCTTTTGATATATGTTATTAGCTGATTATACTTTTGTAGATATTTATAGTTTAAAATTGCAACAACAGAGGAACATGCCAGTAAGTAAAAAAATATTCCGACTGGTATATTTAGTTGTCCAATCTGAATTTTTTGACTAAAAAGAAAAGGAATTTGATTGGGTAACAACATTTAACTTAAGTTTCCAAAAACTCTAAAGTAAAGATTTACTAAAATATTTATGTTGCTTTAGTGGTTGATGATAAACTGCTTTGCTTAAATATAGAAGACAGGCAATTACTATTCTACTAATCCAAGTTGATTGTATTGGTATTGTAGTCAACCTTGCCAGGGATGTATAAATAATAGTCAACCCATAGCCGAGGAATTCAGAGAAAATGAACAATCTATCCGGTTCCCCTGGGTTTGGGGAAAAGTTGTCAGAGTCTATTGATAAAGCCTTTCCAACGCCTGGTTGGGAGAAAAAACAGATAAAATCTCATTGATGTTGCTTTAACTTCAGTTGGTCGATATTAGTTAGGAAAAAATTTAAAGATTTGTAAACAAAATTTTAAGCTTAGTTGACCTTTTTTCTTTGTAATCCCCATCTGGCCAAAACTGATGAGCTATTTAAACCTAGACACATTCATAACATTGGTTTTGCCTAAACTTTTACGCATGACCCTGGTTAGCTTTGTAATCGCCAGTGTTGTGGGGGTAGTGGTGGGCTGGATCGCCACTCTAATTTGGCGAGGAAAAAATTTATCGGATTTGTCAGATTCCCCTAATCCCAGGGCATGGTTAATCAAACCGGCCATATTCGGTTCCTTCATTGGCATGGTACTCATCGGCCTGTTGCCCATCGAAGCCAATCAAGCTTCCCTTGTTGGTGGGCCCTACGGAGGACTCTGGTTTTTGATGATGTTTGTGTTTTTGGCTCCCCTCGGTTCTATTACTGGGGCTATTATCGGTGCAACCCTTGCAACTAAGCAGTCTTCCCAAATTAGGCGGCAAAGGTTAATTGGTATTATCTTGCTGCTAACCTACTTTTTTGCAACTGTTATCCTTTACGTTGGCCTGGCTCCCCCGGCACTGGTCATGGACAAACCGACCGGGAGTGATCCTTTTCCAGTGGTGGCTGAATTGAAGGGTTATGAAAGTGGGCCTAAAGACCTTGCCCTCAGTGATAGTGGTCAACAGCTGGCGGTGGTGACGGTGAGATATGGGGAAGATAAGGTTGAAATTTGGGATTTACCCCGTGGAAAAGTTTTATATTCCTTTCGGACAAAACCCAACGGCCCTGTAACCCTAAAAGATATTCTTTCATCCTTAGAATTTAGTGAAGATGGCCAACAGTTAATCACTGCGGCGGTTCGACAGGTGCAAGTGCGGAATTTGGCCAACGGTGGAGTGCAAATGCGCTTAGACGGAGGGGAAGTGGCCTATCCGATCGCCGATAATAAGCTGGTAACTCTGGCATCGGTGGATGCCTGGGCCAATGAGCCAGAACCCCATAACCTCAAGGTTTGGGATTTAGACACTGGGAAATTATTACAAACCATTGATGCTGACCTTGCCCCTACGGAACGATTAAGTGTACCCATTGCGGTTAGCCCCGATGGTCGTTTACTGGCTTTTCCCCCTGGACTTTACGGCGATCGCATTGAAATCTGGGATATGGGCGACCAGAAACAAATTGCGGCCCTGACCAGTAACCAGCCGGCGGGGGTTTTATCCCTGGCATTTTCCCCCGATGGAGAACAATTGGCCGTTGCTCTGGGTCAAGGTTCACCCCTTTCCATTTGGGATTGGCGATCGCCAAAGGAAATTAAGAGCATTGCCAAGGCTGACCGGGCTGAAGTTTTGTATTGGACGGAACAGGGAATTTTTGTGGGTAGCGATGGTGCTTTCCAGGTGTGGGATCCACAAACGGGGGAGGCTCGGCAAAAGCTGGACTTACAACCACCAGAGGAAAGGGCAAAGAGCGATCTCAGGTTTCCCCTTGGCCCCTCGGCCCTCAGCGCTGACCGTACAACCCTGACGGTTTATATTCCCCGACAAGGTATTCGAGTCTGGCGGGTAGATAAACAAACAGGTTCTTGACTCCTGCAGATGCAAATCATTTATGGGTGAAGACCATAGTTGATTTAATTGAAAGTTAACACACTGACCAGAGCTAAAAGCCTCTTTGGTAAAGACCTTAGCCATCTCGATCTTACTTTGACTGACTATAACTTTCAGTCCATGGGAGTATTTTGGCCAAGGCGGTAGGAGCGCTCTGGGCTTAGCTACTGCCGGAGCTTTAATGAGTGAATGAAAACCGACCCAACGGACTTGGAGGTCAGGCTATTCAGTCAGCCATTTCTTAATTTTTTCAATGTCCCGCCAATCCGGTTTCCGCTGAAGTCCATCCTCAAGACTTTCCATTACCCCATCGGCAATTTCTTTGTCAAAGGACATCATTTGGGCGGCTAATTCCACTTGCTCTCTTACTCCTGTCCGCTTGTTGGCTAGCATGGCCAGGGCATAATTAATTCTGGCTTGGGGATGGTAGCCGTCAATTTTAATAGACCTTTGGGCCGCTTTAAACGCCAAACTGGGCTTATCATCCAGGAGATATAACCAAGCCAAACAAGCCCAGACCGTTGCATTTTTGGGGGCACCTTCGGCAATTTCTTTGAACACCGGAATTAGGGTTTCGGGCTCCTCCCCTTCGTTATATCTGGCGATCGCCTGGTTGAAAGCATCTTCCTGGGAAAGTACGGACTCAGTCATGGCAAATTACGCTTGAGCTAGAGAAAATTGAGCAGTTACATTGTGCTCAACATTTAATGTTAGAGGATTAGTTCCCCAGGCCATAGCCGATTAAACCGCCACCATCGATTTAGGGGGTCTCCTCAAGTCGATGCTGTACGCTGATCCCCCCCTCTGATAGACTTTTGACTAATAACCTATATCACAAGCTAGGGAAACCTAATCAGCAGTTGGGAGGATTTAATTAGTGGATAGCACCCTCGGTTTAGAAATTATCGAAGTTGTAGAACAAGCGGCGATCGCCTCGGCAAAATGGATGGGCAAAGGTGAAAAGAACACCGCCGACCAAGTGGCTGTGGAAGCCATGCGGGAACGGATGAACAGAATCCATATGCGGGGCCGGATTGTCATTGGCGAGGGGGAACGGGACGATGCTCCCATGCTCTACATCGGTGAAGAAGTAGGCATTTGCACCAGGGAAGATGCTAAGTCCTTCTGCAATCCCGACGAATTAGTGGAAATTGACATTGCCGTTGATCCTTGTGAAGGCACCAACCTAGTGGCCTATGGCCAGAACGGTTCCATGGCCGTGTTGGCCATTTCCGAAAAAGGTGGTTTGTTTGCCGCCCCCGACTTTTACATGAAAAAACTGGCAGCTCCCCCGGCAGCCAAAGGCCATGTGGACATCGACAAATCCGCCACCGAAAACCTGAAAATCCTTTCCGACTGCCTCAACCGTAGCATCGAGGAATTAGTGGTGGTGGTCATGGACCGTCCTCGCCATAAAGAGTTGATCCAAGAAATCCGCAATGCCGGAGCCCGGGTACGTCTAATCAGTGATGGAGACGTCTCCGCCGCCATTTCCTGTGCTTTCTCCGGTACAAACATCCATGCTCTGATGGGCATCGGGGCCGCCCCTGAAGGGGTAATTTCCGCCGCCGCCATGCGTTGCCTTGGTGGCCACTTCCAAGGACAGTTAATTTATGATCCCGAAGTGGTTAAAACCGGCCTAATCGGTGAGAGTCGGGAAGGGAACCTAGAGCGTTTAGCTTCCATGGGCATCAAAAATCCCGACCAGGTTTACAACTGCGAAGAATTGGCCTGTGGCGAAACCGTTCTGTTTGCCGCCTGTGGCATCACCCCTGGCACCTTGATGGAAGGAGTACGGTTCTTCCATGGTGGTGTGCGGACCCAGAGCTTGGTAATTTCTAGCCAGTCCAGCACCGCCCGCTTTGTGGACACCGTTCACATGACCGAACAACCCAAAGTGATCCAACTGCATTAATTCCCTAAATCTCCCCAGTCACTGGATGAGCTAGGGGCGTAAATGGGTAAATTAGGTCTTTTTAGTCCCCTGAGGCTCACATCTTGGGGGACTTGTTTTTTCCCTTGCTGTTTTAGCTGGAACTGAATCCTGAGTTCGGCAATAACCCGGCAGAAAGCAGAAATTAGTGCACTAATTCCCGCACATCGGCCACTTGACCTTTAATAGCCGCCGCCGCCACCATGGCTGGACTCATCAGTAATGTGCGACCAGAAGCGGAGCCCTGACGACCTTTAAAATTACGGTTAGAAGAAGAAGCGCTGAGTTGATCCCCTTGGAGCTTATCGGGGTTCATGGCCAAGCACATGGAACAGCCTGCTTCCCGCCATTCAAAACCTGCCGCTTCAAAGATTCGGTCTAGCCCCGCCGCTTCCGCCTGTTGTTTCACCCGTTCTGAACCCGGTACGACAAAAGCTTTCACCCCTTCTGCCACATGGTTTCCCTTGGCTACTTTGGCCGCTTCTTCCAGATCGCTTAAACGGCCGTTGGTGCAACTACCAATGAAACAAACATCAACTTTTGTCCCCTTCAGCGGTTGCCCCGGCTGAAACTGCATATATTTATAGGCTTCCTGGGCGATTGCCTGGTCGTCGGGATCAAGACTGTCTAGGGTCGGTACCGGTTCACTGATGCCAATGCCCTGGCCGGGGGTAATGCCCCAGGTGACAGTGGGTTCAATGTCTTCAGCCCGGAAGGTAACCACATCGTCGTACACCGCATCCTCGTCGCTGGCAATACTGCGCCACCACTGTACTGCTTTGTCCCAATCCTCTCCCTTGGGGGCAAAATCCCGTCCCTGGAGATAGTCAAAAGTTACTTGGTCGGGGTTAATGTACCCACAGCGGGCCCCCCCTTCGATGGACATATTGCAAACGGTCATGCGCTCTTCCATATCCATGGCAGCAAAGGTGGACCCTGCATACTCATAGGCGTAGCCCACGCCCCCCTTCACCCCTAGCTTACGGATGATGTGGAGAATGACGTCCTTGGCGTATACCCCTGGGGGCAACTCACCATTAACTTCAATTTTGCGAACTTTTAACTTATTTAAACTCAAACTCTGGGCCGCCAGCACATCCCGCACCTGGGAAGTACCAATGCCAAAGGCGATCGCCCCGAAAGCTCCGTGGGTGGAAGTGTGGGAATCACCGCAGGCAATGGTCATGCCGGGTTGGGTGAGGCCTTGCTCTGGAGCAATGACATGGACAATACCCTGATTACCGGAACCAATATGGTGGAAACGAATACTGTGAGCGGTGGTATTTTCTTCCAGTGCCTGGATCATTTCTTCAGCGAGGGAATCGGTGAAAGGCCGCTGCTGATTTTCTGTGGGGACAATGTGATCGACGGTGGCTACTGTTCGTTCTGGATACATCACCCGCAGGCCCCGCTCCTTCAGCATGGCAAACGCCTGGGGACTAGTGACTTCATGGATCAGATGCAAACCGATGAAGAGTTGGGTTTGACCCGATGGCAAAACGGTGATGGTGTGGAGATCCCAAACTTTATCGAATAAGGTTCTTGCGCTCATAGGTGGAAGTCT
The DNA here is from genome assembly GCF_000478825.2 of Synechocystis sp. PCC 6714. Taxonomy (NCBI): domain Bacteria; kingdom Bacillati; phylum Cyanobacteriota; class Cyanophyceae; order Synechococcales; family Merismopediaceae; genus Synechocystis; species Synechocystis sp. PCC 6714. The sequence continues at coordinate 1,078,176 of NZ_CP007542.1, read as the reverse complement.
AGACAGGGCGATCGCCCACAGAGGACGAAAAAATTGGTGATGGTTGTAACTGCCACTATCTTAGCTTGACCTGAGGGTCGTTAAAATGGAACCTAAAATTTACCGAAAGTATTGGCTGAGGGAGGAATTAGGTTTTAAAACTTGGGCTGGTGGGACCCCTGGGTGCTCCGATAATCAACAATTTTCCAAAATTTGGTCTAAATTAATTGCTCCATCGAAAAAAATCTGGGTTCCATGGAGTAAACTGCCGGTGGATGGTGCTAAGAGCATCAAGGAACCCTCGTTTACCCTACCCTGACAGGGATTTGATGGATTAACATACATGAGCACCATTTTAATCGTTGAAGATGAGGCCATTATCCGGGAGTTGATTGGGGAAACCCTCAGCTTGGAAAACTACGATGTTTTAGAAGCTGAAAACGGTGTCATGGCCCTGGGTTTGCTCGACTCTTTGCCGGTGATGCCCGACCTAATCATCTGTGACATCATGATGCCGGAAATGGACGGCCATGGCCTAATTGAAGCTCTACAGCACAATCCTAAAACAGCGGCCATTCCCTTCATTTTCCTGACGGCCCTAGGGACGATGCAGGATTTTCGTAAAGGGATGAATTCCGGCGCAGATGATTATTTGATTAAACCTTTCAAGCAAGAGGATTTATTAACCGCGGTTAATAGTCGTTTACAAAAAAAAGCTAAACTGTCGGCTTTTTACCAATCGGAAACCCCTGGTTTGTCCACTGAGAGGCGTCGCCGTTCCCACCGTTCTGGCACCCCCACCCTGACCCCGGAGGAAGGGGAAATTTGGCGGGAGTTGGAAGAGGGTTTAAACGCAGGTCAAGTTTACCTCTACTATCAACCGAAGGTGGCTATCCACAATCACTGTTTGGTGGGTTGTGAAGCCCTGATTCGTTGGCACCATCCCCGTAAGGGTTTTGTTTCACCGGGAATTTTTATTCCCATTGCCGAGAAAACTGGTTTTATCAGCGTGGTGGGGCAATGGGTGATTGAGGCCGCCCTGAACCAATGTCAGCAATGGCAATGTCTGGGGCTGAATCCGATCCAGGTGGCCATCAACATTTCCGCTGATCAATTCCATGGAGAAGATCTCATTGGCATTCTGAGGGCTGGCGTCCGCAAGTATCATATTGACCCCCAACAGTTGGAAGTGGAGTTAACAGAAACTCTCTTGGTCAAAAATGTGCAGGATTCCATTGAACAGCTCAACGTTCTCCGGGCTGAAGGTTTTAGCGTGGCGATCGACGACTTTGGCACAGGTTATTCTTCCCTTAGTTATCTACAACAATTTCCCTTTGATGTGCTCAAAATAGATCAAAGTTTTGTCCGGCATATTGACCAAAATGCTAAAAATAAAACTATTACCGCCTCAATTATTAACCTGGCCCATGAACTGGATTTGCGGGTAGTGGCTGAAGGGGTGGAAACTTGGGCAGAATACGATACCATTGCGGACATGAGCTGCGACGAGTTGCAAGGTTATCTTTTTAGTCGCCCTCTGCCGGTGGCGGATTTCACAGAGTTGTTGAGCCGGGGCACTGATAGCCCTATTTTGCCCCTACGCCACCCTTAGCTAATCAAGACGCGAAAAATCCCTCAGATTGATAATGGTATTACACCAAAAACATCTCTCCCTCGACCATGGAGCTTTTTGTCACACCCTAGCCCAAACTGAAAATTTACTCATCGTCCAAGACCTGGACGGGGTTTGCATGGAGCTAGTGCAAGATCCCCTCAACCGTCGCCTTGATGCTGATTATGTGCGGGCCACTAGGCTTTTTGCTGGACATTTTTATGTGTTGACCAATGGGGAGCACGTGGGGAAAAGGGGAGTTCAGGGCATTGTGGAACGGGCCTTTGGAGATGTTTCCTTTGTCCAACGGGAAGGTTTATATTTGCCGGGTTTGGCGGCCGGGGGAGTGCAGTGGCAGGATCGCCATGGCAATGTAGGTCATCCCGGAGTGGGGCCAGTGGAGTTGGAGTTTTTAGCGGCGGTGCCTAAGAAAATCACCAATTGTTTAAAAACCTTCTTTGGCGATCGCCTCCATCCTTTGTCCCCAGAACAACTGCAAATGGGCATAGAAGCTTCGGTTTTAGATAATGTGGCTTCCCCCACGGCTAATTTGAATACCTTGGCTAATTTATTGCAGGATGTTCCACACGTTTACCGAGATTTGCAGGCAACCATTGCTCAGTTATTAGATGAGTTAATAACTGAGGCAGAGCAACAGGGTTTGGCAAACAGTTTTTTTATCCACTATGCCCCCAATTTGGGTCGGGATGAAAATGGTAAGGAAATTGTTCGTTGGGCCAAAGTTGGGGATTCCGGCACCACCGACTTCCAATTTATGTTGCGGGGGGGGGTCAAAGAGGCAGGGGTTTTGGCTCTGCTCAATCGTTATTACCACAGTCGGACAGGGGAATATCCTTTGGGGGAAAGTTTTAGTGCTCGGCAAGCCCCACCATCCCATCAGGACCTGTTGCATCTGGTGAAAACGAAATTTGATCCGGACTTGATGCCCCTGATCATTGGGGTAGGGGATACGGTCACCAGCCAGGTGGATGAAGCCACGGGAGAAATTCGACGCGGCGGGAGCGATCGCCAATTTTTGCAATTAATTCAAGATTTGGGGGATTTGGGAAATCACGGCAACTTAGTGGTGTATGTGGACAGTTCCCGAGGGGAAGTGAAAAACCGCCAACCTCTACAACTGGAAACCGTTGCGGGACAAACCCAAGTGGTGGCCGGCCCAGGGGATATGCGAGATACGGAAGAACCATTGAAGATCAATGTGGCCTTTCCCGGTGGCTATGAACAGTATGTAACGGTGTTTAAACAGGCGGCCCAACGTCGGCGAGCTTATTTTTACCGGTTGCAGAACTCTTACTGATCCACAACTGAGGTAAAGTCCATCGTTTTGCAGAGTCTATCAATTTATTTGGACTTTAGTGCTGTTTATGGGTGGTTTAACCCTCGGTAAAATCTTTGCCACTGTTGTCGTAAACCAAAGGGATTGGGGTTAGCTTCTGCTTCCAGATTCCATAAACTTTCATAGAAAAAGAAGGCGGTGCCACCAAAACCATCTCCATCAACCCATTCGACCTGTTGCTTAATTCTTTGGAGGGGAATGGGACGATTCTTTAGGCCACTGAGGACACCCACCACCACAGGAATTTCCGTTTTAGTTTGTTGTACCAAAGGCTGTTGCAATTCCCCAATAAAAGAGGCTTGTTTTTCCCGGTAAACTTGCAGAACCAGCTCATCTACTACCCCCCCTTGATGCCAGGTTTGCCAATCTAATAAAAAGCAATTTTTCGAAAAGGTTTGGGGATTGGGGGAAATGGAAACGATTAAATCCGGTTTTACTGCTTTTAAAATAGGCACCAAACTCTGTACGTAACGGCTAATTTTAGCCGATCGCCAATCGGTCCATTGCTGCCACGCCGGGTCGGAGCTAACGCAGTTTTGATTGAGGTTTAACTCAGGGGTAGGGGGAGGTTCATTGCCAGTTTCCTGGCGGTATAACTCAACGGTGATGGGGTCATAACCAAAATTGTAGGGATAACCAAAATGATCATCCAATTGAATACCATCCACATCATAGCGACGGACTAAATCCACTAACAAAGCAGTAATTAATTGTTGCACTTCCGGATGGAGAGGATTTAACCACACCCTGGGAATAACGCCCCCTTCGAGCCAAATAGTTTCCCCCTGGGCATTGGTGGTCAACCAGTGGGGATGGTTTTTGATCCACTCCCTCTCCGCTGGAGCCATAAAGCCAAATTCAAACCAGGGAATAACCCGAAAAGACTGTTCCTTGCCTAGGTTAATTGCCTCCGCTAACATGTCCCGATCGCCAAGTTTTGGATCCTGGGTTTGCCCTAACCATTCTTGAGCCACGGCACTGGGATAAAGGGTATGGCCATCGTTCCACACCGTCGGGTAAAGGGTATTGAAATTAGTGCTTTTCAAGTCGGCGATCGCCGTTCTTAGCTCGGCCGGATCATAGAGTACGTTACTATCAACATTGGTTAGCCAAACTCCCCGAATTTTGTTGGGGGAAGCCAGGGAACTTTTCTCCAGCCAAGTCACACCGGCCACTATGGTAAATGTTGCTAAAAACAGACCTAAACCCACCAGTAATTTACGTAAATAAAACTTAAACATGGGGGCTTTTAGAAAGTCTAAATGGGGCGATAAACCCGATAATCAATACTAGGGAAAATATTATCCATCACCTCGACTTTTTCTAACCAACCGGAATCCACTTTATTAGCCCGAATATCATCAAATAACTTATCAAAGCGCAATAGATGGGAGCGGGTACGACGCACCGCATAGGGCACCATGGTTCCCGTCCGCATAATAAACGCCCAGTCGGAGGATTGGGCCAGCAATAATTCCCGGGCCGCTTGGTTTAAGGCCCGTTCTTCCAACTGATCCACCGCTTCTCGATGGCTTAATTCAATCATGCGCTCAGCCGCTTTGTGCAAATGGGGATAAATCCAAGCATTGGTTTCATTGAGCCAGTATTCATGGAAACCTTTATAACCCCAACTGGATTGGGAAGGACGGCATACCTGTTGGGTGGAATTGCCCCGGAGATAGTCCGCTAAATGGGTCATTTCAAAGGTGTCTTGGTCAAACCAGGATTTACGGAATAGGTAGTCGATAAACCACGGGCCTTCATACCACCAATGGCCAAATAGTTCTGCGTCGTAGGGGGACACCACTAGGGGCGGACGACCCATGATGCCCGATAGGTGACCTACCTGTTGCTGGCGATTGTACATGAAATTCGAGGCGTGTTCAGCAGCCTTTTCTTTAGCCCAGTAAGGATCGTACCAAGCCTTTTCCGATAACCCCCCATCCCGACTGGTGATTTTGTGATATTTAATGCCAATATTTTTCCGCTGACCGTTGGGCATAATATAGGGCTTGATGTACTCATACTCCGCTTCCCAGCCCAAATCTTTATAAAATTCCCGATAAACCGGATCGCCGGGATAGCCCACTTGGGAAGACCACACCTGTTGGGAAGACTCGTGATCCCGGCCAAAGGCGGCTACTCCAGTTTCTGTGAAAATCGGAGCATAGGTGCCAAATCTGGGTCGGGGACGGGCGTATAAAATGCCATGGCCATCCACCAGAAAATACCGCAGACCGGCATCGGCCAGCATCCTTTCTACCCCTTCGTAATAGGCACACTCCGGCAACCAAATGCCCTTTGGCGATCGCCCGAAATTTTCTTCGTAATGTTCACAGGCGACTTTAATTTGAGCCCACACCGCTTGGGGATACATTTTCATCAAAGGAAAATATCCGTGGGTGGCACCACAGGTAATAATTTCTAAATTATTACTATCTTGAAATTGTTTAAAAGCAGTTACTAAATCGCCATCGTAACGCTCCCAAGTTTCTCGGATAGCGGCAAATTCTTTGGCGTAAAAATCAGCTAAATATTGTAGATGGCCATTGTGTTCGTTGCGGACGATTTCCTTTTCTAATAATTCCTGCAACAAAGATAAATGGGCTTCGTAACGTTGTTGCAACAGGGGATCCCGGAGCATGGAAACCAACGGCGGCGTCATGCTCATGGTAATTTTAAAATCTACCCCATCCCGCTTTAAACCCTCAAATACATGGATAAGGGGAACATAAGTTTCTGTGATGGCTTCGTATAACCATTCCTCCTCCAAAACGTAATCGCTTTCTGGGTGCCGAACGAAGGGAAGATGGGCGTGGAGGACAAGGGCAACATAGCCAAGAGCCATAGGAGTTACGCACCTGATGCGGGATAGTACAAAGTTAGCGGCTAACTTGTAGCCAATCTTATCAAAATATGGCCACGGGAAAATTTTGCTTTGCAGGGCGGGGATCATTTAGCCAAGCTCGATATAATACACCCCATAGCCCATCGCCGTTAATGCCATGCTCGTTCCCCTAACCAGAGAAACGTTTGATCAAGTGGTGCCACTCATCGCCACCGGGGCACAATATTCCTTCGCCTGGGGTAAGGTCTACAATCTCTTGGCCCGGTTATTGATCTCCCTATTAATCGTAGTTTCCATCTGGATTGTGGGCCTAATTTTTGGCCATGGAGCCCAGGGGGTGGAATTGGTTTGTTTCATCATCGGCGGCATGTATTGGCTCTGGTGCCCAGTGTATGTGGCCAGTGTGCGAAATAATCAGTACCGTCGTTTTCCCTATGTGGGTTTTTGGCGGGGGGAAGTGCTGGATATTTTTATTACCGAAGAGGTTATTAATGAAACCCAGCAGGCGGATCAGTTTGGTCGCTTAGTGGTGGTGGAAAATATTGAGCGGCGCATTAACCTTGAAGTAGGCGATCGCCAGGGATTCCGGGCGGTGGTGCAGGCTCCGGTACAAAAGACGTATAAAGCAATTCGTGCGGGCATGGTGGCGGAAATGTTGTTGTTCTCCAAAAATGCGGAGTTGGAACGGGTGGATAAACTCAGCGATCTCCATTTGCCGGAGTTGGATCTCTGGGTGGGGGATTATCCGGTGGTGCGTCGAGATATTTTCCGGGATATTAGTGATCAATTTGGTGCCCCCGGACCCCGTCGCCGTCGGCCTCAATCATTGGGAACTTATGGCCGAATTCGTTAAGTTTGATTGCGGTATTGGGCTGATTTGAGTACTTTTGGCAAAAATTCACATTTATTAATCTTTCTCTGCTTTTTTCCCGGCCCAGGGGCCCAAATTTTTCTGGGGATCAATGGGACAAGTTGGAGTTTAGATAGTTCATTTTGGTGGAAACTTCCCTGAGTTAATCTCTAAACACTCTATCCTTAAGGAGTATAACTCAAGTTTGATTAAGTACAGTTAACGCAAGGGGGGTCTAGAGTTGATCGGCGATCGCCGTGGGTATAGTTACTCAAAAGCAATATTTTATTTTTGTCTTACTTTAATAAAAATATAAACACAAAATTTCAAAATAGTCGTTTTTATAGATTTAAAGACTTAAACGAATGTTTTAATGTGATTTAAATTATAAATGAACTTTTTTAAGCTGAATTTCTGCCCTGATCTATTTCACCAAGACCTTAAACCTCGCTAATAATGCGATCAGCCCAGCGGAGAATGAAACTTCCTGAGCATCATCCCAGACCTAGCATTTTTTTAGGAGCAACTCCCTTGACACTGACACTTGCGGTATATGGAAAAGGCGGAATCGGTAAATCCACCACCAGTTGCAACATCTCTACAGCGTTAGCCAAACGGGGTAAAAAAGTTCTCCAAATTGGTTGTGATCCCAAACATGACAGCACCTTTACCCTCACCGGTTTCTTGATTCCCACCATCATTGACACGTTGCAAGAAAAAGATTTTCACTACGAAGACATCTGGCCCGAGGATGTAATTTACAAAGGTTATGCTGGGGTTGATTGTGTAGAGGCCGGTGGACCCCCCGCTGGAGCTGGTTGTGGCGGTTATGTGGTGGGGGAAACAGTGAAATTGCTGAAGGAACTCAACGCCTTTGACGAGTACGACGTGATTCTGTTTGACGTGCTAGGGGACGTAGTTTGTGGTGGTTTTGCCGCCCCGTTAAACTATGCCGACTATTGTTTGATTGTTACAGACAACGGTTTTGATGCTCTGTTTGCTGCCAACCGAATCGCTGCTTCCGTGCGGGAAAAAGCTCGTACCCATAGCCTCCGCCTGGCTGGTTTAATTGGCAATCGCACTTCCAAACGGGACTTAATTGATAAATATCTGGAAGCCGTTCCCATGCCAGTGTTGGAAATTTTGCCCTTAATTGAAGACATTCGGGTTTCCCGAGTCAAAGGCAAAACCTTATTTGAAATGGCCGAGTCCGACCCTTCCCTGGAATACGTTTGTGAATATTATTTGAATATTGCGGATCAACTTTTGGCCCAACCGGAAGGAGTAGTGCCCAAGGATGCCCAGGATCGGGATTTGTTTAGCCTACTCTCTGATTTCTACCTCAATCCTACCCAGCCCGCTAGCCAAACCAAAGAATTAGACTTGATGATGGTTTAGGCCTGCCCCCCTAAATCTGATCCGTCGATTGATAACTAAGCCCCCTAAATCCCCCAAAATTGGGGGACTTGGTAACCCTAAATTTTCAAAGAGTTGCCGACAGTATTTTAGACAAGCTTGAATTCATTTCTGATGAAAGATTCCCATAGGATTCGTGGAACAACTAAAGAAATTGAGCAAGCAGCTCGTACTTTGAGAAAAGGAGCAACACAGGCTGAGAAAATTTTGTGGCATTCATTACGAAATCGCCAAATTTTAGGCTTTAAGTTTCGTCGGCAACATCCTATTGGTAATTTCATTGTTGACTTTTATTGTCCACAACTAAAATTAGTAATAGAGGTGGATGGAAGTATTCATCATAGCCGACAGGAGTATGACCAATATCGATCTGGAAAACTCAAAGAATTTGGTCATTATGTTTTACGATTTACCAACGATCAAGTTATTGATGATTTACCAAAAGTTTTAGAAAAAATTACTCAGACAACACAAACTCTATTCCCCCCAGTATTGGGGGGTTAGGGGGGCAAGATAAAAATTATCCTAGGAGAACCTAAACTATGACTGTTGCTCAACAAGCCCCTTCCGCCCTTAACTTTGACTGTGAAACTGGCAATTATCACACCTTTTGCCCCATCAGTTGCGTATCTTGGCTCTACCAAAAAATTGAAGATAGTTTTTTCTTGGTTATTGGCACCAAAACCTGTGGTTATTTTCTGCAAAATGCCATGGGGGTAATGATTTTTGCGGAACCCCGCTACGCCATGGCGGAATTAGAAGAAGGGGATATTTCTGCCCAGCTAAAGGACTATGAAGAACTGAAACGACTTTGCTTACAAATTAAACGAGATCGTAACCCCAGTGTAATTGTCTGGATTGGCACTTGCACCACCGAAATCATCAAAATGGACCTTGAAGGCTTAGCGCCCCAACTGGAAGCAGAAATTGGCATTCCCATTGTTACCGCCCGAGCCAATGGCTTAGATTATGCCTTTACCCAAGGGGAAGATACGGTGCTAGCTTCCATGGCCCATAAATGCCCCACCTCAGCCCAGGTGCAAGGGGAAGACAAGGAAGAACGCAATGCCATTCAGAAATTATTAACCTTTGGCCGCAAGGTTGATACGGAAAAAGTTGAATCGGAATATGTGGATCATCAACCATTAGTTTTATTTGGTTCCCTGCCAGATCCAGTGGTAACTAATTTAACTTTAGAGCTCAAGAAACAGGGAGTTAAAGTATCCGGTTGGTTGCCTGCAAAACGCTATACTGAACTGCCAGTAATTGACGAAGGTTATTATGTATCTGGGGTTAACCCTTTCCTAAGCCGTACCGCCACCACTTTAATGCGTCGCCGTAAATGTAAATTAATTGGTGCACCATTTCCCATTGGTCCCGATGGTACCAGGGCTTGGATTGAAAAAATTTGTTCTGTCTTGGGTATTGAACCCCAGGGATTAGCAGAACGGGAAGCCCAAATTTGGGAAAGTTTGGAGGACTATATTAAGTTAATTCGGGGTAAATCAGTATTTTTCATGGGGGACAATTTACTGGAAGTTTCCCTAGCCCGTTTTCTAATTCGTTGTGGTATGACTTGTCCTGAAATTGGCATTCCCTATATGGATAAACGTTATCAAGCGGCGGAATTAGCTTTGCTGGAAAAAACCTGTGCTGACATGGGGGTTCCCTTACCAAATATTGTTGAAAAGCCGGATAATTACAATCAAATTCAACGGATTAAAGCCCTACAACCGGATTTGGTCATCACTGGCATGGCCCACGCTAATCCTTTGGAAGCCCAGGGTATTAATACTAAATGGTCAGTGGAGTTTACCTTTGCCCAAATCCATGGTTTTACCAATGCTCGGGATATTTTGGAATTAGCCACCCGTCCTCTGCGTCGTAACTCCCAATTAGGGGAATTAGGTTGGGATAAGTTAATTAGCAAGGATGTCCCTGTACAGGTTTAACGGACTTAACTATTAATCGCACTGAGCACACCTCCCAAGCCATTATCAATAGGGAGGTAAGCATCTTCCACTCCCCCGAAATTGTCAGAGTGTTTGGGGGAGAATTTGACCAGCAGCATTTAATCATTAATAATTCGGTCAATCTTGGTCTTCTGCTTTGGTTTTTATATTAATGCCTCGATATTTAATTACCTTGCCCTTGGGATCATTATCGCTTCGGGTGTACGCTCCAGAGGATTCGTAATCAATGCCTCGGTAGCACTTCGTAACTTTCTTGGTTTCTTCTATGGAAACAGCTGATTTTGGAGATTCATAGGTAACTCCACGGTAATGAAGTGTGGCATCTTTATCTTCGTTAGTTTGAGCAACTTGAAAATTATTTTTATTGTCAAATTTTTGCCACAATGGCCCAGCTAAAACAACTATTAAGATTAGCAAAACAACTTGTATTTCCCACGGGGCCAATAGTAAGCTCACCAGTAGATTAACAATGGCAAAAACCACTGCTAGATGGGCAATGTCGTGCTGAGAACCCCAGGCCTTATAGCCCACCATTAAACCAATGGTGAGGGGGAGCAAAAATGTAAATTCCATAGTTTTAGTGGTTTAACTTTGCCGTTTTCTATGCTTGCGATTTGCTTCTTTCTATATTTTGCCCATCCTCATTTGCCAGTTATGTATTTTGCAATACTTTTTCCTGTAGTGGTGACAGACTCCTACTTACCCAAATTTAAACCTTTTACCTGGAGAAGTTCATCGGGTTGGGGAAATTTTAGCTGTATTTGAAGCAACGATCGCCTCTGGATGGAGAGTGGTTAAAGCTCCCATGGCACTGGGATAGGTTACAGCCTGACGACGGGGCACATCCCACACCACCGATCACCACTTGAAATATTTCCTTGATCCTATTCTGTCAGGGCGATTATACGTTCCGCGCGGTCCGGCTGTCGGGATAGGCCAGGGCAATGGTGCTCTTCACCAAATATTGGGCGGAGTTAAATAGTGATTTAGGAATGGCGGCCTCTGGATGCCGCAGTGTCGGCAAAGTCCCCGCTGAAGTATTCCCCAAACCCAGCAAAATGGCGATCGCCATGATTTCACGTATTACATGGAAATTTTCCTGCGATTACCCTATTTGAACAGGTTAAATGTCCTTAAACCAATGTTGGCAGCGATTCTAAGGAAATATGCTTACGTTCTGGCAACTATGCTAGGCTTTAAAGTAGGTGTTCAGTATAATTCTATGACTGCCTTAGCTCAAGAAATTCTTAATAACTTTGACAAGTTACCCAATATAGAACAAAGAAAGATAGCATTGGAAATCTTCAGGCGAATAGCTCATTTTGATTCTCTACCCTTGACAGACGAAGATTTAAGCTTAAATGCTGAGGAGTTATTCTTGGCCTTAGACCAGCAAGAATCAGATTATGACTAGTCCTATTCAAAGAATCATAAACCAATACCTGTTTCACTGGCGATCGCCATAATTTCAAGCATTACATAAAGTTTTTCTGCAATCACTCAATTTGAAACATCACATGGAAAGTTTTTGTATAATCAATAGAGATAAAATGTTACGTGGTTAATGGTTAAGGCTGTTGTTTGGGGTTATCTATAGACTTTTGGTGTTAACTTGACTGTTGTTGGACAACTTGGGTTAGCACATTTTAGAATTCAGCTTTTGGAAACGATGACAATACTTTTGGGAAAATTAGACAAAGTACGACAACTACAAGATATATTAATTGCTCGCGCCACAGATAGTAATGCCAGTGAGGAAAAGTACAGTGAACTCCGTTTAAAATTATTAAGAGATCCCACTGTCAGAGATCGTCTTCCTCAATTTGTGAAGACTTACGATGAACTCTCAAAATTTTGGGGTTTCATTAAAGGAAGCTTTGATACCTACCAAGAACGAAGGATGTTCATATGGGAAAAATTTAGTTCATTAATTAATTTTTTAGAGCAAAATGTTATTGAAGCTCATCCAGCAGATGACGACATTTCTGCGATTCTTGTCGATTTCGATATTGAACACGTTCACATTGCTTGGCAAAAAGCTCTTGAGCGGCGTAGTGAAGATCCAGAAGCAGCAATTACTATGGCACGCACATTAATTGAATCAGTCTGCAAACATATTTTGGATGAAGCAGGTATTGCTCACAGCTATAAAGATGATTTGCCTAAACTTTATAAAGAAACTGCTAAACAACTTAATATGGCTCCTGAACAGCATCAAGAAAAGATCTTTAAGCAAATTCTTGGTGGTTGTGAGTCAGTAATTCAAGGGCTTGGTACTTTACGAAATAGGCTAAGCGATGCTCATGGTAGAGGCAAAAAAGCTGTCAAACCCTCTCCTCGGCACGCTACACTTGCCGTTAATTTAGCCGGTTCAATGGCAGCATTTTTGGTTGCAACTTGGGAGGAGCGATCTGTGAAAGCGACCTAAAAATATGGCTGGAGTAAACTGCCGATAGATCTTGCCGCCGCTCACTCAGAACTCAACCTTGGCTGACCTTGTGGATTGAGCTGCGTATTATCTCCCAATGACTATAGCAATGATTAATTACCGATCGCCTTATCCGATTATTTTCCTTTAATGGCACCAAAGGCGGCGAAACAGGAATTTTTGTGCAGTACTTCAACGGATTGAAAGCCAACCTGCCGCATAAGTTCAAGCTGAAAGGTTAGAGGACGGGGGGAATCTTCCTTGTCAATGTATTCAAATACTTTTTCCCGATATTCTGCTCCTTTTAAATCTTCAAGATAGGAGCCATACCTTTGCCACATCAAGGCATCAACGGCAGCGGATTCTTGGATTACTAAATCTGTGATCCAAAAACTACCTCCGGGACGCAACAATCCGTAAATTTTCTTGAAGGCGTTCTCCCAGTCGGCATTATCCCGTAAATGATGGAGCACTGCGGCGGCGATAATAACATCGTAACTGGATTCTTCAAATTGAATACTTCGGAAATCTCCCTCAAAAAGACGTATTTCATCGTTTGTTTCCTGAGAAAGACGCTGTTTTGCCCGTTCCAGCATGGGTTGACTAACGTCACAAAGATCACAGGCAAAATTTCCCTTATATTCCCTAACCAGGCGGATTGTGTTATTTCCCGCTCCACACCCTATGTCCAAGATGCGCTCAATCTTTGGTGTGGCGGCAATGGCGGCCTGGGTTATTAGCTCCATGGATAGGGGAGCGTCAATGGTGGTGACTTGTCCTGTTTCAAGATTGGAGAATCTTTCCACATCTGCATCGAACCGTGCTCGAATTTCTTCGATGGAAGATTTTTCTGTTAAGGATTTGGCCATGATTTCTTTTTTGGAGAGCGGTGAAGTTGTATAAAAAACTTTGTATAAACTTCTCCGAGATAATGATATGTAGAAGATTTTGGCCCATTAACCTTGAGTTTTCAAGTTTCATCTGCAATTACTTCATTTTGATGGGCAATGATTATTTGGCGATCGCCCCTGGATGGAGGGTGGTTAAAGCTCCCATGGCACTGGCATAGGTCACAGCCTGGCGACTGAGATTGCTATCTGTAAATAACTTTTCCCCATGGGTAAGGGCCTGGGCTAAAAATCCCGCCACAAAATTATCCCCTGCGCCGGTGGTATCCTGCACATTGACTTTAAACGCTGGAATTTCCCCGTAGTTTTCGCCCAAGGAATAGGCACAACCCTTTTCTCCCGCGGTCACTAGCACCCCTTGGAGATGGGGAAACTTGTCGTGGATGGTGACAGGATCTTGGCGACCAAAGAGCCAGACCGCTTCTTCGTCGGTGCATTTCAAAATTTCGGCCTGGGGAATCAGGGCTTGAATGCGTTCCTTTGCTTCTGCCTCATCCTGCCAAAAGACCGATCGCCAATTGATGTCTAAAAAAATCTTTACCTGATGCTGTTCTGCGAAGGCTACTATGCGCTCCGTGGCGGCCCGACTGTCGGGATAGGCCAGGGCAATGGTGCCCATTACTAGATATTGAGCGGATGCAAATAAAGATTCAGGGATCAAGCTGGGATCTACGGCAGTGTCCGCAAAATCCCCGGTGGAGTATTGCCCAAATCCAGCAAAATGGCGATCGCCGTCCAATGTGCGGGTAACGTAAACTAAACGGGTGGGTCGCTGGGGGTCAATTTGGAGGCCATCCAGATTTACTTGGCATCGCTGGAGAACACTTTTTAATTCTTGCCCTGCCCTGTCCATCCCCAAACGGCCAATGAAGGTGGAGGAAACTCCCTGTTTAACCAAAGCGCAGGCCACATTGGCGGGAGCACCACCGGGATAATTAGTCCAGGAATGCACCGATTCCAACGGTTGCCCCAACTGGTCGGCCAGACAATCAAACAACATTTCGCCAAAACATAGCACCTGGGCTGTGGCCACCGTTCACACCTCCTGACTTGGTGAGCTGATACTGTCCCTGGTTCCATCCTACTCCCCACTTAAATTCCCTTTGGCGATCGCCGTTCCGGGAAATTGAACCTGGGCCAGGGTTTGCTAATCTTGGGGGAGTTTTGGGCATTTTTCACCCCGCATTATCCCCCATGGAAGGAAATCAGTCCCCCGTTGAGCAAGTTATTCTCCCCCGTCCCCTGCTAATTGGCATGGCGATCGGTGCCCTTATTTTCTTTATCTGTGCCACGGTGCGCCATTGGCTTTTCCAGTCCACCGCTTTGGATTTGGGCTTTTTCGATCAGTCCATTTACCTGATTAGCCAAGGGGAATATCCCCGGGTTTCCTTTCGGGGCTTTCATATTTTGGGGGACCACGCCGCCTTTTTGGTCTATCCCCTGGCGATTTTTTATAAAATTTATCCTTCTGTTTATTGGTTATTTCTTATTCAGGCGATCGCCTTGGCTCTGGGGGCTTGGCCTACCTGGCAATTGGCAAAACAAACGGGGTTAGGGGAAAAAGAAAGTTTAACCATGGCTTTGGTTTATGGTCTATATCCCCTAATTTTTAATGTTAATTTGTTTGATTTCCATACGGAGGTGGTGGCCTTACCGGCCTTACTCTGGGCGGTGTGGAGTGCCAGGGCTAATAAATGGACAATTTTTGTCATTAGTTTAATTGTCATTTTAGCTAGTAAAGCAGTGCTTTCCCTAACCGTGTTTATGTTGGGCATTTGGTTGCTGATTTGGGAAAGAAAAAGATTGATGGGATTAGTTGCCACAGTGACCGGTTTAGCCTGGTTTATCATTGCCACTAAGGGGATTATTCCTGCTTTTAGCGGCGAAGAAGCGGCGGCGGTGGGCCGTTATAGTTTTCTCGGCGATTCGGTGCTAGAAATTATCATCAACTTAGTGTTGAAACCCCAAATTGTTTTAGGGGCATTATTTACCCTGGATAATTTATTTTATTTAGTCCTATTAACCGCACCCGTAATTTGGGGCATTTGGGGTAGAGCTTGGGCTATGTTTATCCCAGCTATTCCAGCTCTGTTTATTAATCTGGTTACCGATTATTTACCCCAAAAAGATTTAATTCATCAATATGCCATTCCCATCTTGCCCTTTTTATTATTGGTGGTGATGACCCATTGGTACCGGGGCAGTAGTTGGCTCAAGCAACCCCGCTGGATTATTCTCTGGACGATGATCGCCTTTTTAGCCCTGGGCAAATACACCTACTTTTTCGGGAGATACTGGCAACATTGGGGGCAGTTAGAAAATTTACAGGCGGCGGTGCAGTTGGTTCAACCAGGCGATCGAGTGTTGACTTCCCCCCACATTGCTGCTCACCTCAGCCATCGACCGGACTTGGAATTAGCCATCGAAGCGGAAGCACCCTTTGATTTAAACCGTTTTGATGCGGTGTTGTTACAGATAAACTATGCCGGTTGGGAAAATTCCCAGGGCACCGTAGAAA
Source organism: Synechocystis sp. PCC 6714 (assembly GCF_000478825.2). Lineage (NCBI taxonomy): Bacteria > Bacillati > Cyanobacteriota > Cyanophyceae > Synechococcales > Merismopediaceae > Synechocystis > Synechocystis sp. PCC 6714. Next base: position 1,062,287 of record NZ_CP007542.1, on the reverse strand, counting down.
CATTAGCCCAACAGGTGAGCGAAGACCCAGCTTTTGCGCCAGAATATCAAGACAATGAGGTGATTCTTTACCGCCGTTCTCCTGCCATTCCCTAGCCTTAGCTTCAGTTTTCCATGGGTAAAATTCTCCCTTTGTTGCAAAAATATTGGCTGTTGCCCTGTCTGCTGTTAGCCGGTTATGGGGGAAATTACTTTCGCTTACATTTATTCTTTGGTGTTGATTTTCTTTTTGGTAGTATTGCCACCCTATTAGTTATCGTTTACTTCGGCTTATTTTGGGGCTTAATTAGTGCGGCGATCGCCGGTAGTTACACCCTATTAATTTGGCACCATGGCTATGCATTAGTGGTAATTTTACTCGAAGCCTTAGTGGTGGCAATCATGTTACGTCAGAAGCAAAGGAACTTGGTGCTGCTTAATAGTTTATTTTGGCTATTAATCGGTATGCCTCTGGTTTATATTTTTTATCATTGGGGCTTAAATATGACCCCGGTGCCGGCTCGTTTGGTAACGTTAAAACAAGCAACTAATGGCATTTTTAATAGCTTAATTGCCAGCTTTCTAATTACTAGTTTTGGGCTGACAAATGTAACACTTCCTGTTCTTTTAAAACCTACTTACCCCCGCTGGCAAAGATTATCTTTTGAACAAACTTTATTTAATCTACTAGTTGCATTTATCTTTTTTCCTCTACTATTTGTTACCGTATTTAACGGTCAGGAATCTTTTTTGGAAATGGAAAAGCAAATGGCAGAGAATTTAACCTCATTATCTATTCCAGTTCAAAATTCCATTCAAGACTGGTATCAAAATCATTTAAGGGGAGCAGAGATTTTTTCCGAACAAATTCTGCCTCTGTTAACAGAAGTTAATCGGGGAAATGATGAACAGTTATTCTTCCTCTCCCTGGAAACGGAAACTACCCAAAAAGCTTTCGATGGTTTCAGCTATATTTACATCGGCGATCGCCAAGGAAAAATAATTGCCAGCTCCCCTGAGTTCAATGAAGTGGGTCAATCACGCTTAGGCTTGATTCAATCGCAAAAAGTGGCTAATTTTTCCCTTGCCCAACCAGGAATGAAAATTTCGCCACTGCATCGTACTAGCCTCGATATTAAGCCTCACATAAGCATCACCATTCCCCTGATGAATGACAATGGTTTACAAGGGTTTGTCAATGCCTCTTTAAATTTATCTAAAGCAGAAAATCTTTTATATGCAGACCGGGTTAATGATCAACTAAGCATTACCCTCACCGATGGCAAAAATCAAGTGGTAGCCAGTACCATTGCAAACCTTTTACCTCTGGAAGTTTACCAACCATTCCAAGCAGGAGAAATCCGCAATCTTGATGAAAATACTTACCATTGGTATCCGGATCAACCGGCAAATCCAACCCTCCGTTGGCGCAATTCCTACTATTATCATATTAGCTCTTTAGAAAATATTAATGGTTGGCAATTAATCATTGGTTTACCTGCCCAGGAAAGCGTTGAACAATTGCAAAGTCACTCCGTACAAAAACTAGGCTTACTATTGTGTTTGACCCTGATAGGCCTAGTAATTGCCATTGGCATTAGTAAGCGAGTTGCTAAGCCATTATTAACTTTAGCTAAGATTACCACCGACATCCCAGCCAAGTTACAATACCAGGGCTTAACTCCCGTTGCACTCCACAGTGAAGTCAGCGAAGTAGTGACGCTGAATGAAAACTTTAATGAAATGTTGACAACCCTACAAAATCAATTTAAAACTATTAAGCAAGCTCGGGACAATCTAGAAGTTAGGGTGGCAGAAAGAACCAACACATTAATAGCAATTAATAAGCAGCTAGCGGGGGAAATTGAAGAACGTCAACACATTGAAATAGAGCTGAGGAAAGCAAAAGAAAATGCGGAATTTGCCAATCGCTTTAAAAGTGAGTTTCTTGCCAATATTAGCCATGAAATCCGCACCCCAATGAATGCTATTCTTGGTTTTTGTGATTTACTCCTGCAGAAAAATATTAGCCCAGCTCAGACCGAAAGTTATCTCAATGCCATTAACTCCAGCAGTAAAGTATTATTGGTTCTCATTGACGATATTTTAGATATTTCCAAAATTGAAGCTGGCAAATTAATTATTAATGAGGAGCCGGTGAATCTAAAATCAACCTTGGTAGAAATTAAACAAATTTTTGACTACACAGCGGAGAATAAGGGGATAATTTTAATCACTCAATTAGATGCCAGTTTAAGCCAAGAAATTTATTTTGACGCGGTACGTCTGCGGCAGATTTTGTTTAACTTGGTGGGTAATGCGATTAAGTTTACTGATACAGGTCAAGTTTTTGTTTACATTGGTGTAGAGGACACGCACATTCAAAAATCCGATCAATATGTTTCTTTGGCCATTGAAGTTACCGATACAGGCATTGGCATTGCACCGGAAGATCAAAGCCGGATTTTTGATGTTTTTACCCAAAGTCAGGGACAAAGTACCCGAAAATATGGTGGCACTGGCCTGGGTTTGACCATTACCAAGCGGTTAACAGCATTATTGGGGGGAAGCATCAGTTTGCAGAGTCAACCGGGGGAAGGAAGTACTTTTATTTTACGTTTTCCTTCGGTGCGTTTGGTGGAAAATTCTGTCTCCGTCGACGGCGATCGCCTGGGTTTGACTGGCCAGCTGAACATTGCTGAGCAAAGTAAATCTTCTATTCCAGCAGAATCTTTTCCGGAAAGCATCGATAACGCCCTGTTGACCCAACCCACCGCCGTACCCCTACTGACCCCAGGCCAGCGGGAACAATTAATTTCCCTGTTGACAGAGCAGGAAAACGAAATTTGGCAAAGTCTGCGCCACACACTCATTTCCCGACAACTCAGAAACTTTGGCGATCGCCTCAGGAAGCTGGGAAAAGAACACCATTGGGATGGCTTAGAGGCCTACGGGCATGAAATCATCAAAGCATTGGAAAATTTTGATAGTCGCCACCTCGAAAAGCTTATGGGAGAATTTCCCCAATATAGGGCTAGCTTAATGGAGATTCCCCCCATTACCCCAACGGAGCGAGTTTAGCACCACTCCCGCCAAGCTTTTCAACATATCCACAGATCAGGGTTGAACCCGTCAGAGAATTTAACAAAAATTTAACAAAATTATGTTGTGGGAAGTCCCCCTCCCCACAGGCTGGTTTACTGGGAGAAGCAGAGGGCGGGATGTGCCTTGCGACTTAGCTTCGATTTTTGATAAAGTGACCTTGTTAACACGGCAACGGACAGCGAAAACTAAGCTAAATAAACAGCGAAATATTTTTGTAACCGTGGTTTTGTCCTCAGGAACTGGGGAGTCCGCCTATCAGCAGAATCTAAGGCTTACTATTTTTCGGAATGGAAAGTGATTCTTTGGATAGGAAGCTCCTTCCTGGATTTAACAGGGAGGGGTAGTTCAGCTGCAAAATCTAGTAATATTCCAGCGAGGGAACCCCCAGTGATGTCCTTTTTAAAAAATCAGTTGTCACGGCTGTTAGCTTTAGTTTTAGTAGTGACGATCGGTCTGACGGCCTGCGACAGTGGCACAGGACTCACCGGCAACTATAGCCAAGATACCCTAACTGTTATTGCTACTCTGCGGGAAGCAGTTGATCTGCCCCAGGATGCCCCCAATCGTCAGGAATTACAGGACACTGCCCGGGCCCAAATTAACGATTACATTTCCCGTTACCGCCGCAAGGGTAATGCCGGTGGACTGAAATCTTTCACCACCATGCAAACGGCCCTCAACTCCTTAGCTGGCTATTACACCTCCTATGGTGCTCGCCCCATTCCCGAAAAGTTGAAAAAGCGTCTACAACTAGAATTTACCCAAGCAGAAAGATCCATTGAACGGGGCGTGTGAACCATCCTGATTTACCTGCCATTGGGGATCCCCAGTTAAAGCTAGAGGCCCTGACCCATGGCTCCTATAGCAACGAACATCCAGGTACTCCTTCCTATGATCGGTTGGAGTTTCTTGGTGATGCGGTGCTGGGCTTTTTAGTGGGACAGATTCTCTTTGAACGTTACCCTCATTTTACGGAGGCAGAGCTGAGTCGTTTACGGGCCCAGTTGGTTAACCAAAATCAGCTAGCTTATCTGGCCAGATTTTTGGAAATTGGCCCAGAAATTCGCCTAAGCCGCAGTTTAGCAAGGGATGACGGCCAGGATAATCCCTCCATACTAGCGGACGTGTTTGAGTCTTGGTTGGGGGCTTCTTTCCTGGATGCTGGTTTGGAAACTGTGAGGGATTTTGTTGAAGAGCTATTTATTCCCATTTTGGAACAGTGGGAACAAAGCCAGGACGGGCGATCGCCAAAACCCTCCCCTACGGTGGACATAAAAAATATGCTGCAACAATGGGCTTTGGAGAAAACCAAACAGTTACCGGAATACACACTGATCGATACCGCAGGCCCTCCCCATGCCCGGGAATTTACTTTCACTGTTAGTGTGTCTGGCAAAGTCCAAGGAAAGGGTTCTGGCCCTAGTAAACAAATGGCCACCAAACAGGCGGCTCTGGATGCATTGAAAAATTTAGGATTGTTGTAGCTCAGGGAATAAGTGGAAAAAGGCCATGGAACATGCCTTAATCGAGTTGGATTGGGCCGATATTGGTTGGATGTTGGGACTGCTGGGCACGGCGATCGCCCTGTTGCAATGGCAGGGGCTAAATTTAACAGGGCAACTGCTCTGGGCCGGAGGGCGCACCATTCTGCAACTGATTGTGGTGGGCTATTTTCTGGCGGTGGTTTTTTCCCTAGATAATGCTGGGGCAGTGCTGCTGGTACTGGCCATTATGTTAACCATTGCCGCTGTGGTGGCCAGAAACCGCATTAATCCCCGGAGTCAATCCCTATTCGGCTGGCTCTGGCTTTCTTTGGGGGCTAGCACTGCCATTAGTTTGGGTTACGCCCTGGTAGTGATTATTCAACCTCCCCAATGGTATTCCCCCCAATATCTGATTCCTTTGACGGGGATGATTTTGGGACAAACCATGAACAGTGCCTCTTTAGCCGGCGAAAGGCTAGCCAGTGCTATTCAACAAAATCCTCGGGAAATTGAAACCCACCTTTGTTTGGGGGCCAGCCCTGGGCAGGCGATCGCCAATTACCGTCGAGATGCCATTCGTGCCAGTTTGATTCCCACCATTAACCAAATGATGGTGGTGGGTTTGGTCAGTTTGCCAGGGATGTTAACGGGGCAAGTGTTGGCCGGGGGTGATCCCCTCAATGCCTCGGTCTATCAGATTTTAATTATGTTCTTAATTTTGTTGACCAATACCCTCAGCACCATTGCCGTTACCGCCGCTGTTTACCGTCAATATTTCAATCAGTATCAACAATTATTAGTTTGAAATTACCCTGACGTAATGGGCAAAGTAGCCAGATTTTCAAGCTTGAGGTTCGTTAAGGTTAGCAAATCCATTTGCCGGGCAAAAATTTCCTCGATCGCCAATAGTTCATAATCGGTAGTCAAAAAACGGTGGTCAGGGGTAGCCCGAATCACCGAACCATCTTCCAATTCATATTCAAACACTTCCTGCACTCCCCGGTCATGCCATTGGGCGATCGCCTGGGTATAAATCCGACCCTGGGGATCAACGCTGTACACAGAACAATTAATTTCTTCGCCAACAATTTTACCAATGGATAATGGACCGTATTCAACGGTTAAAATTTCGGCGTCAAAGCTGAGGCAATATTCCGCAAACTTAACCATTTGGTCAAACAAATTTTCAGCTATGCGGGAAGGAACTCCATTTTTAGTGGAACCGTCGACAAATTTCGCCCGATGTTTTTGCATTTCTTCAGCTTTCTTTTTTCCCATGGCTCGCCGCAGTAGATCCGCTTCCCCTAGGGAATAACCAGCCAAATCCTGAGCCATTTTCATGATTTGCTCTTGGTAGACCAGAACACCGTAGGTCTCATTCAAAATTGGTTCTAAAAGTTTATGTTGATAGGAAATTTCTTCCCGACCGTGTTTACGATTAATAAAGATGGGAATTAGTCCCGCATCCAATGGTCCAGGGCGATACAAAGCTAGAATGGAGGAAATATCTTCAATGCCCGAAGGTTTGAGATCCCGCACAATTTGTTTCATGCCTTGGGATTCCAACTGAAAAATCCCCTCCAAATCCCCCGCTTCCAATAATTTGTGGGTTTGTTTAACGTCATCAGGTAACTTTTTAGAACCATTGCGAGCTCGAATTTGCAGGGCTTTACGCTCCTGTAAGGGCAAATCGTCTAAATCCAGTTGCACTCCCTTATTTTCTGCTATCAACTCCACTGCCCGTTGCAATGTGGTCAAGTTTTTCAAGCCCAAAAAGTCCATTTTCAAAAGACCCATGGCTTCCACGTCTTCCATGTAATATTGGGTAATTACAGCCCCATCATTATTTTTTTGCAACGGGACAATTTGATCCAGTGGTTCTGATGAAATTACCACCCCAGCAGCATGGACACCGAAAGTTTTGTTGGTGCCCTCGATGCGAATTGCCATGTCAATCCATTTTTTTACCCAGGGTTCGTTGTCGTAACGGGATTTAAATTGAGGTTCAGGGGTTTGGTCAGAAATCATCACTTTTAATTTGGCTGGCTTACCCCGGGAAACAGGAATCATTTTGGCCATTTTGTCTGATTCTGCGTAGGGAATATCCAATACCCTAGCCACATCTTTAAGCACCGCTTTAGAGGTCATGCGGTTAAAAGTAATAATTTGAGCAACTTTATCTTCCCCATACTTTCGGGTGACATACTCAATCATTTCATCCCGGCGATCGATGCAAAAATCCGTATCTACGTCAGGCATAGATTTTCGCTCTGGATTCAAAAATCTTTCAAATAAAAGACCATGGTGTACCGGATCAATATTGGTAATTCTCATGCAATAGGCCACTAAAGATCCCGCCGCTGAGCCCCGCCCTGGCCCAACGGGGATGCCATGGTCTCGAGCATATTTAATGTAGTCCCAAACTACAAGAAAATAGGTGCAAAAACCCATTTTTTCTAACATTCTTAATTCATATTCCAGACGCTCTTTGTACACCGCAGGAATATCGCTTCTCTCTCGGCATTTCAACCGTTCTAACAGACCATCCCAGGCAATGTCTTCCACATAGGTTTCGGGGCTATGGTTGGGGGGAATAGGGTAATGGGGAATGCGGGGTTCCCCTAAAATACTGTAGGGTTCAACTTTATTAGCTACTTCTAGAGTGTTGGCGATCGCTGTTTCGATAATTTCATCCGGTAAATGATCCCGAAAGAGCAAGTGCATTTCCTCGGCAGATTTAAGATACTCTGTACCGCTGTAGCGTAATCTTTTTTCTTCGGTAATTAACTTGCCCGTTTGAATGCAAAGGAGAGCGTCGTGGGCTTCTACATCGTTGCAAGAAATAAAATGGGAGTCGTTAGTAGCAACAATTTTGATACTTAACTCTTGGGCAATTTTGACCAGGTTAACATTAACCAAACGATCTTCCACTGAACCGTGGTCTTGAATTTCCAGATAGTAGTCATCACCAAATAAATCTTTATACCATTTTGCTACCTTACGGGCATGACCCAGATCACCTTTTAAAATAGCTTGGGGCACTTCTCCCCCCAGACAGGCACTGGTGACAATTAAACCTTCCCTATACTGCTCTAGCAACTCTTTGTTAATACAAGGTCGGGCAAAAATACCGCTGCCTTGAATACCTTTCAAGTTAGAAATGGTGGTGAGTTTAACTAAATTTCTGTAGCCCTGATTATTCTTCGCTAAAACTACCTGATGAAAACGACGGTGACGCTTATTGATTTCAATATCACCATTGATTACATACATTTCGTTGCCAATGATAGGCTTAATCGGTTTGCCCCGGCAGACTTTCAGCAACTCCACCGCCCCATACATCACCCCATGGTCCGTCAAGGCGATCGCCGGCATGCCCAGCTCAATGGCCCGGTCAATCAAGGCCGGTAATTGGGAAGCCCCATCTAGAAGGCTATAGTCACTATGGATATGAAGACCGACGAAGGACATGGCTAGCAGTTCAACAACAGACCCCCATGATAAACCCTTTGCCCTGGAGGCCATTGTCTAAATTTCACCCAAACCAGGATGGGCCAAATGAAAAACGAAGGCATTCGCCTATCTCCAAGATACCTGGGGAAATCTTTTAAATATTTCGTGTATTTGTTCTAATTTTATCAACCATGAGGCTACCGGTTCAATTGAACCATTGACAAGGCTCGGACTAGATTTTTTCAGAAAAGCCTTTACAAATCGTTACAATCTTGTTATGTTGATTACATACATACAAAACCGGCTGACGAGCGAGGAAACCTCCGAACTCAACGCCAAACCCTTCGAACCTTGACAAATACATAAGGAATCATAACCAAATGACTACGACTCTCCAACAGCGCGAAAGCGCTTCCTTGTGGGAACAGTTTTGTCAGTGGGTCACCTCTACCAACAACCGGATTTATGTCGGTTGGTTCGGTACCTTGATGATCCCCACCCTCTTAACTGCGACCACCTGCTTCATCATCGCCTTCATCGCTGCTCCCCCCGTTGACATCGACGGAATCCGTGAGCCCGTTGCTGGTTCTTTACTCTACGGTAACAACATCATTTCTGGTGCTGTTGTACCTTCTTCCAACGCTATCGGTTTGCACTTCTACCCCATCTGGGAAGCCGCTTCCTTAGATGAGTGGTTGTACAACGGTGGTCCTTACCAGTTGGTAGTATTCCACTTCCTCATCGGCATTTTCTGCTACATGGGTCGTCAGTGGGAACTGTCCTACCGCTTAGGTATGCGTCCTTGGATTTGTGTGGCTTACTCTGCCCCCGTATCCGCTGCTACCGCTGTCTTCTTGATTTACCCCATCGGTCAGGGCTCCTTCTCTGATGGTATGCCCTTGGGTATTTCCGGTACCTTCAACTTCATGATCGTGTTCCAAGCTGAGCACAACATCCTGATGCACCCCTTCCACATGTTAGGTGTGGCTGGTGTATTCGGTGGTAGCTTGTTCTCTGCCATGCATGGTTCCTTGGTGACCTCCTCCTTGGTTCGTGAAACCACTGAAGTTGAATCCCAGAACTACGGTTACAAATTCGGTCAAGAAGAAGAAACCTACAACATCGTTGCTGCCCACGGCTACTTTGGTCGGTTGATCTTCCAATATGCTTCTTTCAACAACAGCCGCTCCTTGCACTTCTTCTTGGGTGCTTGGCCTGTAATCGGCATCTGGTTCACTGCGATGGGCGTAAGCACCATGGCGTTCAACCTGAACGGATTCAACTTCAACCAGTCCATCTTGGATAGCCAAGGTCGTGTAATCGGCACCTGGGCTGATGTGTTGAACCGCGCCAACATCGGTTTTGAAGTAATGCACGAACGCAATGCCCACAACTTCCCCCTTGACTTAGCGTCTGGGGAGCAAGCTCCTGTGGCTTTGACCGCTCCTGCTATCAACGGTTAATTCCTTGATGTAACATCAACTGAATAATCGGCAAATGGCACTCTCCTATCATCGGGGGGTGCTTTTTGCCTGCCGAAAAAACCGGCGATCGCCAGGGACTCCAGACAGTTACCATTAGAAGACAAATCCATCCATCGTCAGTAGAGGAATTATGGGGGAAGAACCTTTGCCGGGGGAAAAACCATTGGGAAAGAAATCGAAGAAAAAAAATGCTCCCTGGAGTATTGAAGAAAGTGAAGCTCTTTACCGGGTGGATGCCTGGGGAGCGCCCTATTTTGCCATCAATGCGGCGGGTAACGTCACCGTCTCCCCCAACGGCGATCGGGGCGGATCATTGGATTTGTTGGAATTGGTGGAAGCCCTACGGCAAAGGAAGCTTGGGTTACCCTTGTTAATTCGTTTTTCTGATATTCTTGCCGATCGCCTGGAAAGATTGAATAGTTGTTTTGCCAAGGCGATCGCCCGTTATAACTACCCCAACACTTATCAGGCGGTTTATCCAGTTAAATGCAACCAACAGCGCCATTTGGTGGAAGCCCTTGTGCGATTTGGCCAAACTTCCCAGTGTGGACTGGAAGCGGGATCCAAGCCGGAATTAATGATTGCCTTGGCGACCCTGCCCCCCCCGTTAGATCGCCAGGATAAACACGCCAAACCTCTAATTATCTGCAATGGCTATAAAGACCAGGATTATTTAGAAACGGCCCTGTTAGCCAAACGATTGGGCCATCGTCCCATTATCATCATCGAACAACTGCGGGAACTGGAGTGGGTGTTGCATATCTCCCGGCAGTTAAACATCAAGCCCATGCTGGGGGTGCGGGCCCGGTTGAGCTGTCAGTCCCCCAAATCGTCGGAAACTTCTAGCCCCAAAGGCGATCGGGCCAAGCTTGGTCTAACCATGCCGGACATTGTGACGATGATTCATCGTCTGGAGGAGAATAACTGCCTTGATTGTCTGAAAATGCTCCATTTTCACCTGGGAACACAAATTTCAGACATTGCCCTGATCAAAGAAGCCATGCGGGAAGCTAGTCAGCTCTATGTCCAATTGGTCAAACTGGGGGCAAAAATGCGTTATCTCAATGTGGGTGGAGGCTTAGCGGTGGATTATGACGGTTCCAAAACTAATTATCCCGCCTCGAAAAACTACAACATGCAAAACTACGCCAATGACATTGTGGCGGCGATTCAGGATGCTTGTGACCTAGGCAATATTTCTCCTCCCATCTTAGTCAGCGAAAGTGGCCGGGCCATCATGGCCCATCAGTCGGTGCTGATTTTTGACGTCTTGGGCACCAATCAAATGGGTTTTAGCGAACCAACCCCTCCAGATAAAAATGCCCATCCCCTGCTCAAAAATCTCTGGGAATGCTACGAAACAATTACTCCCCACCAATATCAAGAACCTTACCACGATGCTCTACAGCTCAAGGCGGAAGCAAGTAGCCTCTTCAATTTTGGTTATTTAAGTTTGACCGAACGGGGGCAGGCAGAACAGATTCACTGGGCCTGTTGCCGTAAAATTTTTGAAATTACCAGGCAATTGGAATATATACCGGAAGACTTTCAAGCCCTGGACAAAATAATGACTGATATTTATTACGTTAATTTATCGGTTTTTCAATCAGCACCGGAATCCTGGTCCTTGGATCAGCTCTTTCCCATTTTGCCCATCCATCATCTCCATGAAAAACCCAGTCAGAGGGTAATTTTAGCTGATTTAACCTGTGACAGTGATGGTAAAATTGATCGCTTCATTGACCTGTGGGATGTCAAGCCCTACCTGGAAGTTCACCCCCTAGAAAATGATGGTAATCCTTACTATTTAGGGATGTTTTTAGTCGGTGCCTATCAAGAAATTATGGGCAATTTACATAACTTATTCGGTGATATTAATGTGGTTCACATTGCCACCACTCCCCAGGGTTATCAGATCGAGTCGGTGGTACGGGGGGACACCATGACCGAGGTTTTAGGCTATGTGCAGTACGATTCTGAGGATTTGTTGGAAGGTCTGCGACGGCATACGGAATTGGCCCTCAGCAACGGTCAGATTACCCTGGAAGAATCCCGACGGTTATTGGAAGATTATGAGCAGAGTCTGCGACGCTATACTTACCTAACCTGAATGGGGCAAGAGGAAGATTTCAATCCTCAGGCTCTTTTTTGATTACCTGATAATCACTATTCAGATAAATTTCGTATTCTCGACCATCGGCACAGACGGCATCATCGATTTCAAAGCGCCTTTTGTCAATGTCATACTCCGCATCGTCGAAGGATCTACAGCCCATGGCGTTGAGCGTCTGGACAATACGTTGCTGTTCCTGGGGGGTCACATCCCGGTCATTGCCCCTGGCGATCGCCGCAGTGAAGGTCATTTCCATTAGTACTATCCCTACAAGAAAATAGCTAAATTGTCTGATTAAATCCATGGTGATTTGTTTCTCCAATCAAAATTTTAGGCAACAGATTAGATAGGTATTTCTAAGGTAAACCCTGGGTGTTTATTTCCCAAACGAAAGCTTAACAGCTTGGCGATCGCCCACCCCGTCATCCTGTTGCCGAATTCTGGCCCAGCCCATGGGGGTTCACCACCAAAGCATTAAGATAGAAAGTGGAAAGCAGAAGTTGAGTAGGTTAGGGACCAATACTACTGGCTCATTGGGGTGGAACTGATGGGGAGTGTATGGAACCGGCATGGAATGGTATGAAAAATTTATTATTAACCTGGCTAGACCGTATTTTAATCGCCGATGTATTCCTGGTATTGCTGGGATTTCTCTGGTTTGCCATTGCGGTAGTGGGGGAATCTACCGGTATTCCTTTGGGCTATCAAGTCTGGCAAAAACTCTGGATACCTTTGTTTAACCCCGCCATTAGTATTTTAATTTTGGGGGCCCTCAGCAGTTGGGCTATCAAAAAACTCTCCCAATGGTTTACCGCTAAAGAAGGAAATTAAAACCATGCAACGGTGGTTCAAAGGGGCGATCGCCGTAGCCATTGCCCTGGTCTGCTTAGAGGTTATTGCCCGCATCTATGTGGAAAATCTCTGGTTTCAGGAGTTACACTTCCAGTCTGTTTTCTGGAAGCGAGTCCAGTGGCAGGGGAGCATTGCCCTAATTGCTGGAGCCATTTCCTGGGGTTTTGTTGTCCTCCAAGTAAGAATAGCTAAGCGCTTAGCCCACAGGGAAGCAGCAGTCCTCAGCGCCACCGTTGCCCAATCAACTCCCATTCTTATGCCTGTAGCGGCGGGTTCCCGATACCTGCCTATTCCCGAACCACTGATGGGCCGCAAAGCCCATTCCCGCCCCTTATTCCTGCCCATATTATTACCCCTCATTACCGGCCTCCAATTAATTCTAGTGGCTCTGGTGATGTACTACGTTTTCATTACTATCCAGGTTTGGACCCCTGACTATACTCTGCCGAACATCACTCCAGCGGTCCCCCAACCCTTTCATATCCGCTTACTGTTCGTCAATTTCAGCAATTTGCCAGCTCAATTGGCAGCTACGGCCCTGGCTGGCACTTTGACGCTCATTGGGCTCTTGCGGGGCCCCAGACTGTTACCGGGCCTGGTTTTCCTACTGAGTGCCGTGTGGGGAATGTTGCTTTCGGGCAACTGGTTCCGCTTACTACTTTCGGTCAATGGTCAACCTTTCAATGCCATTGATCCCCAATTTCACCGGGATATTAGCTTTTACATTTTCCATCTCCCCCTCTGGCAATTGCTGGAGAGTTGGTGGCGGGGGCTATTTCTGTTCAGTTTGTTGGGGGTAACCCTGATCATTCTCAAGTCCGGCAATAGTTTATCAGAAGGGAAGTTTCGGGGTTTTTCTCCGGCCCAGCTCAGGCATCTAAGTGGTTTAGGCTCTGCGGTGGCCCTAACTTTAGCGGTGGAACATTGGCTCAAACGTTATGGTTATCTTTTTTCCAACCATGGGGTGGTTTACGGTGCTAACTACACCGATGTCCATTGGCGTTTACCGGTGGAAACAGGCTTAGCGATTTTCACCACGGCGATCGCCGTTTGGTTGGCTTGGTTAAGTATCAAAGGTTGGCCGGTAGCCAAGGCCACTTCCCCGCAACGGATACGATTGCCTCTGATCACCCTCTGGTTACCCGTTTCCCTCTATTTTTTAACCCTACTCTTGCAAAATCTGGGCGGTTGGGCGATCGAGCTATTGGTGGTGCAACCGAATCAACTGACTAGGGAAAGGCCCTATCTAGCCCGTAACATTACCGCCACCAGGGAAGCGTTTAACCTACAGATTATCCAGCCCACCACCCTCACCGGTCGGGGTCAACTCACCGAAGCTAGCTTACAAAAAAATCGAGTTACCCTAGACAATATTCGCCTCTGGGACCCCATTCCCCTACTGAAAACCAATCGGCAACTACAACAAATTCGTCTTTACTACAAATTCGTCGATGCTGACCTAGACCGCTACACCATCAAAGTCCAGAAACAAGATAGCAGTACGGTCTCGATGGCGAAACAACAGACCCTCATTGCCCCCAGGGAACTGGATTACACCGCTGTGCCAGAAAAAGCCCAAACCTGGGTGAACAGACATTTGGTCTATACCCATGGCTACGGTTTTACCCTTTCCCCTGTCAATTTAGTCGATCAAGGCGGGCTTCCTTACTACTTTGTCAAGGATATTGGTACAGACCAAAATGAAGGTGCCCTACGCACATCCAGTGAATTAATTCGCACCAGCATTCCCATCGGTAAACCCCGCATTTATTTTGGCGAAATTACCGATAACTACATCATGACCAACACTGCCATTCCTGAACTGGATTTTCCCAGCGGGGAGGAAAATGTTTACAACTTTTACGACGGTCGGGGCGGTATTTTTCTCAATTCTCCCATCAGAAAATTATTATTTGCGGTTTATTTGCGAGACTGGCAAATGTTATTTACGGAAAACTTTAAACCCGACACGAGAGTCTTATTTCGCCGCAACATTAATCGTCGTATCCGTCACATTGCTCCTTTTTTACGTTTTGACCGAGATCCATACCTTGTCACAGCAACGGTGCCTGGGGAAGGCCATTCCACCCTTTACTGGCTCATTGATGCCTACACCACCAGCAATTATTATCCCTATTCTGATCCGGGGGAGGGAGAAGTTAATCAACCGGCACGGAACTTTAATTACATTCGTAATTCCGTCAAAATTGTGGTGGATGCTTACAACGGAGACGTGCGTTTTTTTGCCATTGATAAACAAGATCCACTAATTAATGCGTGGCAAAAAATATTTCCTGAGTTATTTTTGCCCTTTAGCGCCATGCCCGCCACCTTAAAAAGTCATATTCGCTATCCGGTGGATATGTTTAGCACCCAATCGGAGCGTTTGTTGACCTACCACATGGAAGACATTGACGTGTTCTATAACCGGGAAGACCAATGGCGGATTCCCCAGGAAACCTATGCCGATGAGCAACAGCCCATTGCCCCCTATTACTTGATTATGAAATTGGCGGGAATTAATGCTAAAGAAGAAGAATTTGTTCTTTCCCAGGTTTACACTCCCAACGCCAGGAATAACCTCATTGCGCTACTCTTTGCCCGGTGTGACGAACAAAATTACGGTAAATTGTTGCTTTATACCTTACCCAAAGAACGACTGGTTTATGGCCCAGAACAAATTGAAGCCTTAGTCAACCAAGACCCAGTTATTTCCGAACGTATTAGCCTCTGGAATCGTCGGGGTTCAAGGGCAATCCAGGGTAATTTGCTAGTAATTCCCATTGAAGAATCCTTGTTATACGTTGAACCTATTTATCTGGAAGCAGAGAAAAATAGCCTGCCCACCCTCGCCAGGGTGGTGGTGGTTTATGGCAATCAAATTGTCATGGCAGACAGCTTAGATGAAGCTATAGATGCTATTTTTGATCCAGAATTACTCGAGGGGGAAGCAATTATTCGCCCCCTTGATGGCGTAGTTGATGGTTTAAATAACCAATTTGATTAGGAGGTGGGCGGTTTTATTAGAAAATTGTTATTATAGTCACTTCAAATAATTTTCGAGACCGCTAAGAGTCCATTTATAAAGTGAAAGAAGCA
The DNA here is from genome assembly GCF_000478825.2 of Synechocystis sp. PCC 6714. Classification (NCBI taxonomy): domain Bacteria; kingdom Bacillati; phylum Cyanobacteriota; class Cyanophyceae; order Synechococcales; family Merismopediaceae; genus Synechocystis; species Synechocystis sp. PCC 6714. The sequence continues at coordinate 1,046,719 of NZ_CP007542.1, read as the reverse complement.
CAAGAGGAAGAAAGACGACGAAGCATAATGCGAGTCATAACAGCATATAGTCATTTCAAATAATTTCGAGACTGCTTAAATCTTTATTGACAAGCTTTTCGGTGAATTTGACTGCCTCAGTCTTACTAAAAACGACTATAAATTCCGTTGATGGTCATCCGATAATCTGGCGGGCACAGGGGCCAGCATTTTCCTCGGCGCACCGCGTAGCGGATCTCTGCGAGATCGCCGTTTTTTGCCTGGGCTATCTAGTCAGCAAGGGCTTCCTCGCTGGTTAATCCAATTTCTTGACCATAGGAGACTTCTAGGGTGTGTCCATCAGGATCATTGATAAAAGCCCAATAACCAACAGGATAGCCAGAATCTGTGGCATCTTTAGCCAATATTCCTTCCTGTCTAGCTTGTTCGCATAAGCAATCAACTTCGCTCTTATCCTTGCAAGCAATGCCTAGGTGTGCAAAAGGGCCTAGGATGGGGGTTGGATTTTCGTCTTGGACTAACACTAAAACGAAAGGACGAGTTTTATCAGACAGCCAAACAACTCGTTTACCAGTATCTTTATCTAATCGCTCATGCACTACGGACATGTTGGCATAGCGGTTGTAAAAACTAATGCTCAAGTCAATATTTTTTGCAGATAGAGCAATGTGTGTGAAACCAAAGTCTTCTTTCATGTTTTTTTCGAAATTAGCCTAACGGTGAAGTTATAGCCACCGTCAATCTGGCTTGATTAGCGCGACAGTAAATCGTAGCTTGACCTTCAATCCAGTTAGTTGATTCCAAATTCTTTTGATACTAACAAAATCACGTAGATGAGAGGACTAACTAAGGATTATACAGAAACTTTCTGTATATCTACTTCCAAAAGCGTGTTAGGCAGATTAAGGCACTGTAAAGAGCACTAACCTGGATCAGTCTGTAACCAATCTTTACGAAACTGTAACTCCATCCGAGTAAATCCATGGTTAGGCGATCGCCATTAACCCTTTGTAATTGTTGCCAAAGTTCTCGACCTTCAGGCTTACTGAGCTACTAACGGGCGCACTGCATAGCAGATCTCTAGGCGATCGCTTATTGTAAAGGTGATTTAAATGAATGATGGCTGGAAAATATTGATGAAATTTCCCTTTCCTTGGCGTTGGCGTAAATCCCATGGACTAAAGCCGACTCCTTATGCAAATCCAATCCGCCACCAGCGTCCGATTCGATCAGGGAATCCTAGGCATAGAGAATCCCAGGCAATGAAGACAGATCTATATCATTGGTTACTCGTACTTTCTTGGCCAAAATTTTTGGCGACTGTCGGCTTTTTTTATTTTGGTTTAAATGTCTTTTTTGCTCTAGTTTTTTCCTTAATTGGAGACGGTATTGCTAATGCTAAACCTGGATCATTTTTAGATCTATTTTTTTTTAGTATTCAAACTCTTTCAACGGTGGGATATGGTTCTATGTATCCCCAAACTGTGCTCGCTCACATCGTTGTCAGTGTGGAAATTTTTGTTGGATTGATCAGCCTGGCTATTTTAACGGGATTAATGTTTTCACGTTTTGCCAAACCCACCTCCAGGGTCTTATTTAGTGAAGTTGCTGTGGTTTGCCCCTTTGAAAATATCCCAACATTAATGTTTCGCGCTGCTAATCAAAGGGATAATCGTATTTTAGAAGCCCAAATTAGAGTCAGTTTAGTTCGCGATGAGCAAAGCCAAGAAGGACATAAAATGCGCCGTTTTTATGATTTAAACTTATTACGTTCTCACACTCCAGTTTTCGGTTTAAGTTGGTTAGTTATGCATCCTATAGACAGTAATAGCCCACTTTATGGGGTTTTGGAAGCAACAAATAAACAACTAAGATTAGAACTTTGGATTAGTTTCACCGGCTTAGATGAAAGTTTTTCTCAAACCATTCACAGTCGTTACGTTTATGAGGAGGCAGATATTCGTTGGCAGCATCGTTTTGTGGATATTTTTCATCAAACCCCAGAAGGTCAATGGTTTATCAATATGGACAATTTTCATTTAACAGAACCTTATGGCCTTGAAACCCAGTAGTAATGACTTGGTTTATCAGGACAGTTTTCAAGTGGGGGAGACTGTACATCGTTATCAAGCGATTCGGCTTTGGGAGCAACCATCAGAGGTATTTCTTCAGAGTCCAGGGTTATTGCCCCTAGCAGTATTGACGCAGACCTCTGACCCCGCATTAAAATTAAGGGAAGTGGCGACTGCGTTGGAAAAGATTGAGGATAATCGAGTTAAGGCAAATCTGATGGCAGCAACTTCTGTTTTTGGAGGAATTCTGCTGAGCCCTGAGTTTATTAGAACAATTTTAAGGAGTGAAATCATGAAGGAATTCGCTGTCTATCAAGAAATCTTACGGGAAGGGGAACAACGGGGCTTACTCAAGGGCAAACTGGAAGGGAAACTAGAAGGTCGGCTGGAGGCAAAGCTGGAAACCATACCCCTGCTGAAAAAATTGGGCCTTACGATCGCCGAAATTGCCAAGGAGTTAGATATTGATGTTGAACTGGTTAATAAATTCGTTGCTGATCAAAATAATTAAAATTTGAGGTACCTATCCGTAGTAACTTTAACGATGCTGATGCCCGATGATAAGCATTCCAGATTTAAACAGCTTGCGGAGTCTAGGGGACGCCCCCTAGAGGGAAATACCATACGTTAAGAATGCGGGCAGAGACTGGCAAGACCTCCCCTCAACTTTCCCTAGAAAGCAGACTCGATTTTTCTCCAATTTTCAGGGGTGGCCACCGCCTTGGCGAGCAATTATTCCAATGCCCAGAACCATTAGAACAAAGAAAATCAACACTGTATTGATCAAGTCCCCTTGATTTAGCCCACTTAAAAAAGCAATGGTGGCAGTTGCTAATAGTAGAATTGTTGCAATACCAAGTATTAAAATGGAATGGGAAAGGATACCACGGCGATAGTGGTCTCGCAGTAGGGAAATGGAAACAAGACTATAGACCAACAACAATGCCAAAGTCCCAAAAGTACCACAAATATCGTTAATGTCGTTGGGTTTTAACCCCGTTGCCAACAGGACCAAAGTACCCAGAATACAAATCCCTAATCCTAGTTTTAAGGAGCCTATCGGAGTGTGGAAATCAGGATGAATTGTGGTGCTGAATGGAGGAAGAATTTTTTCTTTCCCTAAACTTAAGCCAACCCTAGCCAGGGCACTGAATGCCCCTAAACTCGCACTTAAAAAACAAACACAAGCGCTAAAACTAATCACCACCGCCGCCGTCGGAATTTGCAAAAAATCTCCGAGACTAACGAGGGGACTAGCTGAGTTGAGAATATTGCTGGGAGCTGCTTTAAAACCTAGTCCTAAAACATAAGCCCAAACTAAAAATAGTCCCCCTGGGAGCAAAGTAGCAATCCGTAGAGCTTTAGGAATATCCCTGAGGGGATGGAGAGATTCACGTCCTAGGGTAGCTGCACTTTCAAATCCCACAAAACTCAAAAAAGCAATCATTAAGCCCGAACGTACTTGGTTGCCTGTGGCGCTGGTGAGTTGAAATTCTGACAAATCAAATTTAATACTATGGTGGAATAAAATAATGCTACATAGCCAGAAAATTATAATAATTGAAAGACTTTCTAAAACTAACATCATTCCATTGGATACTCGCACATCCCGTGACACCAGCCACCAAATTATTCCCCCCAAAAGCACAACAAAAAACCACAGAGGAAATTTGAGTCCGGCCATCCCCATCAGAATTGCAAAACTTTGACTGGCCATGGCTAGCAGTAGTATGCCAAAGCCGCCATAGGCCAGTAAGAGCAACCAGCCCGTTAACCGTGCAAAAGTTACTCCCAAACCCTGCAGAACATAGGCAGCTAAGCCCGCTGTCCCCGCTTCCTGCTTAGCAAAGGTGATCAGCACCTGGGACACTAACAAAATACAAAGGCAGGCAATCAGGTAAGTGAGCCAACTACTGTTCCCGGAACTGAGATAGACCTGGGGAATGTTGATCACAGCGGTTATGGTTGGCCCCACAACGGCGATCGCCTGGGTGGTAACCTGAATTAATCCCAAACAGCGGTTAAGTTGGGGAGCAGAAGAAAAATTAGTCAGGGTTTTCATTGGGGTTAATAATAATCAAAAATGTTATTTTAGAGCTAATATTTTTTCGCTACCACCAAGAAAGTAAAATAATTCTTTTGGCTTGGGTTAATGATGAAAACTTGAAACGAGCCTATGAAAGCAGTACAGATGCCTGTAAAGTCTTTAGGAAAATGCTGGAAAGCGGTCATCCCCCTGATGATTGGAGTGATTTACTGATAGAAGCTATAGTCATTTCAAATAATTTCGAGACTGCTTAAGTCTTTATTGACAAGCTTTTCGGTGAATTCGACTGCCTCAGTCCTACTAGAAACGACTATAAAAGTGTTGACGATTGTTTACAAAAGATTGTTGAAGTTGAGTTTTAACCTTAATAACCTGACTGCTAAGCCGTGACCATTCTTGAAAAGTTGCGGCTTTTTGCGGACCATAGCTACTCAACTGGGCTAAATATTGCTCACTGTCCCCTTCCCCAAACCTGTAGGAAACTTTAGCAATTTCGAGGCGTTGCTTATCCCGCTTGGTGATCGCCAAATCAATGAACTTCTGCAAGGTTTCGGGTATAGATATGGATGGTGATAATGATTATCCTCACGCTCAACAGAAAAACATCCCAGGGGTGAACCTAGGGAAAAATCAAGGACACTGTTTTGGATTCCGTCTTTGATTTCCCCTTTGAAAATTACTGTGGTAGTATCAAAATGATAATCATTCTCATTTTTTATCCATGGCTCCCAGTTTCCCGTCCTTAAGATTCCCAGATGGTCACAAGATAGGCAAAGCTGCGGGATTCCGGGGCCGGATCAACCAAGAAAAGGTGGTGCTAGAAACCCTGACCAGCTTGACTCAAATTTTTCCTATCCGCAAAACCATACTATTTGTTGTTTCTTCCCTGGCGATCGCCATTACGGGTTGTGGCCAGGCCGTGAGGGAAACCGACAGCCCCCAAGCGGAAACTCCAGCCACCGATTTGATCGTAATGACCACAATTTTACCCATCACTCAATTTACCAATGCTGTGGTAGGCGATCGGGCCGAGGTAATTCCTTTAATGCCAACCAACGTTGATCCCCATGACTTTCAGGCTAGTCCCGCCGACGTCAGGAATCTAGCCAATTCTAGTGTTTTAGTAAAAAATGGCTTAGAAATGGAGTTCTTTTTGGAGGACCTAATCGCCAATGCCGAAAACGGTGAGCTGGTGGTGATTGATTCTAGTCAAGGCATTGCCGTTCTGGAGAATCAAGAGGAAGAACACCATGGTCACGGTCACAGTCATAGCCACGGTCACGATCACGATGAGCATGGGGAGCACAGTGAAGCCGACCACCATCACCAGCATGGCCAATACAATCCCCACATTTGGCTTGATCCCAAGCGCGCTATCCAGCAGGTGCAAAACATTAGAGATGGGCTAATTGCAGTGGATCCGGCGGGAGCAGACATTTACACCGCCAACGCCGCTAAATTTATCGCCGAACTAGAAGCCCTAGATGGGGAAATTACCGATAAGCTAGCCCCCTTTGCAGGGAAAACCTTTGTGGCATTCCATGATTTTGCCCCCTACTTTGCCCAGAGTTACGCTTTAGAAGCAGAGTTTCTGGTGGATGTGCCGGCGGATAAACCAGCCCCAGGGGATATCAAACGGGTGATGGATACGGTGAAAGCCTCTAATCTGAAAACCATTCTGACCGAGCCCAGTGCTGGAGAAGATAGCTTGGGGGCGATCGCCAAGGATATGGGGATTCAGGTCAGTATTTTTAATCCCATAGAAGTTGGGGGCCCCGAAGCGGTTAACCCGGAGTATTACCTGGCTACCATGCGTAGTAACGTCAGCAACCTTGCTTCATCCTTTAGTGCATCGACCAATACATCACCCCAGTCATGGTTCCTGCTGGGGCCTCTGCAGCCTGTGGCCATGGCTCCCCAAAGGTTAGGAGTCCGGTTTTAGGAGGTGAGCTTGAGAAATGAAGTTTTGGTGGTGGAAGGACTGACGGTTTACCGAGATACCTACCCTGCGGTGCAGGATGTTTCCTTTGCCCTCAAAGAAGGTACAGATACCGCCATTGTGGGCCCCAACGGAGCCGGTAAAAGCACTCTAATCCAAGCTATTTTGGGGGTTTTACCACGGCACGAAGGCCATGTATTGGTATTAGGACAGCCCCTGGGCCGTCGGGGAACACTACCCCCCCAAGTTCGACAACAGATCGCCTATCTGCCCCAAAACTTTCTCTTTGACCGCCGTATTCCCATCACCGTCAATGAATTGGTGGCCCTGGGGTGGGATGAATTAGGCTTAAAACTTCCTTGGGCTAACCGTCACAAACGTCGCTTGGCGGTTCACCGGGCCCTAGATCTTGTGGATGCTCTCCATTTGGGCCCCCAACCCATTAGCAACCTTTCTGGGGGGGAAATTAAACGGGCATTGTTGGCCTATTGTGTGGTACGCCCCCGCCGTCTGTTAATTCTGGATGAAGCCCCCGCCGGGCTGGATATCCACAGTGAATCAGAGTTTTATCGCCTTATTTATCAACTGAAACGGGAACAGGGATGGGCTGTTTTGCAAATTTCCCACAACCTGGACATGGTGCGAAAAAACTGTGACCGGGTGCTCTGCCTCAACCGAGTAATCCGCTGTCAGGGAACTCCGGATTATGCCCTTTCCCCCGATAACCTGGTGGCGGTATACGGATCAGAGTTTGTGCGCTACCGCCATCACCATTGATCGATATAAGGAACGGTCCTTGCCAACCCTCACAAACACCTCTTCTAACTAAATCTATCCACTATGCAGTCCCTCGCTGAGAACCTAAATCTATTCCATTTTCCCTTTATGCAACGGGCCCTGTTGGGGGGAATTCTGACGGGATTGATGGGGGGATTGATGGGGAGTTTTACCGTTTTGCGCCAATTATCCTTTTTTAGTGATGCGTTGGGCCATTCAGCTTTGTTGGGGATCAGTTTTGGCTTGTTGCTGGGTCTGACTCCTTCCTCCATGCTTTTGCCTTTTTCCGTGGTGTTTGCCCTGGGGGTCAATTACCTGTTGGAAAATACTCGCCTCTGGACGGACGCTTTGCTCAATATTGTCTATTCTTCTTCCCTGGCGATCGGAATTATTTTACTAACCTTTGTGGGCCAATATAAGGGAGGCATCAATAGTATTTTGTTTGGCGATATTTTAGCCATGGATCAGGGAGATTTATTGGTGGGAACTGCCCTGTTGGTGGTCTGTGTCCTATTTGTGGGGCTAACGCTACAATCCCAAACTTTGCTGACTCTCCATGAACCCCTAGCCATTGCCCAAGGAATTTCTGCCCCGGCCCACCGACGGGCTTTTATTATCCTGCTGTCTTTGGTGGTGGGTACTTCCATTAAGGCGATCGGGGTGTTACTAATTAGTGCTTTTGTTGTTATTCCCGCCTGTGCTGCCCGTTTACTCAGTCGGACTTTTACCACCTATCTATTGCTAGCCGCCGGCCTGGGGGCACTGAGTTCAGCAGGGGGAATGCTGGTTTCCGCTGCGTTTAATTTACCCTCTGGCCCCAGCATTGTGACCACCCAGTTGGCGATTTTTCTGGTGGCAATGGCTTTGCCTCGATTGCGTATAATATGAGAATGATTTTCATTATTAAAAAATAGAATTTTAACCTATGGTGACAACCGAGACAATAACAACGGTTCCCGTTACCCTGTTGACGGGCTATTTGGGCGCGGGTAAAACCACCCTGCTTAACCGTATCCTCACCCATGAACATGGCCAGAAGGTGGCGGTCATTGTTAATGAATTTGGGGAGGTGGGCATTGACAATCAACTGGTTATTAATGCCGATGAAGAAATTTTTGAGATGAACAACGGTTGTATTTGCTGTACGGTGCGGGGGGACTTGATTCGGATTATCGGTAATCTGATGAAGCGACGGGACAAGTTTGATCATCTGGTGATTGAAACAACGGGCTTGGCCGATCCGGCTCCGGTAATTCAAACGTTTTTTATGGATGAGGATGTGCAGACCCAGACCCATCTGGATTCTGTGGTGACGGTGGTGGATGCTAAGCATATCTGGCAGCATTGGGAGGCGGAGGAAGCCCAGGAACAAATTGCCTTTGCCGATGTGCTACTGCTTAATAAAACCGATCTTGTTACAGAGGATCAATTAGACGAACTGGAGGAACGGATTCGCGGCATGAATGCCCTGGCCAAGATTTACCGCACCCGTAACGCCGAACTGGAAATGGATGCCCTGTTGGGTATTCGTGCCTTTGACCTGGGGCGGGCCTTGGAGATTGACCCGGAAATTTTAAACGAAACTGCCCACGAACATGATCAAACTGTCGGTTCGGTGGCGATCGTGGAATCTGGTGAATTAGATGCTAATAGGTTGGATGCTTGGCTGGGTCAGTTGCTGCAAACCCAAGGGCCAGATATTTTTCGGATGAAAGGCATTCTCACCATTGCGGGGGAAGACCAACGCTTTGTTTTTCAGGGGGTTCACATGCTGTTTGATGGCCGGGCCGATCGCCTTTGGCAACCGGGGGAACAGCGCAAAAATGAACTGGTTTTCATTGGTCGCAACCTGAATGAAGCCCAACTGAGAGAGGATTTTCGGGCATGTCTCGTCTAAAAAACCGGCACTCCGATCAGTTTGAACCCCACTGGCAAGGCACCCTGGCGGATTATGTGACGGCGATCGCCTACAGTCCCGATGGCAAAATCCTCGCGGCCAGTTCTGGGGCCGGGGAGGTGGTGTTATTAGCCATTAACGGTTTAGAAAGACAAAATTTACAGCCAGTGATGGGGAAATCCGTGGATTGTCTGGCATTTTCCCCGGATGGTCAATATCTTGCCACGGGGGGACAAGATGGACACGTTAATATTTGGCAGATTACCCCCGCTGGCCCTGAACGGATCGCCACCCTGGGCAATGGCACCACTTGGATAGATCATTTGGCATGGAGTCCCACCCAAAATCTCCTGGCCTTTAGCCAGGGAAAAATTGTCCAGATTTGGGACGCAAACCTCCGGGATGTGGTCGCCACTTTGAAGTTTGAGGCCTCTTCTGTTTTGGCCCTGGCCTGGCAACCCGATGGCAAAGGATTAAGTGTCGGGGGCTACCAGGGGGTGAAAGTCTGGACAGCAGAGGACTGGAGCGATGACCCTTCTGTCTTAACCATTCCCTCCGCCACTCTGGCGATCGCCTGGTCGTCTGATGGTAAATACATTGCCTCTGGCAACCTGGATCGCACCATCGCCCTATGGGAGTGGGACAACCCTGACCCCTGGGTAATGAGCGGCTTTCCGGGTAAAATTCGTCACCTTGCCTGGTCAGATAGGCTTACCAACATGGAGGCTCCATTCCTCGTATCCGCCAGTGGGGAAGACCTGGTGGTCTGGGAAAAACAAGCAGACGAGGCCCTCGGCTGGGAAGGTCGCGTTCTTGTCGGGCATCAAGAAACCATCCAATCCATCGGCTTTCAACCCCATAGCCTATTATTGGCTTCGGCTGGGGCAGACGGTTGTGTCCATTTATGGAAAAAGGCTAAACGCCAGGCTCAAAATTTTCGGGGAGCCTCTCAGGGCTTTGCCTGTCTATCCTGGCATCCCCAAGGGCACCAACTGGCCGCCGGGGGACAAAAAGGAGAACTATTCCTCTGGACAAAAACCAGACGGGGAGAGGGTTTTGGGCAACGTTAGTCTGAACAAAGCGATTTTCCCTTAAAATTTACCCAAAAATATCAAAGTTTTAACCAAGGCAGAATTTATTGATTTTGAGAAAACCCATTGGTCAGAGAATACTTCTATTGGTTTTATTTTCACAATGGGAACGGTTATTGGTTTTTTGGTTGGTGTGGTTATTGTCTATCAAATTTTATCGGGAGATGTTCCAGAACATACCGCTGAATACGTCACCCTCAAGGCAATGGATTAGTGATTGAAGGTTGGTAATTTTCATGGGATGCAACTTGAATCAACCTTATCCCTTAATGATTCTTGGCAGGTGATTGCACATCTTTGGTCGCCATGAACCAAGCAAAGCCCAGCAAGATTGAGTACCCAGAAAATAAGAACGCTGCGTAGCGTCCAGCGGTTTCGGGGTGCATGTTGCTCATCAAGTCACTAAAGCCGGCCAAAATGGGAATTTCCCCTAGCATTCCAGGCAACGCAATACAGATTGCGCCCTGCAACCATTCTTTGGTTTTAATGCGCCGCCACCGCATCAGCCCGACAAAGACCAGCGTGTATAGCCCGCCAGTGCTGGCAACGTTGAACCAGTATTCCATAATCGAGCGCTCAAAGAAGACTGAACCCACCTGCCGATAGGCCACAGTGGCCGCCGCCCAAATGCCAAAACCCACCAACACGAAGCTCAAGCGATCTTTTCTGTTCATGGTGTTTACCTGTAAAACGGTGTTAATGTAATGATTACTACGTTAATCATAAATGTAATAGCTATTACGTTAATTGTCAACAATGAGTCGTCCCACCGAACCCCAAAAGAAAGCCGAGTTGCTCGAAAAGTGCTTGGAGATGGCCATTGAGGCGGGAGCACTGGATACTAGCATTAACACGATCGCCAAACGCATCGGCACCAGTGGGCGTATGCTGGTCTATCACTTTGGATCGAAGCAAGAGCTAGAGCGCCAGATAATCGCCCGGTTAGAGGTACGTCTGCGTGAACAGCTACAGTCACTACAAAACACCGCCGTAGCAGATGCTGATACCGTTGCTGAGTCACTATTGACGATGTGGGAGCAATTTACCGCCCCAGAGATGCAGGGCTGGTTGAAGTTGACAATGGATCTCAACCTGCGGGCCATGCAAGGGGATGTCGAAACTCAGCAATTTCTAGACCGGGAAACCCGGCAGTGGATTGATTCTCTAACAGCTCTGACGGGGGATGAAGCATTGGCACGATCACTGTTTCACTTATTTCAGGGAGCCACCCTCGACTTTTTGACCACGGGCAATGCACAGCGAGGTGAGCAGAGCATCCAGTCATTTTTAGCTCCTGTGAGAAGTGCCACGGCGTAATCTTTGGCATAGCAAGCTTAACTTTAGCCAGAATGCGACTACATGCCAAAAAGAATAAATATGGCATTTCTACGGATTTCCATCCCAGTAAAAGTGTAGATACCCAAAGCTGAAATACGACTACCGGAAAGTGCAAAAGCAAGGAACTTAAACCCAAGCCCCCATTAAACAAGAATTGAAAATTGGCCGAGGGGCATCCGGTCGATAAAGCTCACGATATGCCCAATTGGTTGCCGGGGGTCACTGAGAATCCTGGGCCCTATGCTTGCATCAGCGATGGGATTATGTCACCTTCACGGAAATGGATGAGGATGTGGTCGTCACAGGGATCCAAAAGTTGGCCTCTCTTTTCCAATAGCTTCCCGTCTCAGGATTAAAAGCTTGCCAGATGCACTGAGGAATCGCCACTTCCCAGCAACGGAATTTTCCCTAGAACTATAGTTGAGCCGCAGTAGCTTCGGTTTGTGCCCAGAAGGCATCCATTAACGGCTGACCGACTTGCAACATTGCTGCTCTGAGTATGGCCATGAGCACATCATGACCGGGCCAATTGTTGGGCAGGGGCACCTGATCGGGACAATTCACTTTGCCCGGATGTCCGGAACTCCAGCCTCTAGTACCAAGGATTTAGCGGACCTAGGAGCGGTGTGCAGTCATGTTTCGGTCTGTCTGGCGGCATTGCGGCGATCGCCTGCATATTCATTGCCCGATAATTCATTGGCAAAACAACTCACGCCCCGCGAGCGGCAAATCGCTGACCTGGTAGCCAAAGGCTTGACGAATGTCGAAGTTGGTACAGAACTATGGATTACGCAAAACACCGTCAAGCAAGCATTAAAGCGCATGTTTCGAAAGCTAGAGGTATTAGCCCGAGCGGAGTTGGTGGCAAAGTTACGTGATTGAGCATGATTGTTTGCAAGGTGCTTTCGTCAGTCTCGGCTCTAGTGCTGAATCAATAAGGCCTCAATCAGTTGTTGGGCACTTTCCAACCGCTGTGGATTCTCTACAAACAGCTTTGCTTAATCTGCTGTACTAGACTTGTTCGATTGCATTTTTATTGACTACTGGTTGTTGCTTCCCTGATTACTCCCAGAACTTCTTTTGGATGCGAAATCATAGGAAAATGGCTTGACTCCACCGTAACTGTTTTTGCATTCATTCGCCGAGACATATCACACTGCAAATCAGGCGGAACTGCTTTATCTTTTGTCGCTAAAATATACCAGCTTGGTTTATTTTTCCAAGCGGGCAAACTTGCCTTTACTTCCGTTAATGATGTAGATGGTGTTGTTTGAGTCACATAGATTAATGCCTTTCTTTCTTCTGAAAGATCACTTGCCAAAACTTCATCAATACCTTCTTTAGAAATCCAAACAAAATCATTTTTCTCTTGAAAATGTGGCGAAGGTGAGCCATATTTACTCATAAGATCAACCATGGATTCACCAGCATCAGGAGCAAGCGCTGCGATATACACCAAACCAGCAACTCGTTCGTCATTGCCAACTGTAGTAATGACAAAACCACCCCATGAATGACCAACCAAAATACAATTTCCCTCAATGCGATCCAGAGCACGTTTCGTTGCAGCTACATCATCTTCTAGAGAGATAAGTGAATTTTGGACAGCGATAACCTGATAATCTTCCGCTAAAAGGAGTGGGATGAGATCACTATAACAAGAGGCATCCGCCCAAAAACCATGAACTAGTAGAATATTTCTGACTTTGCTCATAAGTATTTCCACAAATATTAAATCCGTTATAAAGCATTTTTGAATAGAGTTTCAAAAAGCGGTCAAATGGTAAAATTCACCCACCGTCATTGACTTTGGGTGATAAGAATAGTTTAACTCACAGTCGGGTGCAGTGATTTGTTATGCTTCTTTTCGGATAAGCGATCAGAACCCCAAAACTCCGCCAAGAATCATCGTCATCTACATGACTTTCATTAAATCAAGAAATTTACGAAATTGCAAAAACTGTGATAATTATGTTGGACATGAGTTTGAAGTAACCTTCAGAGTATTTTAATGAGACTGTAAAGATAATTTCAAAACTACTTGCCCCAAAAAGATAGATCTATCCCATGATTACTTCCTAGGTTTTTTCCAACGAAGATTTTCTACCTGTGGATCAATGGGTGTTTCAGCGATAGAGTTTGTGTAGTTGCTCATGACTTTAATTGCAATACCAAGAATTACTTCTAACGCTTGCTGATGGCTGTAACCAGCCGAGAAAAAAATTTCTATGTCATTCCCACTCGCTTTACCTCGTTCTGTAATTAAGGTTCGAGTAAATCGTCTTAGACTTTCAAGCTTGCTATCTGAAAGTCCAGAACCATCCCGCAGAGCTTCAATCTCAACTTCTGGCATCCCTGATATCTGAGCCAGTTTTGTGTGCCAAGGAATACAATATTCGCATTCATTCTCAAAATTAGCTGTCTGGTAAACTACTTGACGCTCGATTGGTGTTAGGCTCGTTGTGTCAAACAAATTCCATAGATGGGTATATCCTGCCAATAAAGCTGGTGCTTCAGCCATAACCCTTTCCAAATTTGGGATCATGTCAAACTCATTCTTGACCTGTGTCAAAATAGGCTTAGATGCTTCTGGAGCGGAACTTTCATCGTGAACTTTGAACATTTTCTACATCCTTGTAATTTCATGAAAGCTAGTATAGAAATCGCCCAATACTTTGACAAGTAAGCACTTTTTAGTAACATAGATACTTTTTGGTAATAAATATGAAGTCTAAAGAAGTAGAAGATGTAAAAATAGGGAGCCAGGATTCTTCTAGCTTAATTTCCATATTTGAAGACTGCCTTGGTTGCAAGTGGACAATATCAATTCTTGTCAGTATTTCTGATGGTTTTAATCGTCCGGGAATTTTATTAAAGAAGAATCAAGGACTATCTACTAAAGTTTTGAATGAATGTTTAAGAAGATTGGTCGAATACAAAATTCTTCAGAAATTCACCTATCCTGAAACTCCGCCTCGGGTTGAATATTTTCTTACTAGTTTTGGTCAAGAAATTACTGATATTTTAATAAGGATAAGGCAGTTGCAGAATGAATTTCAAAACATATCTCAGTGATTCTTATTCCTAAAGCATATAGTTGATTTAATTGAAAGTACGATACTGACCGGAGCTAAAAAGCTGTTTGGTAAAGGCCTTAGCCGATATCAGCCCTAACCATCGAATGATGTTAGGTATTTCGCTAGGGGCAGAGTGGTCGGATGTTGCCAGTCAATTACCGCTGAGGGAGAGAGATGGTTTGCCAAATGGTTAGACTCTGGAGAGAGAAGAAGAGTCATGGGAGTTTAGTTTCGTTCAGATCAAGTTGCATCAGATTGCTGTCGATAAAGCCCAAGCGCTGGTAAAGCGGGCGAGCCTTGGGGGCAGCATTTAGCACTACTCTAGTGCAGCCGATGCCGCGCAAATGCTCCACTGTGAGCTGGGTTAGTCGGGTGGCAATGCCCCGATGGCGGTAGTCAGGCTCCACGTAGATACCCCATATATAGCCGTACTGGCGATCACTGTAAGAAAAAATCCAGGGATAAAGCCCATCAAAGCGCTGCCCTCCGGCCGAGCCAACAATAGTCCCTGCTACTTCTGCCACAAAGGCCTGATAGTGCAGGTGCTGACGGGCCTGGGCGATAAACTCGGTGGAGAGGGTGGCCCACTGTGGCTTAGTCACCGCATCGGCTATACCTAGGTCGCGCCACAGGTGGTAAAAGTGCTCGGCAATCACCCCGTCATCCTGGGGGATAGCGGCTCGAAAGTTGACGTTAGAGGATGTCTCCATGGGGGGGATATAGTGAGTATCGGCTGGAAAAATATGACTTCCTTTACTGGAGTGTCAGGTATCAGGATAGTTGTCCGCCTTATGCCACCACTCACTGGCAGGTTTGTGACCCAGGGTCACTATATCTAAATTAACCTAGGAGAACGCTGATAATGTTTGAGACTGTTTTACACGAAAGTAGTTACCGCCATACATAATCATTAATTAGCTTGGAGGCATAATGTTTTTGTTGGGCAATCTGACTACGGATTATACAGAGAATTAACAATAGATATAAAACTTTGGTATTTGACATCCTCCCTAGGCTAAAGGCGAAGGATTCCTACGAAGCAAACAGATTTAACTGAATAGCTTTTCGGTGGGTTGACGCTTCACAGGATGCCGCTACCGAAGTAGTCTGATGGTTTCCTCCACGTCCGTTTTGGGTCTCCGAATGTCCTCCGGCGACCAGTATATTTGTTGCGGCATTAATATCTCTGTCGTGGTTTGCCCCACAGAAAAGGCAAGTCCATTCACGGATATTTAACTCTTTTTTGCCGCCAATTTCACCACAACAGGAACAACGTTGAGAAGTCGGTTCCCAACGAGAGATGATCCGAAAGTCCCTACCATACATTTCTGCTTTGGCTTCTAACATAGTGCGAAAGCTACGCCAACCAAGGTCAGAAATGGCACGGGAAAGACAACGATTTTTCATCATCCCGGCGGTGTTTAAATCCTCCAAAATCACCGTTTTGTTTTCACGGATCAATCTGGTGGACAATTTATGCAAAAAATCGGTGCGGGTATCTTTTACCTTTGCATGAACTTTTGCAACCCTTAACCGTGCCTTTTCCCGTCGTTTACTGCCCTTTTGTTTACGGGCAAGATTGCGCTGGCACTTCCTGAGTCGGTTTAACTTCGCCTTTAAGGGCTTGGGGGATTTAATCTTTTCCCCTGTACTTAAAGTGGCAAAGTCAATGATGCCCAGGTCAATCCCTACAGACTGCCCATTGTCGGACAACTGTTCTGGGTTAACTTCAACAACAAAGCTCAAAAAGTACCGATTAGTCGCATCTTTGATTACCGTTACTGAACTAGGTTTTGATGGGAAAGGACGACTCCACACCACATCAAGAAATCCAATTTTGGCAAGGTAAATTCTGTCATTGTCTTTGAGGGTAAATCCTGAGTTAACAAAAGTAGCAGATTGTTTTGATCTTCGACTCTTGAACTTAGGGGGATTAACCTTTTTGCTCCTGCGTTTCCCTTTAACAGAATCAAAGAAGTTTTTATAGGCTGTACTGAGATTCCTAATGGACTGTTGCAATGGAACAGCCGAAACATCAGTCAACCATTTTCTTTGCTCCGTTTGCTTGCACTCCGTCAATCTTTTAGACAGAACATTGTACGAGGGTAATTTCTCTGAATCTTTGCAAAAAGCTAAAGCATCATTCCAGACTACACGGACACAACCGAACAACTGAGCTAAACTCTGTCGCTGTTGGTCTGTTGGGTAGAAACGGTATTGATATCTTAACTTCATTGCTTGAGCTAAAATGGGTATGTATCTAATTTTAGCTTAGACAACCCCAAAATGACAACTAATTTGCGTAGGGAGAGAAACAGTGTATCTAGCTTAAAAATTCACTTGGTTTTTGTCACCAAGTATCGTCGTCAAGTCCTAACTTCAGAAGGGCTTGCTATACTAGAAAAGTCGTTTAATGATGTCGCAAAGAAGATGAATTTCCAAGTGATTGAATTTAATGGCGAGTCAGATCATGTTCACGCTTTAATTGAGTTTCCACCTAAGCTATCTGTGTCGCAAATAGTCAACGCCTTAAAAGGTGTCTCTAGTCGTCGATATGGACAAGCGAACCTCCCTAAACCCTATGGCAAAGATTCTTTGTGGAGTCCTTCTTATTTCGCTTCTACTGTTGGTGGTGCTCCTATCGAAATGCTTAGACTCTACATACAAAACCAACTAAAGCCCTCCTGAAGGAGGGGGTTTTAAACCCATTTTTCTGATAACCTTGTAAAAAAACTTTACCAACAACGTAACCAAGTTTTTGTTTCCCTAGCGAAAGTGTGTCGCCGTTCAAATTTATGTGCTCCACCATCAGGAGGAATAGGAAAGAGATTGTGCTGGCGATCGCCAACGACCAATGTTCCTTTAAACGGATGCCATTTTCGACAAAATAACCGTCTGCATCCTTCACCTGACGAGTGCCCGATTCCATGGCATTATGGGGACGACTTTCCGCTACCCAAGGTTTATAGTCGATCAAAGTAAGATTAAGACGACTAAAGCCTTTACCAAAGAGCCTTTTAGCTCCGGTCAGTGTCTTACTTTCAATTAAATCAACTATATCTTCTCCTCCATGTTGTCAAAGCTAATCATCCTCGGCGATCGCCCCTGTTTATAGGTAACGTTAAATTGGGTTAGTTGTTTAGTTTGGAAAAAGGTCACTTTGCCCAGTAATGCCAACAATCAACCCACTAGGGTAAAGAGAATGCTAATAATCCAGCCCGTTAGACTGCTAGCCCTGGCTTCAATGGAGCTAAATAGCTTACCTGAATTATTTATCTTCGGATCAGAATAAATTACCTGTGAAGATTTATGGGCGGAGACGGCCAAATTTTAACTAATTCTTGACCCAATCAGTAGCTGGGGAGAATTTCTCCGCACGCAAGGCGCTAATTTTAGGTTTCTAACAAATCTGATTTAATCCAATTGATGGAGTACGAAGTAAGACATCGAGGGCTGTAACATAACCAATCGGTTTCGGGTCAATCATCAGAGCTTTAGTAGAGAAAAATTCAGCCAAATGAACAGCAAAGATAGGGACGGTGATATTAAGGATAAGCCAAAATCAAAGACTGAGGAAGAGCTGACGGAAAAGAATAGTAAAAATAAAGGCTATGATCAAATAGTTTACGAAGGTTCGTCAACTGAGGAAGAATTATCAGAAATCAGAAAAGTTTCTGCTAGGCTTTGTAACCTAGGAAAAATTTTGTTGGCTAGATCCATCAAATTCTTTGCTGATTTAGGATTTTTATTCATGCCTACATGGGCTAGATCATTACGAATTTCTGATAGCTTTCCCCGCAAATCGCTCAATTCCCTATAATCGGGCAAGGCTTGAAAAGCTTGGTCAAACTCAGAAGATTTTTGAGGCTGTTTTTTTTGCAAAATTGCTGACCCGTTGTTAAGGGCAAATCCCACTTGCTGGCGATTGTCTAGGAGATGATTTGAGCCCAAACGATAAGCCACAACGGAAATCAACCATTCCCCAGCTAGAGTCATCGCCTGCATCACCTGGCCCCGCTTCATATACCAATCAATCATCTGAAACTGAAGCCAAAGATTACGGCTCAAGTTTTCGGAATCCAGGGAGTCTGACAAGGCAAATTGACCGTATTCGTCTAAAAGCTGTCTGGCAATCAAAGTGAATGGTTTGGCCCGTTGATCAAAGCTAGCATCGGCTTTATTTAAAATTTTTTCTAGTCTTACTGTTAGTTTTAATGTTTCTAAGGGGCGAACTAAGGCGATCGCCTGGGAAATTTCACCAATAATTTTTGAAGCGTGGTCAAGTTGTCTTGCCAAAGGACGGACAGCCGGATCATTTGCCCTTTCTATGCCAGGAATAGCATTCTTCAAAAGTTCTGCCAAAGGTAAACCGTCCCCCACTTTCACAAAGCGATCAGTGGCGGCAATCCAATCCAGCATACCGACAAATTCGGAAAGATCAATAACGGGGGCAGGATTATCCTTTGCTTCTCGCAACTCCAAGGCTCCATAATAGATAGCTTGGATCTCAATATTTTTAGCAGCTTTTAGATAAGCAGCAAAAAGGAAGACTAAAAATGGCAGAGAACGTAGCCCATGGGTTATGTCAAAAATAACCCGGTCTCCTTCGTTAATCTGGGCAGTAATAAGTTGAAAAGTTTGCCACATTTCCTCAGTGGTATATCCAGTGGGAATGTGAACAGGTTGAATGCGAGGGTCATTATAAGCGGCAAGAATAGGATAACTATTTTCTTTTGCTTTGTCGGTTACACAGACTAGCATGGCATCATAGGTACAAAATTGATGCAACGCCTCGGCAAAAACCTGTCCACGATAGTTTTTACCCTGGTGCTGATAGATTGTGTCTAGCCCTCCCCGATCGCCGAGGAAAGTAATAATTTTAATCATGGTGGAGGAACTTAAAACTGATTGCCTTTAGGTTACCGCGTTATTCAAGCAAGACAAACAAGTAACAAACTATTGCAAAAGTGGTTTGATGAAACGCTCAGCAAATTGCAAAGTTTGAGCCTGTCCCCTTGCCGTTGTACGGATGGTTAAGTTTGTGGCTTTCTCATTATCAGCCCATAAAACACGAATAGTTCCATCATCAAAGACATTTTTGATGCGTCGATTTGTTGTATTTTCAAAATGACCTCCTATGATTTCTTCAACAGCCGATAAAGAAGCCACGGTTTCTGCAAACTCCCTAGTTCCCCTGGGATAGTGATGTCTTACCCTTGTCAGAGAATTTGATATTTTATCTACTGTCGGAATATCCGATGGTGGTGGTTCCCCAACTGGAATTTGCCTTTGCTGTTGTACGCGTTGCCAAAGAATATCTCCAGCGGCCGAAAGAAAAATTTCATTGCTATTATCATTTTCATTGGGAAAAAGCAATAGCTGTTCTATGGCAATCCTATCTGATGGCTGAATGCTTTGTAGTCGTTGCCAAACTAACTGCATAGAACGGGGTTCTTCATCAATCCAGGTAAAAAAATGATCATACTGAATTAGTAAGCCTAGGTTCCAAGTAATTGGCAACGGAGGGAAAGTAACCGGTTTTTGAAAATTTTGATAGATATATTTGACTGGAATTTGAAAAATAGTTCCTACCATTGTTGTGTAGGCAATTTGTGCTTTAAAACCTCCAGTGGCATTGATCATGACATCCTTACCTTCCCGCTGTCCCGTCGTAATTTCATCAATAAGGGTATTGACTAGGTTACGAAGACCATGACGCTCAAATTGGGACTCGTTTTCTTCAAGTTCTAGTTGCCGTAGGCTTACATTGTTCCATCCGTTGCTCTGGAGATAGTTTTTTATTTGCTGAGCACAGCGGGAGCCGTCTGGGGTGGCAGTGTGGAGGAGTGAAACAAAATCGTTAGGTTCAACAATTTTCAGCAATGAATTGGTCTCTGCTGATGCAGCTTCCGAACCAGCAATCTCGAAGTAATGGCGCAGTTCATTATCAGTGATTTCAGCTTTGTTTTTCCCATATTGCTTGGCAGCATTTGTAAGCAAAGATGTCCCTGTTGTTGTTATTAGTAGTTTCATGGTGAATAACAGGTTGATTAAATCACATTTTTAGTTCTCCGTACTCCTGGCCTATGACGGCGATCGCCAGGGGCATACCAGTGTTTTTCGACGGGATTACCCTTCTTCAGAAGACTAGTACCAATGCTGGAAACAATAACGCGGGACATAGGTAGAAATTAAAATATTAACTGGAAGTTATCTGAGCAGAAATCATGCTAAGAATTTCTTGAATATCAACAGGTTCATGGGGGAAAACCAAGTTTTTGATCCCATCATGCAGATGGTGGGGATAGGTAATAATTTCATGGTGATGGGCTGCATTATCCCAACGTTTTATCAATTGCCCATCTTTGGTTTGCCAATGAAAACTATATTTAATAGCATTAATTTTATCGAACTTAATAGTAAAAAATTCAAATAGCTCTAATAAACTTTCGTCGGATAATGTTAGACGATATCGCCATAATCCTCTATCGGCTAAGGTTTCTTCTCGAATGAGGGAAAGGTCAACAACAACAGGGCAAAGCGCAATCACCGATTTGATCCAAGCCAGATAGTCATCAGCATTCCTCATAATACTTGTTGCAATTTTTCAATCTTATGGGAAACTTCTTTTCTCAACTGACAGAGTCCAAACCATTCAAAAAAGTTCATTTCATCATCCAATTCTCCCGAGTCAAATTGTTGTTCAAACTCATCAGAATTAAGATTGTATTCCTGCTCAAATTTTTCTATGTCAGCATTATAAACAGATAATTTTTGGTAATATCGAGTCAACATTACCTGTAAAAGTTGACCTAGGATACGGTCTAGTTCGGATTGATCAACGCAGTTCTCCTTTAATAATTCAAGTTTTTCTAAGGTGTTCATAGTCGTGTCATTAGATTAGGTTTTAATTGGGTTCCGTTCCCCAGGTATATTTTAGGCCTTGTTTTTTTAAAGCATTGACGAAAGGAAGTAGTTGATCAACTCCATTACGCCTCCAAGGATGGCGATCGCCAGCTCAATTCTCAATTGGGCCAGAGCAGTTGAAACTTTTCATGGGCTGTCAGAAAATCAACGAAGTCCCTGGAGGCAGGGCTGTCATCGGGAAAAATAGTTAAAAATTCTAGATAATTTGCAGTTTCTTGGGGGGCTCTACCATTAGGTGCTGCTGGATCTGGGATGACTTTTACCACAGGGTACATGCGATGCCATATACGGCCAATTTGACTCATCCTCCCCGTAACTGATGTCCTATAAATACTGCCTTGGGTGGTTCCTAATGAAGAATTAGCCTCTCGATAAGGGCCATGAAACCATTCGATCGCCTCGGAATAATCTCCATCAGTTAGACAACCAAAAATTTTAACTTTTTCAGGATGCCAAGCTTCTCGCCAATTACGGGCATAGTTATTTGGATTGACGGGGAATCCCTTTAACTCTAACCAAGTGCTGGCTATGGTTTGCACCTCTGCCAAAAACTTGGACAAATGCTCGGGCCTACGGACCTTCACATCCCGCATTAATGCTTGGGTGCCCTGCCATTCCCACTGACAACCAATCAATCCTTTAGGCCCTGGGTTATAGTACTCCTCATAAAACAAGCGATGATCTACCCGTCGCCAAGACCGACCAAATCCCCCCAGAATCATGGCAAATCGGGTTAGGTAAGCAATCAAATTCAGCAAAGCTTTTTGATGATCCAAAGGCAAGGACTTCTGGGTTAAAAACCAATTTAATTTTCCTTCTACTTCATAGGTCGGCACTTTCCACGTGCCCTGGCCAAAAGTACCCAGCTCTAATTCAGTCGTCTCAAACCCCATGGTGAGTAATCCTACAACTCCGCCATCCCTTTGCGTGTCACCAAATAATTGACCCACCGCTTTTTCGGCATTTTCGGCATTGGTTAAGCCACCAAAAATTCTTAGAGCATGGCCCCGAATTGCCGCCCGAAAAATATTAGGACGAAATTCCGCAGAACCGTCCAAAAGTTTTGGGGCGATACCTTGACCTTTTAATTGAGTTTGATAAAGAGGTTTGACTGCACTAGTTTTTGGTTGGCCATAACCCGCACTTACTCGACAGCCAATGCCGGTAGTGAGGGCCTTTTCCCAGAGTTGCCAGATGATGTCCCATTCTTCCTCGGGCAAAGTAATAGTACTGGAAATACCAAAGCGCAACTCCGGTTGATAGAGGGACATCAAGGCAAAAGCACTGCCCGGCCTTTCTGAACTTTGCACCTGCCATCCTTGCTGGGGATGAACAATGTCAACCAATTTTTCTTGCCAACTTTTATCGGTGGGATAGCCTCCATGGAAGCGTAGAATTCCCGGCTCCATATCTTTACTGCTGGTTTGTTTACCGCAGTACCGTTCCCTTTGACTGAGATTACAGACCCGCCGAAATGCCCCCTTCATGCTACTGCCGGGATAAAAGGGCACTCCCTGGGCCCCCATCACTGGACGAATCACCCCGTCATCCTGCCCACCATTGGTGACAAAGCGCCAACCGATTTCATAGGTTTTGGTTTGCACTTGGGCACTGAACTGGGGGGGGATGTCATCGGCTCGTTCCACCCATTCCTTTGCCCAGCGGTCAATGTCGCTATCATCCTTGTTGTTGATGTAATTTAGTTGGCATCGTCCCCCTACTTGGGCCCGAAACATCATCGGGATTTTAGTATGGGGGTCAGTTATGTTAACCATGACATCAGGCTCCAAATAATTTGCGGGCAATTGACGACGATCGCCATTGATTGTGAAGGGAAAAAATCAGTTCTATTGGCAACCAACGGGCGGTTAATCTTTATAGCGTTGAGTCCACCAAACAATGGCATCACACAACTGGGCTAGCACTGCTAGAATCACCCGCTGATCTTCTAGGGGAATTTTCCAAAGTTTTTCACTCATGGCTTGTACTGCCTGGGTGTTGTCGGCTTTCACTGCATCATTGGGTAGGGTAATGCCTGCTTTATCGACAATTTTGACCAATGCCGCCCAGGTATCCTTCCAAAAAGCTGCCTTATCTGGGTCCTGTTTCGCTAAACGCAATTGTTCTCCCCAGAAGCGTTCCAGCCCGTAGGCGATCGCCATGCGCATTTTGTAAGCTTGATTGAGGGAATCGGAGTTCCTTTTTTTTGCTGTTAGCACCAGATTCTGGGCTTGTTGATCCAAGT
Organism: Synechocystis sp. PCC 6714; assembly: GCF_000478825.2. Classification (NCBI taxonomy): domain Bacteria; kingdom Bacillati; phylum Cyanobacteriota; class Cyanophyceae; order Synechococcales; family Merismopediaceae; genus Synechocystis; species Synechocystis sp. PCC 6714. The sequence goes on along the minus strand of NZ_CP007542.1, from coordinate 1,023,330 downwards.
CGTAAGTTTTCCAAGCCATGGTTCTATAAGTCTCCACCTAATGTAACGCTGGTGTGGCCAAAGCCAATGGACTCTAAACCACCAAAATAAAGGTCTTGGGTTGTCGATTGGCCAAAGGGTTGCCAACCTTTTTCCTTAAGCGCAATGGGAAAAATCAGGACACTGCCTTCCGGTAGGGCTTCCACATTGAAAAATGCCCCCCCCTCAACTTTTTTCATGTCATCAGCCAATTTCACCCGGCTTTGACGATAGAGCGCCATGTCATGCAACTGGGCAATATCGTTATCCCCCACCACCACTAAATTGGCTTCATCGAGGGTTGTACCAGCGGGAACCCAGGGGGACATATCTTGGGAATGTTCAATTTCCATAAACCCAAGGTTGAAAAATAGGATTTTTTTGCTACCAACGGCGCGGGCTTTAAGGTTAGTAGAGCCAGTGTAAGGTTTAGGCACAGTGGCGGAAATACCAGTTAGGAAAGAGTAACGCTTCAACAAGCGAGGACAGCTAATCCACACCACTGGTTGACCGGGACAGAATACAGGTAGCCAAACCAAGGAAGCATATTCAAACTTGACGATCGCCTCGGTGGTTCTTCCGTCTGTTTGCCCAGTAACAGCTTCGTGTCCGTACCATGTCCTGGTCGCATCAGGATTATCTGATCGCATATCGGCCCGAAAGCGGCCCCGAATAGAACTACCGGGAATAATGCCGGTTTGGGTAAATTGATCCCGAAAAATTAGGTTTAAGTTACCGGTTTCTTCCCCGGCACTTGCTCCGACGTGAAGTGGTGCGAGGGTTTCAATAATGCCGTAAGCCTTGTGATACATGGAATTTTGACAAAGTGAATAATTAGACAGCAATGGGTAAAGCGAGGCCACAGCCCCATCGGTTAAAGGAATAGCCTTCCTTGGGAAACCATTCCTCTGACCAGTCATGCCAAGGCTGATCAATGGGTTCTTCCAACACATAGACTGTTCCTGCTGGCACCGTATGGCGACCTCGGGAGAGGCGTTTGGTTTTTCCGGTTCCCCCCAAGCGGTAACGAAAAGGACTGGCCCGGTCTGTCAATAGAGCTTTCACTGACCACTGTTCCGGGAAGCGTTCCGAAAAACGGTTAGATCCCCACACTGCGGAAGTAATGAGGGCAAATTTCTCCCCCACGGGTTCATTGAGTAACTCTTGGGTTTTACCATCAAGCTCAAGGGAGCGAATATCAACCATGTGTCCTTCCCCTCCAAAGCGATACCAGCCATCTTCCAAAGGATGATTGGTGAGGTAAATCAGGCAAACATCAGGGCCAAGTTGGACAGAATTTTCCAGGAATAAACTGCCTTGATCGCCATCCTGTTCTACTCTCCTTTGGTCTTCGGCAAGGCGGGGATGGAGGTGGGGCAAAAATTTCCAGGGGGAAGAATGTACTTTTTCTGCCTTATTCCAATCTTTAATGGCTAACCAATGGCGAGCGCTGAATTTGTCCGGTTTTTCCTGATAGGCCTTACGTTTGGCCGGATCTTGGGGCAACCATTGGATTGTTTCATTCTCAGTGGTAGGAAATTCAGGACTTAATTTATAAGCAATCTCTGATTTTTCTTTGGGGACTAAGTAATTTAACGGGGTGGGGACAAAAAAGTTTTGCGGCTCCCTTTCTTTAGCCCAAAAGGGCCCGGCAATTTGTAGATGGGTAAATTTCTCTTTGGTTTCCGCGGTTTGTTGTTGGGCATAAAGCCCTGACAGGGTGGCACTGCTGGGGGGAAAATGATTTCCCGATCGCCCGACGAGATTTTCCGGGGAAAGAAAACGTCCTGCACTACCGTAAAGCAAGCCTAAGGGAGTAACTTGTATAAGGTATGAAAAAGGTTTTGACACGGTTTTGTTAGGCATAAATTTGGAACCCCACTTTTGCAAGATTTCTTACCCAGTCGTTTAAGGTTTCTGGTTCGGAATCGGGCAGGATTGGCGTTTGATATTCCTTGTTATTCGGTAGCATATTACGCTTAAGATCCTCAAAACAATGGGGAAAATAAATATTAAATAATGCTTTGGCTACTTGATCAGAATCTTTGGAAAAAGCATGGCGGGTTTCTAAAACAGCGACATCATTATAAAAATGTGTCCAGTTCTGCTTGCCTTCTCGATCTTGATAATCTTCTAAGATTTTTTGTAAAAACCACCAGGGGCAGTGCCAATCCAAATGATTACCACTGTTAAATAAAATTCGGATTGCCAAGCGATCGCGCCCATTGTCTTTTGCCAGTTTTTCGGTTTCTCGACAATGTTGCAGTACGTCCCTTTGGGGAATATTCGGCGCGGCCCAGACAAAGCCAATGCTAACGGTAATCGTTACTTTATGCTGAGACCAAATATTATTATTAAACCGAAATAACCAGTCTAAGCATTCCTTAGCCGTTAGTTTATCTTGGGGCGGAACACGATAGAGAACCCCTAAAAAGTCGTCACCCCCAGCGTAGATAATACGACCATCTTTGTTTAATAAGGGTTGAGGAAGCCGCCTTTCTGGAACCTTCGGTACAGGATCAGCCAGAGGTGGTAAATAGTATTTTAAATCTCGACCCCAGTTCATCATCGCCCGACTAAATTTCTCTAAAGCAATATCTTCTTCGAGCTGTCTTGACTGATCGGCTAAATATTTACCAATGTTATCCCCATCCCCTTGAAACCAGCCAGTGTATAAAGATTGCTCTTTACGATTTAAATCAACAAATGATCTGGGATACTCAACACTGGGTATTTCTTCTGGTGTCAAATTATTTAATAGGTTAGCAATATCGGGCAGAGTAATCAATCGCTTAATTAATTCGGGAATGCTTAACTGCTCGGTTTTATCTAGTATTCCGCCTTGAACTTTATCGTCTAATTGTTGATAAAATTGCTGAATTAATCTGGTTTGCTCCGGAATGGAATGATTGAGGGGGTGAGTTTTATCCGCCATACCGTACCAAGCAACAGCATCAAACCCTGATAAGGTAGAACTTTCTCCTTGCCAATTAATACCTGTCCAATCTCTTTCTCGCTTACTTTCACTGAGTCTTTTTCTTACATCTTCAATACTGACTTGGGACTGTTCCCAGAAAAACTCCCAGGTATGGGATTTAGTATAATTCCAATTTCTTTGCCAGTGAAATTGATCTTGAAAATCGGGAAGTTGATCTTCTATGTATTGCTTAACTGTATCGCAAATATAATTCCATGATTTGCTCAACGCAGCTTTTGCATCATTTTTAGTAAAATTGCCCTTGATAATGATTTGGTTGGGTGTCCCCTGAGTCACATTGATTAAGGCTGGGGAAATAACAGTCATATTTTGATCTTTCGCCGCATTACAAATTGCTTTGGCTAAGTAGGACAGGAGAAATGAACTACCATAAAGATCCCGCAGTTTCCTCGATTTTTCGATGAAGCCCTGGACGGGGGCGAACGTAACCGCAGTGTAGGTGGTGCTGGTCATTGGCTAATTTTGGTTGGTGAACCTGGGGCAAAGGGTTGGCTGAGCAGCAATTAGAGGAATGCTAGTTGATGTTTCAATTTCAGATCAAGATCTAAGCAAGAATATTTATATTTATTTACATTCATTCTTAAATTGTCACATTATCTTTACTTCAAGGCCCTTGAGTTCCCTGAGTAAACCACAACACTGGAAAAGGGTTTTTCTATTTTTTTGTTTTCCAAGGAGTAACATAATCGGAGTTTTCCCATGTACCTTTCTCCCCGCGCTGCCTTTGTCAGGAATCTACTCGATCCCTACCAGGGTTGTTTGCATGAAGGTTCAGAGCGTCATGCAGCTTTAGCTTCGGATTTAATTGAGGAATTTCGTGCTCCTTTGATAGATTCCTTGGTTTTATATCTAGTGAATAATGGCACGCTTAAAACTGATCTCCATTTCCAGTTCCATGATGGGGGCTGTTTTTTAAATGAGTCTGGTCGGCGATGTTTTCTCCAAGCTTTTGTCCAACGTATGGAGGAAGAAATAACTGTGGATAATCAACTTCATCCCCGTTGGCATTTACTATTGCGGCAGGTAAAATGCTACAAACGATTTGTCTATGCTCCTTCTAAAGGCTATGAGCCTTATCGTATTCGTTGATGCTTTATATCATTTGTTATGATATTCCCGATGATCGCCGTCGTAAAAAGGTGGCAGATTTGTTGGAAGGTTACGGTGTTCGGGTGCAATATTCGGTGTTTGAGTGTTACCTCTCTGCTAAAAAACTGAAGGAGTTACAACGTAGGCTCCGCAAACAATTTAATCAGAATGAAGATAGCATACGTTTTTATCCATTGTCCCCATCTATGCTTTCCCAGACTATGGTTTGGGGGTCACCTCCTCTATCCACGCCTTCATCTTCGGTAATTATTTAGCCCAATTTTTCCCTGCGAGGACTCCAATGATTGACCTGAAACCCACTGATTACTTTACAGCCCTCGATGTCTTGCCCTATAAGGGTTTTAATGCTGTTGGATTGACGATGGAGCTGAAATGAGACAGTATAAATGTGTAGCCCTCGCAAACTGTCTCTGGAGTCCGCTCTGGATGCAAGTTTGAAAGGGTAACTCCCTACCGATTGGATTAAATCGGATTAGTTGGAAACTTCTACCTTAGATCTACCCTGGAACTGTGTAGCTCGACTGCTTCCCTACCGATTGGATTAAATCGGATTAGTTGGAAACCTGAACCATCTGCCCATTGCCACAACATGGCTCAAAAATCCCCTACCGATTGGATTAAATCGGATTAGTTGGAAACGTGGTGTACGGCTTAAACCCCTGGTAGAATTTCCGCACCCTACCGATTGGATTAAATCGGATTAGTTGGAAACCACAATTGAGCTTTTACGCTCGATTGCCTCTGCGCCCTACCGATTGGATTAAATCGGATTAGTTGGAAACATATCATTTTGACTGCTAGTGGTGCTTTAAGCACGCCCTACCGATTGGATTAAATCGGATTAGTTGGAAACGTAAGGGATTAATCTTTGTCCCGTAAGTTAATCCCTACCGATTGGATTAAATCGGATTAGTTGGAAACGTCTGGCGCGAGAGTGAAGACCTCTAACGTACTCCCTACCCTACCGATTGGATTAAATCGGATTAGTCGGAAACAGCAAGGGTTACAAATGGTCAAATCTTAATTAATAGTTAAGAAAACCTATCAATGGAATTAAATCAGATTAGTTAGAAACCTCATGTTTGATCAATAGTCAGATGAGGTTTTTACTTATTTTTATAAACATTAGTTCGCATTGTGCAGTGCCTTAGGAGCATTGTAATAATTCAAATCTTGGAAAATTGAGTCCTCTAATTTATCTTTGTCGAAGTTTAGGATGTTAACTCAAGCCAGTGGGGACAAAGATAATGGAGTAGAAGATGTTCGTACACAAGCAGTAAATGTCCTAAATTTTGGTTTTCCACTGCCCTGACCTGTTCTTCGACTGCCCGGAGATTGAAAGGCTTAGTTTTGGTGCCGACGTAAAGGCCAACCCCCACAGGGACATAATCGAAAGCACTGTCAATGCCGGAATTAGCAACGGCTTTTTGGACTTCCCCCGCAGTAGCACGGTAAACCTGGACAACCACTTCATCTAGAGGAGTGGAGCATCAAGGGAGTAAATTACGAGCGGGCAGGGGGATGTAGTACCGTAGGCAATTTCCGTAAATCCCCTGTGTGTTCTAGTTCTTGGACAAACAAATAAAACAACCGTCTTTCCTTTTCCTGCTCCACTGACAATGCTTCCCTTTGGGCATCAAAGTTTGGCTCTGCTGCGGTAGTCTCCACCGCAACTATTGCTGGAGGTTCATTAGGGCACAAAGGAGCTTTATTGACAATGACGGTCAGATTCTCTGCATTGTCCACATTGACATTGCCGGGTAATGGGGGAACTGATGCTGGAATTGGAGTGGGGGCAACCTCAGCTATTTTCAACGATTCACCATCGGGAGATGGGGCGATCGCCTTTGTTGGGTTTTCTTCCATAGGTTCAGCCTTAGCCGGGGGGGGACTAGGGTGCTGGGGCCATTCAGCTAGATAACCCCAAATGCTTGTTTTCATTACTTCCTGTTCGTACAAACCCAACAGAGCTAGGGCTTGATCAAAATCAGTTATATTTACCAAGTTCATCTTCTAGCTCCAAAGGTTGGTCAGGGTTCAACAATGTCTGTTGCTGCTCGTCATGGATAGCGGAAAGGGCCATCCGGGCCCGTTGGAAAAAGCGATTCACCTTTTCCCGATGGCGATCGTTGTAGGACTTTTGAGTATCAGCCGAAAAAGCAAAACTCAGACCCATAACAATGGAAGCAAAACTGGTGATGCCGATAAGCCAACCAAAAAACCATTTAAGCCAAGTTTTTCCCATTCCCCGTTGGTGAGCTTGCCTAGAAAATTTTCCGTGGCTAGGGTAACCAGTTCCATGCCAGAACGTACCTCAACAATGGCTTCATCTCCCGAAAAGAAAAAGGGCTGTTTTTCCACAAAAGTTTTATTGTATTGATTTGGCGCCACCTGCTTTAAAAAAGCAACATCATTGCCCAGTAATTGGCGGTCTAGTTTGAACTGCTGAATTTTCCCCTGTTTTTTGGGAATCAAACCATCTTTGTCTGTGGGGAAGACTATGGTTCCTTTACCTCAAAACCTGTAGATGAAGTTCTTCAGGATGCCCATTGGTGAAAAAGCTCGTCATAGCCATGGAAAACCAAGCCCAATCCTTAGCTTCACTAACATACCAATAGCCATTAAATTCCGGTTCCTGCCGTTGAAAACTTAAATGTAAGCCGGGAAATCCCTGGGCGCTGAAAATTAATTGAAATTTGGCTCCGTCACCCGGTTCAATGCCCAAGTGTTTTTTTGCTAATTGGGTTAAAACGATATTTGTGCCCGCTACAAAGGGTTCCGCCATTACTCCCAACTTAGGAGCATTAAATACCCAGGTGCGACCAAACCAATAGGGTTGGATGGTGAATAAACTATTGTTGATAAAAGTAGTCATTTTCTCTTCTCTAATCCTATTCATTCGACGTTTATTGTTATATCTCACCGTTGGAAATTGGTTCTTCCATTAACTTATTAACCGTGAAAAATCAATGCTTTCTAGCTGGTCATAGGGAATATGGTGTAGTTTGGTGAATCCTTCATCTTTGCTGGGAGGTAACTGTTCCAAGGCATGATAATAAGTCTGAATAACTTCCGAGGGAACCTGTCGTTTTCTATTTCTTTGGTAGCAAATTTTCAATGGTGTTTCTAAATACCAACCGATGACTTGTAAGTTATTGAACTGCTCCAAGGTATGTAATAATTCTGAGCGCCAAGCTTTTTTAGCATTGGTAGCATCGTAAATAATCTGTTTTCCAGCGGCGATCGCCTGCTGAATGTCAACGGAAATTTTTGCTTGGATCAATGGCCAATTTTCTTGCTTACTAGCATCCCCAAACAATTCTTCCCTGATTTGGTCAGTGGAAATTATCTGGCTCTGGGGTATGGCTTGATGGAGATAAGCTGCTAAGGTGGATTTTCCACTGGTAGGGCAACCGATTAGAACATGAAAAACAGATATCATTATTGCCGCGTTGCTTTGTTATTTATTAATAGCCCGCACTTGAATATAGAGTTTTTCGGGATGGCCGCCAGGGAAAAAGCAGAGGGTAGCGGGACATAACCATCCCCGATCGCCGTGGTCGAGGTCTTGATAATTATTGTCCGCATCCATCACTTTGTACCAATAGCCTCCATATTCTGCTTCTTGCCGCTCAAAACAGGCGTGGTGACCTGGGAAACCCTCCGCACTGAAGATTAGCTCGAACTGACTGCCTTGTTGCGTCTCCAATGCCAATTCCCGTTTGACAATGGCACTCAAAATGGCATCAGCTCCGGAAACAAAGGGTTCCCCCAATAAACCAACTTCTTCGGCATCAAAGGCCCAGGTGCTGCCAGTCCAATAGGGGTTAATGGTGAAAATGCTGTTCATGTTTATTTGCTGCTCCGTTGGAAATGAGGAACTGTGGTGAATGGCTTACTGAAGTCAGTCCCCAGCACTAGAAGAATGGAGCTTTTTGCGTAGGGCTTGCAGACGGGCTTTTTGTCGCCGCACTTTTTTGGGTGCCCCAGGGCTCTTTTTTTGCTCCTGTTTTTGGGACTGCCAATGTTTTAGTTGCATGGTGGATGAATTAACTCGACATCTACTTTCTACCACGGCATTGGAAAAACCCTTTTCCTGTTGGCTGAATTATCTGTTCATTTGAGATTTTCGTAGCGCCAATCATCAATAATATTAGCTAACTCCATGGACCAAGGATTGGGATTCCGGTCTTGGTAGATTTCCCAAAGATTCTGATAATACCAAAGGATGCCAGATTTACCACGGCTAAATTTTGGCCAAATTTCTTGTCCATGGCGGCGGAGATCAATTTGGATGGTGCGGGCATTATGTAATGTGTCTGCTACGGAAATTTTCAGGACAGAAAGAGAGCTATGGCGTAGTTTAGTTAAGTGCTTTTCCTTCCGTTCTTCCCAGGGGGGCTTGGGAATAGCTTGACTATCGGAACAGCCTAGAACTAACTCTGCTACAGTTTCCCCAAATTGCTCACGGATGAGTTTTAGGGTTGCTTCACCCCCTTGATCTTCCACTGCATCATGGAGCAAAGCGGCGATCGCCTCGTCTTCGTTGCCCCCCATTTCTAGCACCAGGGCCGCGACTCCGAGTAGATGACTAATGTAGGGAACTTGGGAACCTTTACGCAATTGATTGATATGGAGTTGATTGGCCAATACCAAAGCATTGCTAAAACGGGAAATGAGGATAGGGCAATTAAACTTTGAGGGATTCATCGAATTGGAGTAGTGATGTTGATTTTGACTAGTAAAGGATTGCCATGGCATGACTGTCATCGGCCATCCGTTGTCTTAATGGCAAAGGAAAAAGTACTTCTACATTCGGCCCCCAAGCCCGTAGACGCATGATCACATTGTTATCATCAACTCGGTAATCCATGCGGTAATAACTATGGGTGGGGTTTTCTGGATCTGTGGCTTGCCATTGTTCTAAGTATTGGTTCAGTTGTTGATTTTCCCTGGCGGATAGGGTCTGTTTTTTTTGCCAACTTGCCAGGGCTTTGGGATTAGAAAACTTAGCGAAGGTTTCGTGACGGAAGCTCTCGTCAATGTATTTTTCTGAAAATTCCTGGTTGAACCGCAGGATCATAGTTTTTTGGGGTTTATAAAAGTCAAATCCCAGAGCTTTCCGTAATTGTTGATCAATGTAATTTGGAGTGAAAGGTTTTTTTTGTTGGTCTTTCAGTAAGTTAGGAATAGCATCGTCAGACCAATCCAGGGTTTGACAATGCCGGATACGATCTAGGCGGTAGTTATACCAATCAATTGCATCCTTATGTTTGGGAGTTTGACCATAGCCGCAAAGGTACAAAGCCCTTTGATAGTAATAGATGCAAACTGGGTGAATAATCCGTTTCACCAGTCGATGTAAACTGATGCTTTCATATTCTAGGCTAACTACAGGAAAGGGGTTTTCTTGCCAGATTTCTTTGAACTGATAGAGTAAATCACTATCCAAGTCTTTTCTTGCTACGGCATAGTCCACGTGCATAAAAAAGCGCTGCTTCTCTCCCACCGTTTCTTGAAAAATACCTGGTACTTCACTCAAATCTTCGTGGATGATGGGGATGACAATGTTTTTCTGGGAGCTATTTTTTATCTCAGGGGGCTGATAAATTTTAGCGATGTCTTCTTTTTGGTAATAAGTTTTACTTTCATAGTCTAGATAACCCAATTTGACTAGATCATTGAGATTGTTTTTTAAGGTTTTTCCCACACAGGCAAAGATACGATTTTTTGAGGGATTAGCCGGGGCTTTCGGGTCCCATGTCAAGGATTGTAGAAATGATGCTACCGGCGCGTCATTTTCCAGACAACAAACATTAATAAAATCCTGATGCCATTTTTGTTCTTCTTCCCTTAAATGTCCTTCAAATAACCAGTTATGGAGAGTTTTGTTGCAATGGCAACTGGGATTAAGGTGCTCCAGGCTATTGCCATCAAATTGTTGGTGATACCCTGGAACATCAGTGAAAAAAGTATTGCGCCAGTCTAGAAAGGTGAAGCCATGGCCCAGGTCGCAGTAAATGGGGTCAGACTCGTGGCCATAGATGGAGCGGAGCATCACCCACAGCCGCACTGCTTTGGATAGACAAATGTGGCTGGTCAGGGATTGCCTTGGTACTAGGTGGCTAAGTAGGTCTACTGTGGGGGAATACTCAAAGGTAGATTCCATAATTTTTGGACTTTTCCGGTGGGACTAATTCCACTTTAGATGGCTTTTGGAAATCAGGTTTTCCATTGAATGATATGCTGATTTTTTTATGTTCTGGTTGAATGTCTAGCTACCATTTGCGCTTGGAAGGGGATACCCTCTACGGGGCTTTCAATCGGGCAGAACCCGCGTCCGGTGATTGCCTGGTGATGGATGCGGCCCACGGCATTGATGCAATGATCCAGCAGGGGGTTTTAGCTGGAGGCAATTTACTAAAAATAGAAGGACCCCAATCCGTTGCCGTTGCCTATACCCTTGCCCAACGGTTAGCTCCCCTCTATGGGGCGATCGCCATCATGGATCCCAAGGCCTGTCGTCGGGGTTATAAGGTTTATATTGTGGCCATCAGACGAGTAAAGGAATACCCCTTGGGGAGCCTCATTGAAGCACCGATAAAAGTTTCCCAGCAAATTTCCCGACAAATAAAAGTGGCCATCTGTGGTTTCCCCCAGGTAGGTAAATCCTGTTTGATTGAAGGCATTCGGCAAGTTATTTCCTCCCAGGTGGGAGCACCCTATCCCTATGTCATCCGGGCCTGTCCCGATGGGGAAGGGGCCTGGCTCCACCAAACCCAGGTCAACAATCCCCCCTTAGCAGAAGACCTACGCTCCCAAAACCGAGGGCACTGGAGCCCAGCTTTTGCAGCAATGGCAGCGGGCTGGGTTCGTTCTGCCAATGAAACCATTAATTTAACTGATACAGGGGGGCAACCTTCCCCAGAAAATCGGCTAATTATGGCCGAGGCAACCCATGGCATTATCATCTATAAAACTGAAGCAGAACAACAGCAATGGCTCGAATTTTGCCAATCTCTTCCATTACCCATTATTGCCATGGTGGAAAGTCGTTTGGGCCATGCTGACGATAAGGTAAACCTAGGGGAAACCATTACTGGCATAGTTTATGGTTTGAGCCGAGGAGATACCCAACTGCGGGACAAGTTGATGGTACAGGCCCTGGGTCAGCGGTTAATTGAGCTCACTGTTCACATCCCCCCGCCCTGAAGAGCTAGAATTGCCCACCACGCATCAATCTAACAATACGTATTGGAGTATTGGTCAATGGATGGGGTTAATGCTTCTTTGGATCGTGCCCCCTAGATGGTCTTACCATCCCTCCACGGCCATTTAAACTCTCCGAATGTCCTCCGGCGACTAGCCAAACATAAGCCATTGAATTTTACTGTTTGCCTTCAAGGTTAGACCATAAACCATTGTCTCTCTAGCCTTCTCTGCGCCTGTTTGCACCGTAGCTGTTTCAACCTGTCTTGAGTCCAGAGGGAGAAGAGTTAATATCCTCACGTTGTCCTAATAAAAATCCCTTTAAAGGGCCAGGCTTGTATTCCTTTTTTTGGGTAATCACCAACCCCGACATGATGGCTTTGAGGCTAGAAGCTGTGTCGGCAATTGTTCAGCATCAAGAAGAAAAATTAGCAATTTTCTGATTAGAGTGGGGCAGGCCTTGAATTCGATTACCCTTGGACTGATATCTTAAAGACAATCCAAATTGTCTCTATTTGATTTTTAATGTTTTATATTGAATAAAATCTAGTGAGCGTATGAAATGATTAGGCGACGGAGTTTTTTAAAATTAAGTCAGTTAATGTTTGTAAGTTATTTGCTCAGTACCAGTTGTGGTAAAAATAATACACCAGTCACTGCGAGTGATGCCCCATCTATTTTAATTATTGGTGCAGGTTTGGCCGGTTTAGCTGCTGCCCAAAGCTTAATGAAACAAGGCTATGCTGTACGAGTGTTGGAAGCGAGGAATCGTCTTGGTGGACGGACTTGGACAAGTAATTATTGGGAAGATGCGCCATTAGATATGGGGGCATCTTGGATTCAGGGTACTGAAGATAATCCGATTACTAAACTAGCTGAGAAAATTGCAACACCTCTAGTGATGACTAGCTACGATAATGCAATCACCTATGGGGTTGGGGGTCAGCCGTTCACTGCTAAGGAGGAACAAATCATTGAACAACTAGAAAAAAAATGGCAAGGGGCGATCGCCACCGCCCAAAATGGAGATACAGATCAATCTTTACAAGCTGTCATTGAAAATACATTTAGTCTAGAGAATCAACCCCTTGGGACTAAACAAATCATTGATTGGTATATGAATAGTACTATTGAGCATGAATATGCTAGCAGCCTCGAAGACACTTCAACTTATTGGTTTGATGCAGACGGTGGTTTTGGTGGTGATGATGCAATTTTTGTGGAAGGATACCAGGCAATCGTGAATTATCTGGCAAAGGATATCTTAATCGAATTCAATCAAATTGTTGAATCTATTGATTACTCAGAAGAAATTCCGACAGTTATTACCAATCAAAGGACTTATACCGCAGATCAAGTCATTATTACGCTGCCCCTTGGTGTTCTCAAATCAGGGCAGGTGAAATTTATTCCTGAATTGCCTTCCTCTAAACAAAAAGCAATCAAAATTCTTGGTATGGGTGTTTTGAATAAATGTTATTTACGTTTTCCTAAGGTATTTTGGCCAAAAAAAGTGGACTGGATTGAACAAGTTCCAACGCAGAGGGGTTTATGGTCAGAATGGGTTAATATTTTCCGAGTTAATCAACTGCCAATTCTGCTCGGTTTTAATGCAGCAAATGAGGGAAAAGAAATCGAAACATGGACAAATGAAGAAATTGTTGAAAGTGCGATGGAAACTTTACGACATCTTTTTGGCGACGATATTCCAGATCCTACGGATTATCAAATTACCCGTTGGCAATCCGATCCTTTTAGTAGAGGTTCCTATTCTTTTAATGCCCTTGGTAGTCATCCTAATATGCGGGATCATCTGGCTAAATCTCTTAATGACCAAATATTTTTTGCGGGGGAAGCAACAGAACGTGATTATTTTGCTACAGCCCATGGCGCTTATTTATCTGGCCTACGAGTTGCTGAAGAAATCAACAATCTTTAACTCTCCAAAATCAATGCATGAGATGTTTTATTTTTGCTTTATCGACAGAGGGATTATTTCAGCTAGTTTTTACAATTGAAGCTATTGAAAATAGGGTTAGCAGTTTAACAGGATTGATATCGTCTTTTCCTTAGTCAGTGGATTGTTTGGATTACGTCGAGCATAGCTTTCCTATTGTTGTAAAACAAATAGCTAATAGGAAATGGTGGAGTAGTGAATGTAGACAGCATCAGGTAAGCATTTACCAAAATTTAGATCGTTAAGTGCGTGTTGAATATCAACAAAGTTGTGAATATCTGCTATTTATTCTCTATCCCAAGGCGATAATAATTTTTGTTTTTATAATTGATTTTGACGTAAAAGATAACATGAATTAGAACTGTCATTGTTATTAAAATCATTGAGACATTAACCACAATTAGCGCAAAATCCGGTAAGAATAGGGTGAGAGTCAAAAATTATAAACTGTTTCCCTAGTAAAATTTCAACGACAATTGCCCCAATGAAATATTGCCCTGTTGCCTACGGTGATGATGAAGATGACAGGGGGAACACAAAGCCGTGAAATTACTAAGGGAATAATCACAGTCATGAACTGCCATCTTAAGCCGATACCGATTGCCAACGGATAACCCTTTGCCATCTCCAAGCGAAGACATTACACCTCGCACCGTTCACAAATCCAACCAACGGACTGCTTTTTGTCCAGGGTGATCTGATGCCAATTGGGGGAATAACGCTCATCTTTCATTCCAAACCCCTAGTAAAAATTTAACTCTCGTCATAACCCCTAGTAATTTTTTCTGAGTTTCTTGCAAGAATATTATTTCACATTTATTTATGGCCACATGATTAAAAGCATACTTGCAGAAAAAATAACAAGATAATAGGAACTGGAAGACGGCGAAAGGGAGTCATTCATTAATGAAAAAATAAATGCAAGTTTGCATACAATCATGAAAGTAATCGCCATTAGCGGCTATAAGGGTGGATGCGGAAAGTCTATGACCAGCATTCACACAGCACGATACTTAGCGGATAGGGAAAAGTTCTCCTAATTGATTCTGATCCCAATCGCAGTTGTGAAAATTGGTTTAACCGCAGTCCTATCCCTGTCCCGTTTAATGTAGTGAATGAAAAAGCTGCAAGTCGGCATTGACCCTGACTGAAAAAAATGGACATTCGAGAAGAGTCGCCAACCAAGGAGAATGTTCAAATGGCGAAAAAACCAAGACGACAATTTACTGACGAGCAAAAATCAGAGGCAGTAAAGATAGTAGAACAATTAGGAAAACCCATAAGCCAAGTAGCAAGAGAAATGGGTTTGACAGAAAATGGGTAAACCAGTCAAAAATTGAAATCCAAGGAGGAAGATAAGGTCAATTAACATCGGTGGAAAGAAAAGAACTAAATACCTTGCGCCGCGACTACAAAGAGTAGAAATGGAGCGGGATTTCCTAAAAAAGTCAGCGACCTTCTTTGCCAGGGAGAGCTCAGACCCTATGAGCTAATCCATACGGAGAAGGCAAACTTCCCCATCAGTCTGATGTGCCGAGTATTGCGGCAATCGAGAAGCGGCTACTATGCCTAGTGCAAGAGACCAGTATCCCCACGAAATAAGGAGAATGAACTCTTGTCCGAAAAAATCCAACAAATTCACCAAGATAGCCGTCAAACCTACGGCTCACGGAAAATTCAGGCGGCGCTAGCCTCTCAGGGTTTTCCCATAAGCCGCCAGCGAGTAGTACGATTAATAGCAAAACTCGGTATTAATGCTCACCTAAAACGGAAATTCAAGGTAACAACAGATTCAAACCACTCACTACCGATTGCGGAGAATGTTTTGGCCCGTAACTTTACAGCGACAGAACCTGACAAGGCATGGGTGGCAGACATGACCTATATCTGGACTACCGAGGGGTGGTTATATCTAGCAGTCATTATTGACCTGTTTTCTAGAAAAATAGTGGGATGGTCTATGGCAGAACATATGCGTACGGAATTGGTCTTGACTGCTCTGAATGCCGCATTGGGACAACGAAAGCCAGCGGAATCTGGTTTATTATTCCACTCTGACCGAGGCTCCCAATATGCCAGTCATGACTACCAAAACGCTCTTTCACAAGTTAATATAAACCGTAGTATGAGTCGTTGGGGTAATTGCTGAGATAATGCTGTAGCCGAAAGCTTTTTTATCACTATTAAAACTGAGTTTATCCACTCTGCTACTTTCTCTACCCGCGCCCTTGCTCGCACTGTCATTGTTGAGTGGATTGAAGTCTTTTATAATCGCCAGCGATTACACTCCACCATCAGCTTTCTTTCCCCTTCTCAATTTGACGATAATTTTTATCTCTCTCTACTACCTATCCACTCTTAACTTTTCTGTCCACTTTTTCAGGCTAAGATCATCTGCTTCTTTCACTTTACAAATGGACTCTTAGTGGCCAATCATCTACCTTTTGCCTAAATTTTGTACCCAGATCTTCAAGTTCGATATGGAAATCTGGACAAAAACCACTGCTAATCTAGGACAAAAATCAATACTTTTTCCCAAAGCCCAGTGTTTCCCGGCATAATGAAGAAATGGAAGTTAACAATATGTAACATTCCGTCCCCATCTTTTCACATTTCTAGGCAAATCTATTCATGCGCGTAATTCTCATGACAGGTAAAGGGGGGGTTGGCAAAACCTCTGTTGCGGCGGCCACCGGCCTCCGTTGTGCAGAATTAGGCCATAAAACCCTCGTTCTGAGCACCGATCCAGCCCATTCCCTGGCGGACAGTTTTGATCTGGAACTGGGCCATGAGCCCCGCCTAGTCAAAGAAAATCTCTGGGGAGCGGAATTGGATGCCCTAATGGAGTTGGAAGGTAACTGGGGGGCAGTGAAACGCTATATTACCCAGGTGTTACAAGCTCGGGGCCTTGATGGAGTACAGGCAGAGGAGTTAGCCATTCTCCCTGGTATGGACGAAATTTTCGGCCTAGTGCGGATGAAACGCCACTACGACGAGGCGGACTACGACGTACTGATTATTGACTCCGCTCCCACGGGCACGGCATTGCGCCTGCTCAGTTTACCGGAGGTGGGGGGCTGGTATATGCGTCGTTTTTACAAACCCCTGCAGGGTATGTCGGTGGCCCTGAGACCCTTAGTGGAACCACTATTTAGGCCGATCGCCGGCTTTTCCTTACCGGATAAGGAGGTGATGGATGCCCCCTACGAGTTCTATGAGCAGATTGAAGCATTGGAGAAAGTGTTGACGGATAACACCCAGACATCGGTGCGCCTGGTGACTAATCCGGAAAAAATGGTGCTAAAGGAATCATTGCGGGCCCACGCCTATCTCAGTTTGTACAATGTGGCTACGGATTTGGTCATTGCTAACCGGATTTTGCCGGAAGCCATTGATGATCCTTTCTTTCAACGCTGGAAGAGTAATCAACAGGTTTATAAACAGGAAATCTACGACAATTTCCATCCTTTACCAGTGAAGGAAGTGCCACTATTTTCCGAAGAAATGTGTGGTTTACCTGCTCTAGAACGACTCAAGGAAACGCTTTATAAAGATGAGGATCCCTCCCAGGTTTATTACAAGGAAAATACCATTAACATTGTTCAAGGCAATAACAATGACTACAGTTTAGAACTGTATCTACCGGGTATTCCCAAAGAACAAATTCAACTGAACAAAACCGGCGATGAATTGAATGTCCGCATTGGCAATCACCGTCGCAACCTAGTTCTGCCCCAAGCCTTGGCCGGGCTGGCCCCCGCTGGAGCAAAAATGGAAGATGATTACCTCAAAATTAGGTTTGCCAACGTGGCTAAATAGCCTTAAGCACTGAAGTCATCGTCGCCGAAGAAGCTAATGGTTGCCTGCAAAGACTGCAAGAATAAATCAATTTCTTCTTTGGTGTTGTAGAAATATAGGCTGGCCCTAGCGCTGCCAGAAGCATCAAATAAGCGGTGCAATGGTTGGGTGCAGTGGTGTCCAGAACGGATGGCAATGCCGTCTTGATCTAACATGGTGGCCACATCGCTGGCATGGAGTCCGGCCACGTTGAAGGAAGCTAAGGCCGCCCGATCGCCGTGGTAGGGACTAGGGCCGTAGAGTCGCAGTTGGGGAATTTGCTCCAATCCTTGCCAGAGGTAATGGGTTAATCCCACCTCATAGTTATGGATAGTTTCCATACCCAGGCTGCTGAGATAATCCACCGCCGCCCCCAGGGCGATCGCCTCGGCAATGGCAGGGGTACCCGCTTCAAATTTGTGGGGCAGTTCCCCGGTGGTGAAATGGTCGAAAAAGACTTCCGCAATCATTTCTCCGCCACCAAAAAAGGGGGGCATTGCCTCCAAAATTGCTTCCTTACCGTACAGAAAACCAATGCCGGTGGGGGCACACATTTTATGGCCACTGGCCACTAACCAATCACAATCAATAACTTGCACATCCAAAGGATAATGGGGCGCACTTTGGCAGGCGTCAATTAACACTTTTGCCCCAACTTGATGGGCTAATCTGGTAATTTCTTCCACTGGGTTTAAGCACCCGATGGTGTTGGAAATGTGAACAACAGTAACCAGCTTAGTTCTTTCGGAAAGTAGGCTTTTAAACTGTTCTAAATCAAAACTCTCTTGCTCATTTAACTGAACGAACCTTAACACTGCTCCAGTTTTAGCCGCCACCATCTGCCAAGGCACTAAATTGCTATGGTGTTCCATTACCGTGGTGATAATTTCGTCCCCCGGCTTGAGATTATTCATGGCCCAACTATAGGCCACCACATTGATTGCTTCCGTGGCATTGCGGGTATAAACAATTTCCCTTGGCGATCGGGCATTGATAAACTCAGCTACTTTACTCCGCACCCCTTCGTAGGCATCGGTGGCCCGTACACTCAACTGATGGGCTCCCCGGTGAACGTTGGCGTTATCATTTTCGTAATAATGCAGCAATTTTTCCAGCACTACCTTCGGTTTTTGAGAGGTGGCCGCATTGTCAAAATAAACTAAAGGATGACCATTAATTTGCTGGTTTAGGATGGGAAAATCTTGACGAACAGTGAGGGCGAGACTAGGAACTTCTAGGGCAACCATAGATAAAAAGGCAAATACAACTTAGGACTAACTAATAAAAAGAACGGAGAAATGGTTATCAAGTTTATTCACTTACTAAACTGTTCGACAGGAAATACATTGCCGTAGACGTCCCCGTAAAGAAGCTAAAGGAATTTGATCCAAAATTTCCCCAGCAAAGGCATCAATCAGTAAATGGCGAGCATCGTAATCATTTAAACCACGACTGCGGAGATAAAAGACCTCGTCAGCTTCTAACTGGCTAACGGTGGCCCCGTGGGAACATTTAACATTATCAGCGGTGATTTGTAGCTCAGGTTTTGTATTAATGCGGGCTTTGGAAGATAACAACAAATTACGATTTAACTGTTGGGCGTTGGTCAATTGGGCCGCCTGGGGCACCAAAACTTTACCGCTAAAAACGGCTTGGGCATGTTCATCGACAATACACTTATGGAGTTGATTGGTTATCCCATGGGGATGATTTAAAGCTATGGTGCTGTGGGTGTCGCTCACCTGTCTTCCCGCCAGGGTAGTCAATGCTAAAAATTCAGTTTCCGTGGCTTCCCCTTCCTGTACCATTTGCAAACTATGGCGGGATAACTTTGCGCCCAAATTAACATCAATTAATTGGTAGCGACTCTGTTTCCCTTGGGCGATCGCCGTGGTGGCAATGTGAAAACCATCACCGGAATCCCGTTGATTACGGACATGGGTAACCCGGGCATTTTCCCCCAGATAAATTTCACTGACAATGTTGTTGAAATAGGGCTGTTGTTGCGGGCGATCGGTGCAATTGCTAGTAATCGCTCCGTAGGACTCAACAATGGTTAGCTTAGCATTACTCTCCGCTACCACAAGTAAGCGGGGCTGCACCAGCATGGGAGTGGGATCAGCCACTGTCAAAAATAGGCAGTGGATCGGTATTTCCAGTTCAACATTGGTGGAAATTGAAACTATGGCACTGTCTTTCAAGCCTGCTGTGTTCAGGTTACTGAAAACATTGTCTATATCCACTTGTTGAGCTAAATAATGATCCAACTTTTCCCGTTGGTTCAAGGGTAAATTAGCCCAAGCTCCACAGATAATACTATCGGGTAAATCGCTAATGTCCGATAATTCTGCTGAGAAAAAACCATTGACGAATACCAAACGGCTGTGACTAGCTTCGGGTAGATAGAAATTTTCCGCCGTGGCAACGTCTAAATCAACTTTTTGGGCCGCTGAAAAATCAACTTCTTTTAAGTTCGTTAAATCGGTAAATTGCCATTCTTCATCCCGTCTACTGGGTAGACGTAAATCAGCGAGCAACTTTTCTGAACGTTCTTGTTTGGCTAACAAAATTCCGTCTTCAACTTTCCCTACCAAGGCTTGATCTTTAAGGCTTTGTAGCCGTTCGTCCATTTCAACGTGGGGACTATTTTTGCTTAAAGCATTGGTTAAAATAGCGGCGGTCATATACAAATATCCTTGGCGATGGTGGTTAGGGTTAGTTAAGGTTTAAATTTCTCAGCTCGATCGTATTATAAAAAATGGTTAAACAGCAGCCAAAACTTGTTCATCTAAAAAGTCATAACCTTTTTCTTCCAATTCCAAGGCTAACTCCTTACCACCACTCATGACAATTTTCCCGTCATACATTACATGAATATGGTCAGGAATAATGTAATTAAGCAACCGTTGATAATGGGTGATAACCAACGTGGCATTATTGGGATTTTTGAGAAAATTTACCCCTTCAGACACAATACGGAGAGCATCAATATCTAGCCCCGAATCAATTTCATCAAGGATAGATAAAGTTGGCTCTAAAATTGCCATTTGTAAAATTTCGTTGCGTTTTTTTTCCCCACCGGAAAACCCTTCATTCAAGCTTCGTTCTAGGAAAGCTGGGTTCATTTTAACCACGTCCAATTTTTCTTGAATTAAATCTTCAAAATCAAAGGTGTCTAATTCCTCTAAACCTTGGTGTTTCCTTTTGGCATTGTAGGCAATGCGGAGGAAGTCCAAGTTACTTACCCCAGGAATTTCCAATGGGTATTGAAAAGCTAGAAAAATTCCTGCTAAGGCCCGCTCATGGGGTTCCAGGGCCGACAAATCTTGACCTTGATAAATTATTTCACCGCCGGTAATTTCATAGTCAGGGTGTCCTGTAATCACTTTTGACAGGGTACTTTTTCCCGAACCATTGCGTCCCATGATGGCGTGGACTTCCCCTGCTTTAATTTCTAGGTTAACCCCTTTGAGAATTTGATTTCCATCAACGGAGGCGGCCAAATTTTTAATCGAAAGAACAGTCTGGCTCATGAATCAATTTGCTTAAGTAGTTGAGTAGTAAAAATAAGTTGGGTGAAGGAAGTTAGTTTTTTAATCACATTTGATCAAAACAGTAGGTAATTGTCAGAGGCCTGGGCTGGGATAATTCGGCGCCAACTGTCCTTACCCATAGATTTGATTAACCCACAGTGCCTTCTAGTTTGAGGCTCAGTAATTTGTCAGCTTCCGCGGCAAATTCCATCGGTAATTCGTTGAGCACATCTTTACAGAAACCACTCACCAACATGGATACCGCATCCTCTTCAGAAATGCCCCGTTGGGCAAAGTAAAAGAGTTGGTCTTCGCCAATTTTGGAAGTGGACGCTTCATGCTCCACTTTGGCAGTGTTGTTATCCACTTGAATGTAGGGGAAAGTATTAGCTGCCGCCCGATCGCCGATGAGCATGGAGTCACATTGGGAATAATTGCGTGCCCCCTGGGCTTTGGGGCCCATTTTCACCAAACCCCGGTAACTGTTGGCGGAATTACCAGCGGAAATCCCTTTGGAAATAATGGTACTACGGGTATTTTTGCCGATGTGAATCATCTTCGTGCCCGTGTCCGCCTGTTGCTTATTATTAGTTAAAGCAATGGAATAGAATTCCCCGACGGAATTATCCCCCACCAGCACACAACTGGGATACTTCCAGGTAATGGCAGAGCCAGTTTCCACCTGGGTCCAGGAAATTTTAGAATTAACCCCTTTGCATAGCCCCCGTTTGGTGACAAAGTTGTAAATTCCGCCTTTGCCATTTTCATCCCCGGCGTACCAGTTTTGCACAGTGGAATATTTAATATCCGCATTATCCAAGGCCACCAATTCTACCACCGCAGCATGGAGTTGATTACTATCGTACATGGGCGCTGTGCACCCTTCCAAATAGCTAACGGAAGCCCCTTCTTCGGCAATGATCAATGTCCTTTCAAACTGCCCCGTATCTCCATTATTAATGCGGAAATAGGTGGACAATTCCATGGGACATTTCACGCCCTTGGGAATAAACACAAAGGAACCGTCACTGAATACTGCAGAATTTAAGGCAGCAAAAAAGTTGTCGGCGGTGGGCACCACACTGCCCAAATATTTCTGCACAAGCTCAGGATGTTCCTGCAACGCTTCCGAAATAGAGCAGAAAATCACCCCGTCTTCCGCTAATTTTTCCTTAAAAGTTGTACCGATGGAAACGCTGTCAAAAATGGCATCCACCGCCACATTACTCAAGCGTTTTTGCTCCGATAGGGGAATACCCAATTTTTCAAAGGTTTCCAACAGAGCTGGATCCACTTCATCAAGGCTTTCCAACTTTTTTTTACTCTGCTTGGGGGCAGAATAGTAAATAATATCCTGGTAATTGATGGGGGGATAATGCACCGCAGGCCAATTGGGTTCCGTCATGGTCAACCAGTGGCGATAGGCCCGCAGGCGGAAATCCAGCATGAATTCCGGTTCATTTTTCTTGGCGGAAATGAGTCGCACCACGTCTTCGCTCAGGCCACGGGGGATGGCATCCGCTTCAATGTCGGTGACAAAGCCATATTTATAGGGTTGGTTGACAAGGTTTTTAACAATGGTGGAACTCATCGAATGCAGTGTTCTCCGGGGAATTCAGATGGGGGACTGCCCCAAGCAATGGATGGGCAGTGGGACGCAATAAATCTCAAGGAACGGGAGTTAAACAACCTATTTGTTGTTTTAGTCTATTCTAGAATAGATTAGCAACCCGATTGTTGTCAAAGTGCCGAGGTTGGCGATCGCCTGGGGCTTCCTTACCTTACCAATGGCTAATGGCCCGACAATTAACTTAGGCAATCATGCTTAGCATAGAGGTTGTCCCTTCAGTTTACTGGACGGCCACCGCATCGGTTCCCAAATTTCCCTCTCCTTTTGTTGACCATGACCCTCAGTTCTTCCCATTCCACCAAAGAAGATATCCTGCGCTATCTCCTCAAAGAAGGACAAGGATCGGCGATCGCCATGGCTGAAGAGTTGGGCATTAGTCCCCAGGCCATGCGAAAGCACCTCAAGGACTTGGAAAATGATGGGCTCATTGAGCATCAACAGGAAAAACAGGGCATGGGTAGACCCCAATTTCTCTACCAGTTGAGT
This sequence comes from Synechocystis sp. PCC 6714, assembly GCF_000478825.2. Lineage (NCBI taxonomy): Bacteria > Bacillati > Cyanobacteriota > Cyanophyceae > Synechococcales > Merismopediaceae > Synechocystis > Synechocystis sp. PCC 6714. Next base: position 1,000,552 of record NZ_CP007542.1, on the reverse strand, counting down.
AAACAGGGGCGGGAACAATTTCCCCAGCGCTACGGTGAATTTGCCCTCTCCTTCATTGATTCTTTGGTGGAAACAGTGGGGGAAGAACAGTTAGGAGCGGTGTTGAAAAAGCAATGGCAACGGAAAGCAGAAGCCTATCGCCAGCAAATTGGCCAGGGCTCCTTAGCTAAAAGAGTACATAAACTGGTAGAGCTGCGGCGGCAGGAAGGTTACATGGCCGAACTCCATCCTTTGTCGGTGGAACAATCGGAAAAATTTATTTTGTCTGAGCATCACTGCGCGATCGCCGACGTGGCCGAATCCTATCCCAGCGTTTGTGGCCACGAGTTGGAAATGTTTGCCGCCATTTTGCCGGACTGCGCCATTGAACGCACCCATTGGCTCAACAATGGGGAACATACCTGTGGCTATTTGATTGAGTCCAGACCTTCCGACTAACGGGCCGAAGAAAGATTTTTAATCAATTGACGCAGTTGACTATCGTTAAACACCTTCATCAGAATATTCGCCGCCGCCGTCGGTTCCGCCGGAACTAATACCTGGGCCACGTGGCTAGAAGCCAACTGTTTCAAGCCATCGCTGACCTTAATATTTTCTGGTTTTGCCAACGTAAAACAGTCATAGCCCTGTTTCAAATCCTTGAGCACCACCGGGGCCAAAGTGCGGTAGGAATGTAAGGGATTGGCGATCGCCTGCTTACTGAGGGAAAGCAAATGTTGCCAATTCTCCTGTTTGGGGGCCAAGCGACCTAGGCGAGTGCAATATTCCTGTAGTTTTTCCCTAGAAGTGGCCGATGCTTCCTGCTTAAACACCTGGAGCATTTTGTGCAACAGGATTTTAATTTCCTCCGGTACATCACTCTCATTGAATGTACCCACATTGGTGGACTTGGCCGCGAGGGCCTGGGCGGAAGTGACCGGGGCACTGCCCTGGGTGAGGAGGTAATTCAAATAATTTTGTAGCTCCTCAAACTGATGGGAAGCCCCATCCACAATGGAATCTGCTTCCTCTGGCTGAAGTCCCGCTGGACTCTGCAATTTTTCCACTAAATCCTGCAAGACATCGTAGCCGTTGAGAAACAGAGACTCCAACTTCTGATCAACGGGTAACTTGTGTTCCTTCAATACCTTAAACGCATCCTCCAGGCGGTGGGCGGTTTTTTGGATACTTGTGTAGCCCAACATGGCCGCACCCCCTTTGACGGAGTGGGCCGCCCGAAACATTTCATTGACCTGCTCCGAGTCCTGCACCACCTTACCCAGGTCAAGAATACCCCGCTCTAGGGTTTCCAAATGTTCCTGGGCTTCCTCAATAAAATAGCCGAGGATTTTCTGTTGATCCAAGGTCGTACCCTCAAATTTGGATGGCTGCTCCCCCAAGGCACCCCCAGCAGACTAAAGTACATCATCAAACTTAGTAGATGTTAACTTTAGTCCTGGAAATGGGCAAAGGAGAAAAACTGAGTAAGACTTCTCACATCTTATCGAGAAATTCTATCCCCAATGGTGTTTCTCTCCAACAAAAGCTTTTTTGTTAACAAGTCATGACATTTTTGCCAACGGAAAAATATCTATGACCCTATCCCCAGGGGATGTTGACGGGGCACCCCGATCGCCCGGGGAAAATCTTTTGGAGTGGGCTTTTCCTTGGTCATATAAATAAAATGCCGCTGGGCTTTGCTCCAGGGAGTAACCACCGCCACCGTTGCCATTACCCTGCCCCCCAGTAACAGACTGGCCCGTTCTAACTGTTCCGCTTCCTCCGGCGACCACTGCCCCCGATATAGCACCACCATGCCCCCCAATTTCACCAAAGGGAGGGCATATTCTGCACAAACCGCCCCTTCCCCCACTGCCCGGATCAAAGCCAGGTCATACTTTTGGCGATGGGGACCCTCTTGACCCAGGGCCTCCGCCCGGGCCACTAAATAACTGAGATTAGTTAAGCCTGAACGATAGCCCAACTCCTCTAGGTAATTGATTTTCTTGCGGGTGGAGTCCAACAATGTCACTGACCATTGGGGCCAGACCAAGGCCACGGGCAATCCCGGAAATCCGCCCCCAGTGCCAATATCAATCACCTCTGGCTGGGATAAATTACGACAATGGTCCGACAACAAAATGCCCGCCAAGGAGTCCCACAGATGTTTTTCCAAAAAATCTAGGGGAGCGGTGATGCGGGTTAAATTCAACCGAGCATTGCCGGCCAACACCCCTTGGTAAAGTTTAACTAGGGCTTCGACTTGATCCCCATCTGGTTGCCATGGCAAACCTCCGGGCCAGGCCAGCAACTCCCGGCGGAACTGGACTAAATCCTCTCCATCGGGGGAAAAATAGGCCGCTTTTTGATCTGATTTGTCTAAATTCGCTGACACAATTACTTACCCAAACTTAACGGGAACGACGGCGGGGGCGATCGCCCCGGGGGGGTTTGGGGGCCGGAGTAGGTTGAATCACAGGGGTCGGGGTCGCTACAGGGGGACGGTTGGTAATGGTGGCGTTATGTTCAGCGGAATTTTCGTAGAGAATCTGACGGCTCTGGCTCACACTACGCATCATCTGCCCCAACTCTCCTTCCAGGCGGCTCAACAGGCGATCGGCATAGGTGTCCACATCCCGTTGCATTTCCGTTGCTTCCTGTTCCGTTTGCTTTTGAAGAGCTTCACATTCCTGCACCGTCTGCTGACGGAACTGCTGAATTTCCTGGTGGGTAACCTGCTTAATCTGTTCTAGTTCTCCCATGGTTTGGCGCCGCAGGGTATCGCATTCCTGTTGGGTTTGCCGTTGTAGAGCATCACACTCCTGTTGTACCTGGCGCTGGAGGGCATCACAATCCTGCTGAACTTGGGCTTTGTACTGATCCGCTTCGTATTGGGCCTTTTGAATAATGCCCGATTCATCCTTGATGCGTTGGGCTTCCTGGTGGGCCACCTCAATCAGCCGCTGGGCCTCCAATTCGGCCCCCTGTAAAATTTGCTGTTCCCTTTCCAAAATGGCGATCGCCCGATGCACAGCCCCTGGAATGAACTCAGCAATGATGTCAATTTGGTCAAGGATTTTCTCCTCATCCACCACACTCCAAGCCGTCAGGGGAATATGAAAGCTGTCATAGAGTAATTCCTGAAGCTCAGCTAATTGTTGTTGAATGTCGAAATCCACCGCCTGACCGGGCACAACGGCGCTGTTCTCAGTTACTTCGGGATTGGCACTCTCTCGGCGGGTCATAGGGTTATCTGGGCGCTTGACGGGGCAAATAAAACGAAATTAAGACAGTTTTAACGCAAGTTCTTTAGGGAGATGGGTAGGAAGAACAAATATCAGCCAAAATCGACGGAGGCACAAGATGATCCACACTACCACCGAACTTGGCAATTTCTTTGACAATACTACTACTTAAAAAGCTATATTCCTTGGCAGTGGCCAAAAATACGGTTTCTACACCGTCCCAAAGGGTTTGGTTGGTATGGGCCATTTGCAGTTCCTTTTCAAAGTCCGACAACACCCGTAAACCCCGCAGTAGCACCGTTGCCTGTTTTTGCTTAGCGTAGTCCACCGTCAGCCCATTAAAACTGTCCACCGTCACATTGGCCAGATGTTGGGTGCAGTGGCGGATCTGCTCTAATCGCTTTTCCACCGAAAAAAGGGGTTGCTTACTGGGATTACACAGCACTGCCACAATGATTTGCTCGAACAAACCACTACCCCGCTCAATAATGTCCAAATGGCCAAGGGTGATGGGGTCAAAACTACCGGGATAAATGGCGATCACAGAATGAATTTAGGGTGATATTAACAAGAATGGCCAATAAAGCTGGGGACACGAAGCCCTGCAAATTGGCTTCATTGTTGATCCTAGCCGGTCAATGTGCAACTCCCCGCCCCGACAAAATCCCATAGCCATACCCATAGCCATAACGGTTATAACCATGAACTACTCTTGCCCGCTAAAGCTAGGAAGCAAGTTCCTACCTAAAGAACTACTTTCTATTCCAGAATATAGGACTCGCTGTTTTCTGGCGATCGGCAAACTCCCCAGTTTCCCGGGTCAAAACCACGATGGCCAAAATATTTTGATATGTATCTAGCTTAGTTTTTTCTATCCTTTGCTGTATTACAAAGAATCACAGTATCAATGGTTGAATCTAGGGCCCAAGGCACATTCCCCACCCACTTGTCCCAGTAAACCTGCGGGTGAAGAAGGGGACTCCCCGCTACATGTTTTGTTAACATATAGAGACAAACTAGTTTGATCAATTACCAATATTTACTTTTCTTGACGGTTTGAATTTGTGAATTGAACTTTATTCCCTTGCCTGTGGGCCTGGGTCCTTAGGGGATGGGGTAAACAGAAACAGACGGTCAAAGCAAAGCTATCAAAATTTTCAGGTTTGCCCTTAATGTCATGACCACCAGAGGGATCAGCCGCGGTTTTGGTTGCTTTTGTCATTGTGTTTTTATCAGTGATTGATCTTTTGTTGTTGGTCGTTACAACAATGATCTTGGATCTTGCCTCCGCCTACTCCCCGCCAAGTTGAACCATGAACCCTAACCGATCCCTAGAAGATTTTCTCCGTAATGTCATCAATAAGTTTCACCGGGCTTTGACTTTGCGGGAAACCCTCCAGGTAATTGTGGAAGAGGCCCGCATCTTTTTGGAAGTGGACAGAGTAAAAGTTTATAAGTTTGCTGCCGACGGCAGTGGGGAAGTTTTGGCCGAAGCGGTGGACAGGACATCTTTACCATCTTTGTTGGGTTTGCATTTTCCTGCGGATGATATCCCTCCCCACGCCAGGGAAGAGTTGGGCAAGCAAAAAAAGATGATTGCGGTGGATGTGGCCCACCGTCGTAAAAAATCCCATGACTTATCTGGCCGTGTCAGCTCCATGGGCCAGGGTAATGGGCATTATATGGCGGTGGACAGTTGCCATATTCAATATCTCCTTGCCATGGGGGTGTTATCTTCGCTGACGGTGCCCGTAATGCAGGATCAGCAACTCTGGGGCATTATGGCAGTACACCACAGCAAACCCCGGCGATTCACAGAACAGGAATGGGAAACCATGGCCCTCCTGAGCAAGGAAGTGTCGTTGGCCATTACCCAGTCCCAGTTGAGTCAACAGGTACATCAGCAACAGGTACAAGAAGCCTTGGTTCAACGGCTGGAAAGAACCGTAGCCCAGTATGGCGATCGTCCGGAAACCTGGCAGTATGCATTGGAAATAGTAGGGCAAGCCATGGAAGCGGATGGGGGGGTGCTCTACATTGCCCCCGATCTGACCGGATCTGCGGCCCAACACTACCAATGGAATCTCAACTTTGACTGGGGAGATTGGCTCGAAATGGCCCTCTGGCAAGAGCTGATGCGGGGGAAACCAAACCCAACTAGTACCCTAGCTTCTGTACAGTCCTCCTGGGAAAAACCTAAACCTTTTACCGGCGTTAAGCCTCTGCCCCCCGCCAATTGTGTGCCCCAGGTTTATACCCTAAGCGAATTAGAACAAAGGGGTGACTGGGTTGCCCTAGAAGAACCCTTGAAAGCGCAAAATTTCAAATCTTTTTTAATGGTTCCCTTGGCGGCGGATCAGCAATGGGTGGGGGGATTGATTCTGCTCCGCAAAGAGCAATCCTTAGTCAAGCATTGGGCAGGTAAGCGGATTGTTGACCGCAGAAATATGCTGCCTCGTCTTTCCTTTGAAGCTTGGGAAGAAACTCAAAAATTGGTGCCCACCTGGAGTTCTGCGGAAAGAAAATTGGCCCAGGTTGCCAGCACCCAACTTTATATGGCTATTACCCAACAGTTTGTGACTAGACTCATCACCCAACAAACGGCCTACGACCCTCTAACTCAATTACCCAATTGGATCATTTTCAATCGTCAACTCACCCTGGCCCTACTTGATGCCCTCTACGAAGGCAAAATGGTGGGGGTTTTGGTTATTGCCATGGATAGATTCAAACGCATTAATGAAAGCTTTGGTCATAAAACTGGCGATGGTCTGTTGCAGGAAGTAGCCGATCGCCTCAATCAAAAATTGCTCCCCCTGGCGGCCTACAATCCCCTCCTGTCCCGTTGGCATGGGGATGGCTTCACTATTTTGCTGACTAAAATCAGTGACAATCAGGAAATGATTCCCCTGTGCGAAAGACTGTTGGGCACCTTTCAAGAACCCTTTTTCCTCCAGGGCCAACCCATTTATCTCACCGCCAGTATGGGCATTAGCACCGCCCCCTACGATGGGGAAACTGCGGAATCTTTGCTGAAGTTTGCGGAAATTGCCCTTACTAGGGCCAAATGTCAGGGCAAAAACACTTACCAGTTTTATCGTCCCCAGGATTCCGCCCCCATGCTTGATCGCCTGACTTTGGAATCAGACCTGCGGCAGGCTTTAACTAACGAAGAGTTTGTACTCTACTTCCAACCCCAAGTGGCTCTGGATACAGGGAAATTAGTAGGAGTAGAAGCCTTGGTTCGTTGGCAACATCCCCGACTGGGGCAGGTGGCCCCCGATGTGTTTATTCCCCTAGCGGAGGAGTTGGGGCTGATTAACCATTTGGGGCAATGGGTGCTGGAAACGGCCTGTACAACCCACCAACATTTCTACCGGGAAACGGGGCGTAGGCTACGCATGGCGGTGAATATTTCGGCTCGTCAATTCCAGGATGAGAAATGGCTTAATTCCGTCCTGGCCTGTTTGAAACGCACAGCTATGCCGCCGGAGGACCTGGAACTGGAAATTACCGAAAGTTTGATGATGGAAGATATTAAGGGTACTGTCACCCTGCTCCATTGTTTGCAGGAAGAGGGGGTACAAGTGGCGATCGATGATTTTGGCACTGGCTATTCTTCCCTAAGCATTCTCAAGCAATTGCCCATTCACCGCCTGAAGATTGATAAATCCTTTGTGGATGATTTGCTCAATGAAGGGGCCGACACCGCCATTATTCAATACGTGATTGATTTGGCCAATGGTTTAAACCTGGAAATTGTCGCCGAGGGCATCGAATCGGAAGCCCAACTGCAACGTTTGCGGAAGATGGGTTGCCATCTGGGCCAGGGCTATTTCCTCACTAGACCCCTGCCGGCGGAAGCTATGATGACCTATCTTTTCTACCCGCAAATTCTCGATTTTGGCCCCACTCCACCCCCGCCCCACCCATCCCCAGCAGAAACCGAGTCGGACCAGTGTCAGGGAAATATGGACGTTGAAGATGCCCCCCTGCCCAATTCCCTCAACCGGGAAAATCCCTGGACAGAAAAACTACACGATTATGTTTTGCTCAAGGAACGGTTACAACAGCGGAATGTCAAGGAAAAATTGGTGCTGAAAATCGCTAATAAAATTCGCGCTTCCCTCAACATCAACGATATTTTGCATTCCACTGTGACCGAAGTGAGGCAATTCTTAAATACTGACCGGGTGGTGTTGTTTAAGTTCAATTCCCAGTGGTCGGGGCGGGTACAGACGGAGTCCCACAATGATTTTTGCCAGTCAATTATCAATCAGGAAATTGACGACCCCTGTTTTAAGGGTCATTATCTGCGGCTTTATCGGGAAGGGAGGGTGCGGGCCATTTCTGACATCGAAATGGCTGATTTGGCCGAGTGCCATAGGGAGTTACTACGTCATTACCAAGTCAAGGCTAATTTAGTGGTGCCGGTGGTTTTCAATGAAAATCTTTGGGGTTTGCTCATTGCCCACGAGTGTAAAAGTCCCCGTTATTGGCAAGAGGATGACCTGCAATTGTTGATGGAATTGGCCACCCAAGTGGCGATCGCCATTCACCAGGGAGAACTGTATGAGCAGTTGGAAGCCAGCAACATCCGATTACAGCAAATTTCTTCTTTGGATGCCCTCACCCAAGTGGGTAACCGTTACCTGTTTGATTCCACTTTGGAAAGGGAATGGCAAAGATTACAACGGGGCTCCGAACCATTGGCTTTGCTCCTCTGTGATGTGGATTTTTTCAAAGGTTTTAATGATAATTACGGTCACCCCGCTGGCGATCGATGTCTGAAGGAAATTGCCAATGCCATGGCAAAAGTGGCCAAAAGACCGACCGACCTAGTGGCCCGCTACGGGGGAGAAGAATTTGCCGTTATCCTCTCCCAAACAGATCTAGAAGGAGCAATCCATGTCACCAAGGCACTCCAGGCCGGAGTTGCTAACCTAGCGGTTCCCCATAGTGAGTCAGACACCGGCTACGTCACCCTCAGCATCGGCATTGCCGTCTGTGTTCCCGATCGCCACATCAACCCCAACGCTCTGGTCAAAGCGGCGGATTTGGCGCTGTATGAAGCCAAAGCAAAAGGTCGAAACCAATGGCGGGCCTATGAAGGGGTCCAGTTACCCGATGTTGATGGGGAAGCTTAGCCCGATTACCTAACAATTGAGTAGTTTGAAGATTGATATCCTCCCCTTATTTTCCGATCAATCAAACAATAAAATTAATCCCTTCCCCTTGGGCCGCTTGCCAACTGCGGGCATCGTAATAAAGGTCAGCCAAAGTAATTGAATAGAGCGCTTTGACAAATTTTTGGTGTAATTGTCGCCACACACTCAGGGTGACCCAATCCTCCGCTAAACTTTTGGCGTCGCCATATTGGGGAAATGGTTCCAAGCTTTCTCCTAGGGCCGCTAATATTTGCCCCAGGGAAATTTGATCCGGGGTATGGGCCAATTGATAACCTCCACTTACCCCCCGATAGGCGTTCACTATGCCAGCCCGCCGTAGGATAATCAAAAGTTTTTCCAAATAAGGCCCAGGGATATTCTGTCGCTCGGCGATCGCCTTCACCGAAGCGGGACCATAGTCTGGTTGTAAGGCTAAATCCAGCAAGGCTTTAACACTGTAATGGCTTTTTGTTGTCAACTTCATTCCTTCAGTATAAAAGCCATCCTTGTCCATCAACTACCCCATAAAATTAACTATTTCCCTAAACAAACTAGATAATTATTGCTAGAAACGTGTAATATAAGCAGGGTAGCAAGGAGAAAAAGAGTCAATTATTCCCTCGACTAGCCCCACCTTGCTTGTCAATCCTGATCAATCTCAATCACTAAAAACTTTAATGGCTAAATCAAACGGAACCAAGCCTTTAACTGGCGAAGCATTGCTCGAGAAAGTTAAAGAATTAGGGGATCTGCCCAAAGAAGAGAAAGCTAAAATCTGCGGTTATGTAACTTCCACCAAAAAAGGCCTACCCCGGGTCAATATGATGAAGTTCTACAACGCCCTAATGGATGCCCAAGGAATTGATTTAGATAGTTCTTCCTCTGGCCAAGGTCGGGGTGGTCGTTCTGCCAGTTACCGCATTAGTGTGCAGTCCAACGGTAATCTTCTCATCGGGGCAGCTTACACCAAAAAAATGAGCCTCAACGTGGGGGATGAATTTGAAATTACCCTCGGTCGCAAACACATTCATCTCAAGCAGGTGGGTGCCGACGACGACGAAGAGTAAGGTTAATTTACTATGGTCAATGGGGGATAAAATTTAGGGAGAACATCTTCCTACAATTCCCCATTAATTTGCAGGATTTTGCTGGGGCCAGAAATAAAAATTATTGCCCCCGGCCCTTTGGTAATAGGAAGGTTGAGCCCTTTTCGCCCAGTTAACTTCCTCTACCATGGAAATTATTTTTAAAGTGCAACGACAACTAACTGATGGCGATCGCCATTGGCAAAATTACTCTTTGGATGTTGATCCCCAAGCCACCATCCTAGATTGTTTAAATCAGATCAAATGGCAACAGGATGGCAGCCTAGCTTTCCGCAAAAATTGTCGCAATGCTATCTGTGGTAGCTGTGCCATACGGGTCAATGATCGCCCGGTCTTGGCCTGCAAAGAAAGTATTGAAAGCTCGGGCCAGTGGCTCGCCAATAGTAACCGAGAAAATATCGGAGTTTTCACCATTAGTCCCCTGGGCAATTTGCCCGTCATCAAGGATTTGGTGGTGAATATGGAAAAGTTTTTTGCTGGTTTAGATGCGGTTTACCCCTATCTAATTAATAAGCACCAAAGGGAAAAAGGAGCAGAATTTTCCCAATCCCCAGAGCAAAGGGCCGCCCTCGACGATGTGAGCAATTGTGTTCTTTGTGGAGTTTGCTATTCGGACTGTGACGCAAAGAAGAAAAACGAAAATTTTGTCGGTCCCCACGCCCTAGCCAAAGCCCATCGTTTAATTTTAGATAATCGTGACATAGCCACCAAAGCCCGCCTTGAGGCCCTGGGCAAAGATAAACAGGGGGTATGGGGGTGCAACAACTGTCGCATGTGTAGTGATTCTTGCCCCACCGGGGTGGCTCCTCTGTCGCAAATTGAAGCTTTAAAAATTCGCTTGTTTGACCTGATGGATCCCCTTTAAATTTCTAGATTTATAGTCAATCAAAGTAAGATTGAGATTACTAAGGTCTTTACCAAAGAAGCTTTTAGCTCTGGTTGGTGTCTTACTTTCAATTAAGTCAACTATAAGTCCACCCAACCCACTACTCAGAGATTAGTTCTGGGGTTTCTGCCATTGTCAAATTACCTTCACTGTGGAGCACAAAGGGCAACCGGGCCCCAGCTAAACCTTTTTGGATGTGGTTGGGGGTTTGCTCAAAAATAATAAAAAGGGGACAAATTTCCTCCGCCCCTTCACTAAACATGTGTTTTTCCTGGGGGGGCATTAACCATTCATAATCCTGGTCGAGATAAATTTGACTCCGACGCCAACGACTGAGTAGGTCAGAAAAATTCTCTTCTGGGCGGTGGATAAAGACCAAAATTTCCGGACCTAATTTCACCTGCCATTCCGGGTCACACATCAAAATCGCCAGGTCACAGGGAATTACCTTGGCCAGGGGCGTGGTTTGCCGTCCGCCTTGGTCGGTATCGTTGAGGGGAAGATGGCGCAAACGGACAATGGGCAAGGGTATGGTGATAATACTTTGTTCTGGCCGCCGTAAACTGGGTAGTTTTTCCAGGTAGGGTCGGTGTTGCCGCAGTAGGGCGATCGCCCCTTCCCGGTCAGTGAAATTCGCTAACAAGGCATCGTAATCGTTTTTTTTGCCGGACACCGAATCAACACCTCCTGGTTGGGAATCTCGTTTTTCCCATTTTAACGCTGGCTAGTTCTTCCCTTGTTCGGTAAAAGGGAAAGCTCTTTTTTGCCTAGCTTTGCAATGGTCACAGTGGCAACAGCAATAACGCAAAAGTTTCATTAAGCCAAGCTCTATTTTTGGTTTGTTTTTAGATAGCTGGGTTACCATGGCCGGAAACTGCGTTGGAGCAACAAAACCGTGTCTGACCACACTGCCCAGATCCATGACCTCTGCCAAGCATTGGAAAATCTAGACCAAGCGGAAACTGTACAGGGAGCAGAATACCGGGAACAGGCCCAGGCTTTCTTGGCCAATTCCTCCGTGGCCCTACGGTTTAAAACGGCGATCGCCGACCTACTAATGCAAGGTAATCAACGTTTTGTACTCAAAACTGTCCAGGGGGAAGATAGCTATTAATTTTGTCTAATTTGGGAGCAATAAAAAACCATCTGGCATGGAAACCAAATGGTTGAAGCACACTAGGCCTGGGGTTTAGCTGGAAAGCTCGCCCTATTTGTTTTGGGGAGATAGTCCTGGACAACCAGCTCCCCGTAGCAAGCTTAGGTCAAGCTAAACAAAATGACAAAACCTAAGACCGCCCCAAAGACAATCAGGGCATAGAATTGGGCCCGACCATTTTCCAGATATTTCAAACCTTCCCCACTCACTAGGGTTACTAAACCAGTGAGGTTAACTGCCCCGTCAATGACTTTGTAGTCCACCTCCATGATTTGCCGGGCTACCCGACGGGAACCTTGGACAAATAGTTTGTCATAAATGTCGTCAAAGTACCATTTGTTCAAAGATAGTTGGTACAGGGCCGGGAATTTATCCGACAACACTTTGGGATCAAATTTATGTTGCCAATACATGAAGGAAGCAATGGTAATGCCAATGAGGGCAATGCCAATGGAATTTCCGGCCATGACATAAAACTCGCCCCATTCAAACTCAGTAGCGTGTTCTACCACTTCACCGGGGGCGTGGATAAAGGCTTCAAACTGGTTAGCCCAGGGCCGTCCCAACAGACCAATTAGCACCGAAGGAACGGCTAAGGCCATGAGGGGAAAGGTCATGGTCAAGGGAGACTCATGGGGTTCGGAACTATGGCTGTGGTCACCGTGGCCAGATCCATGATCCAATTCTTTCACGTTCATTGCCCCTGGGCCAAAGTTGGGAATTAAGCCGTAGAACCTTAAAACTCCATCTTTAGCTTCCTCGTCATTGCCCCGGAAACCGCCTTCAAAGGTCATGAAGTACATGCGGAACATATAAAAAGCGGTCATGCCCGCCGTGGCCCAACCCACAAACCAGAGTAGGGGATTGGCCTGGAAAGCTAAACCGAGAATTTCATCTTTCGACCAAAAGCCCGCAAAGGGGGGAATACCGCAAATGGCCAGGGTGCCAATCAGGAAACAGGCGGAGGTAATGGGCATATATTTCCTTAATCCCCCCATCACCCGCATATCCTGGGCGAGGACAGGATCGTGGCCCACCACCCCTTCCATACCGTGGATCACGGAACCGGAACAGAGGAACAACATCGCTTTGAAATAGGCGTGGGTCATCAAATGGAATAACCCAGCGGAGTAGGCCCCAATGCCCATAGCCATGACCATGTAGCCCAATTGGGAAATGGTGGAATAGGCTAAACCTTTCTTGATGTCGTTCTGGGTTAACGCAATGGTGGCCCCCAGGAAGGCAGTGAAACAACCGGTGAAGGCAATGGTGTTCATTACCACCGGAATCGGTTCAAACACTGGGTACATGCGGGCAACGAGGAATACCCCCGCCGCCACCATGGTGGCCGCATGGATCAACGCAGAAATGGGGGTGGGGCCTTCCATGGCATCCGGTAGCCAGACATGGAGAGGAAATTGGGCGGATTTGGCCACTGGTCCCAGGAAAACCAAAATGGCCAGAATGGCGGCGATCGCCCCGCTGAGGACTCCGGAGGATACTAAACCTTCTAGGCGTTCCCCAATGGTGCCAAAATCAAAACTTCCAGTGGCCCAATAGAGGCCGAGGATACCGAGCAATAGACCAAAATCTCCGACCCGGTTGGTGACAAACGCTTTTTGGCAAGCATCAGCGGCGGCCTTGCGGTCATACCAAAAACCAATCAGTAGGTAGGAACACATGCCCACCAATTCCCAGAAGATATAAACCTGCACCAAATTAGGACTAATCACCAGTCCCAGCATGGAGGAAGCAAACAAACTAAGGTAGGCATAAAAGCGCACATAACCCGGATCGTGGGCCATGTAACCATCGGTGTAGATCATCACCAACAAAGCCACGGAGGTAACAATCACCAGCATCAGAGCGCTGAGGTGATCGATCACATAACCCATTTCCAAATGGAAACTCCCCGCCGATGCCCATTCGATCATTTGGGAATAGTTGGCATGGCCTTGGATTTGATCCCAGAGCAAAGCCCCAGACATCACCAATGCAGCCCCTAAACAGGTGATGATGAAAACGGCGTTTAGTTGCCGTAGTTTATTGGTTGCTTGATTGAAAGAAATGAGGCCAATGCCAACCACCGTTGCGCCAAATAGGGGCAGGACGGGAATTAGCCAGGCTAATTGATAGAGTAGTTCCATCTTGAAACCTTGGTTAACGAAATTGCCTATATGTTACTGATACCGCGTTTATTGTTACATGGACTTACCCATAGCGTTACCTTTGCTCAGTTTCCCTGGTGGAGATAGGCCTATTGATAGAAATACAAAAATCAAGGGTCGGAATTTAGGGAATACAAATTTGGCCAATTATTTCCATACCCTAGGTTGGGACCAACTCATGGGGACGTAATTTGCTCCATTTGCCCATTTCTTCGGTAAAGCTGTCACAACCCACCACGTCCCATTCCATTTCAATGCTGTGGTCAGGGGTGCGGATATTAACGTTGATGGATGGATTAACCGGATCAAAGTCTGGGTTATCGCTCAGATGGGGTTGTTGATGTTGATGTTCCACCGCATGGTAGGTAATACAGCGGTCTACGTAATGGCAGTTCACACAAATACACATGGTAAACCTCGATTCTGGCCTATTTTTCGCTACTCTAGCTTAGACTTAGAGATTGTGCCTAAACTGCAAACTGTCCTGGGGTAACGGTTATTGATTATGCTTTGTCCTGTGAGCCACCTGGCTGATTTACGTCAACAGGTTCCCTTTGATCTGGCTCTACTTCCTCCCCAGGCCTGTTTGGTGGGCGGCGCCGTAAGGGATGCTCTGTTAGGAAGACGGCGGGAATATTTGGATTGGGATTTTGTCGTTCCCAATGGAGCCATTGAAGCTGCATCGGCGATCGCCAGTCGGTATCGAGCTGGTTTTGTGGTGTTGGATAAGGCTCGACACATTGCCAGAGTGGTATTTACCCATGGCACGGTGGATTTTGCCCAACAGGAAGGTATGAGTTTGGAACAGGATTTGGCCCGGCGAGATTTCACCGTTAACGCCATTGCCTATAATTTCCAGCAAAATAAACTAATTGACCCCATGGCGGGGGTGGGGGATTTACAACGGGGTCAACTGAAAATGGTGGCGGCGGCGAACCTGGCCGATGATCCTTTGCGGCTACTGCGGGCTTACCGTCAGGCGGCCCAGCTGCAATTTGCCCTCGATCCTGACACAAGAACAGTTTTACGGGAATTGGCTCCCCGCATTAAAACGGTGGCTGCAGAACGGGTACAGGCGGAATTTAACTATTTGCTGGGTAGTCCCCGGGGTAGTCAGTGGCTTTTGGCCGCTTGGCAAGATGGCATGTTAGCCCATTGGTTCCCCCACGCTAACCTCAGTTCCCTCAACGCCATTGGTTGCATAGATTTGGCGATCGCCGCCATCAAAAACCAGTTAACCTTGCTGGAACGTCAACAATTTTTTCAAGCATTGGGTAAAAAGGGTATTGCCATTGCTAAATTAGCCAGCTTAGTGGACGCCGATATAAAAACAGCGGAGGCGGAGCTACAAAAATTAAAATATTCCCGCCATGAATTGCGCTCTGTGCAAGCAATTTTGCAGGCCTATCCCCAGTTAAGTTGTTTAGAAGCCAGCCCCACGTTACGGCAACTATACTTTTTTTTCGCCGAATTAGGTAAATATTTACCCCACTTTGTCCTCTATGCCCTAGCTCATTCACCCCACGATTACCACAGTTTTATTTTTGAGCTGTTAACCCATTTCCTCGACCCCGGCGATCGTCTTGCCCATCCCCAACCTTTAATTACCGGTAAGGATTTAATCGAACAATTGCAGATTAAACCTAGCCCCTTGATCGGCCAACTACTGACAGAAATTCACATCGCCCACATTGAAGGCAAAATTAAGACTGGACAGGAAGCTTTAGCCTATGCCCAAGAACTGGGAAAATGTTGAAAAAGTTTTTGGCAAACGTCTGGAACATCAAGGTGACCATAGCGTTTCTATCGCAAAAGTATAGTTCGCTTTAAGAATAAGAATCTCTAAACTCCTTTGAATAAGGATTATTAGAATTTGTTAAAACAGAACTGTAAATGGGAGTTATAGTTATTTCAAATAATTTCGAGACTGCTGAAGTCTTTATTGACAAGCTTTTCGGTGAATTCGACTGCCTCAGTCTTACTAGAAATGACTATACATAGATGAGTCAGGATTTGAAACAATCCAAGCTTGTGTTTATGCCTGGTCAAAAAAAGGAAAAAAAGTTTATGGAGATAGACAAGGAAAAATGGGAGTCGGAGAAAATCTAGTGGCAGGCAGAAGGAAAGGAAAAAAGATTTGTAGATTGAAACGGCTAAGGTCTTTACCAAAGACACTTTTAGCCCTGGTCAGTATCTTACTTTGAATTAAATCAATTATACAATAGGTTAAAATTATTGTTAAAGCCGTCTTCATTAGGCGATCGCCGTAGACTATAAGGAAACAACGAAGAAAAATTTATCTGGGTTCCGGTAGTACTGTGAAAGTTAATTTCACCAAAATTAGTCAATGGGATAGCATAGTCAGTGCGACAATTCTGTTCTCATTTTCCCTCGGTCTGTCAAAAGACCCTGATTATCCCAACATATTGGAGTGAACTAATGGACATTGTTAAGATCATTTGTGCGATTCTATTGCCGCCCCTGGGGGTTTTCCTACAGGTGGGCATTGGCAAAGATTTTTGGATCAACCTACTGCTGACCATTTTTGGTTTGTATATCCTGGGTCTTGTCCATGCGATTTGGGTCATTGCCCGGGAAAATTAATTTGTATTAGCAAAAACATGGCTAGGGGATCAGCCTTGGTCTGACTGGCCATGTTTAGCCAGAGATTAATTGCCTGAAATAAAAGTAACCATGACCAAATTCTTTGTGGATCGGGGCGGAACCTTTACCGACATTGTTGCCATAACCAAAGACAAAAAGTTAGCCCAGCGATGCACTGAAGATGGACGGTTTAGCGTATTTGCTTTGCCCAGTACAGAAACGGTAATTTTATTCAAGTTATTATCAGAAAATCCTGAACTTTATGGCGATGCTGTCATCCATGGCATTCGCACCATTTTAGGTTTGGAGCCATGGCAATCTATCCCACGGGAAAAAGTAAGCCTGATAAAAATGGGCACCACCGTCGCCACCAATGCCCTATTGGAACGAAAAGGAGACCGGGTAGTGTTGGTAATGACCCAGGGATTTCGAGACGGGTTGGCGATCGCCTATCAACATCGGCCGGACATTTTTGCTCTGGAGATAAAAAAGCCCAGTTTGCTCCATTGCCAGGTAATAGAAGCGCTGGAAAGAATCGATGCCCAGGGGCGAATTTTGCAATCCCTAGACCGGGAAAAAATTAATCACGATTTACAACAGGCCTACGACCAAGGAATTCGCAGTGTGGCGATCGCCTTAATGCACAGTTATCGCTACCCGGACCATGAATTAATCGTTGCTGAAATTGCCGAAAAAATTGGCTTTACCCAAATTTCTTGTTCCTCGGAAGTTAGCCCCCTAATTAAATACATTTATCGGGGCGATACTACTGTGGTGGATGCTTACCTTTCTCCACTACTGCGGCGTTATGTTGACCAAGTACAGGGGCAATTGCCAGGGGTGACAGTACAGTTTATGCAATCCCATGGGGGCTTGGTGGATGGGAAGCATTTTCAAGGGCGGGATAGTATCCTGTCTGGCCCAGCGGGGGGCATTGTGGGCGCAGTGAAAACCTCCCAGCGGGCAGGATTAAACAACATTATTACCTTTGATATGGGGGGCACTTCCACGGATGTGGCCCACTTTAACGGTACCTATGAACGATTATGGGAAACGGAAATTGCCGGAGTGCGCCTGCGGGTACCGAGTTTAGCTATCCATACTGTGGCGGCGGGGGGCGGTTCCATTTTGCAATTTGACGGGCAAAGATATCAAGTGGGGCCCGATTCTGCGGGGGCGAACCCTGGACCGGCCTGTTACCGTCGGGGTGGGCCATTAACAGTGACCGATGCCAATGTGATGGTGGGAAGACTACAAAAAAACTATTTTCCCCCTGTGTTTGGCCCGGAGGGGAATCAACCTTTAGATATTGACATTGTTAAAGAGAAATTTAGCGATTTAGCTACTAGAATTGGCTCACTAACTCAACTTAAATCTAGCCCAGAGGAAGTGGCGGATGGTTTTCTGACGATCGCCGTGGAAAATATGGCCAATGCGATTAAAAAAATTAGCTTACAACGGGGCTATGACTTGGAAAGCTATATCCTTTGTTGCTTTGGGGGTGCAGGGGGGCAATTAGTTTGTCGGTTAGGCGATCGCCTGGGGATTAGCAAGATTTTTCTCCATCCCTACAGTGGTGTTCTATCTGCCTACGGCATGGGCTTAGCAGAACAAAGAGCCCTCAGGGCCATGACCATTGAGCAACCTTTAACGGAAGTTAATTTAGAAAATTTACTCACTAATTACCAAAGCTTAGAAGCCCAGTTAACCGTCACTTTTGCTGAGAATGAGCATAATGGCAATCAAGAAAAAAAATCTAACCAAATACCAGCTATAATCCGCCAAATTGATTTGAAATATCAAGGCACTGACACCAGTTTAAGCTTTGATTTTTGCCAAAACTTAGTTCATTTAACAACTCAATTTACCGAGCAACATCAACAACGTTATGGGTTTAGTCAACCAGGACAATCCCTCACCATTGCTGCCATTAGTGTGGAGTACATCCAAGCGTTGGATTTGCCCCTAGAGCCATGTTTACCTCCGTTAACAGCACCGGCCCAGGCCGTCGAAATGGTGAATTTTTACGGCGATCGCCAATGGCATACCATGCCTGTGTACCAACGTCACCACCTAGCCCCCCAACAGGTAATTATCGGCCCGGCAATGATTGTGGAAGGTACTGGCACCATCGTTATAGATCCTGGTTGGCAAGCTCAGTTGGGTCAAGCATCCCCAGGGCAACCTCAACCTTGTCATTTAGTGTTGGAAAAAGTAGTTAATAAGATGGAAAATGCTCTCCGTTTAATTAATGAAAAAGACGAATTTGTGGTCAACGTAAATACTGATAGTTATGGGGATAGCAATGGGAATCCAGTCGATCCAATGCGGCTAGAAATATTCAAAAATCTTTATCAATTCATTGCCGAAGAAATGGGCATTGTTTTGCAAAATACTGCTAGCTCAGTGAACATTAAAGAACGGCTAGATTTTTCCTGTGCCATTTTCGATTCCCAAGGGGATTTAGTGGCCAATGCCCCCCATATTCCTGTCCATTTAGGCTCCATGGGGGAAAGTGTTAAAGCTCTTCTGCGGGATCGCCGTCAGCAATTGGAAGCGGGGGATGTATATCTCTCCAATAATCCCTATAACGGTGGTACCCATTTACCGGATGTGACGGTTATCACCCCCTTATTTGATCTGACTGGTCAAGAAATTTTGTTTTATGTTGCTTCCCGGGGTCACCAAGCGGATTTGGGGGGAATCACCCCCGGCTCTATGCCACCCCATAGTCAAAATATTAACCAGGAAGGCATTTTATTCGACAATCAATTATTGGTAAAAGCAGGGAAATTGCAGACAGAAGCCGTTCGAGCTCATTTGCTCAACAGTCCCTATCCTGCCCGTAATGTTGAGCAAAATTTAGCTGACTTTTCTGCCCAAATTGCCGCCAATCAACGGGGAATAATGGGTTTGGAAAACATGGTGGCCCAGTATGGCTTAAACACCGTTCAGCAATATATGCTCCACGTACAAAATAATGCCGAACAAGCGGTAACCCAGGCGATCTCCGAGCTCAAATCTGGTCAATTTGTCACAGAAATGGATAACGGCATTCGCATTGCGGTGGCCATCACTGTTAATAGTTCCCAGGGTACCGCCACCATCGATTTTTCCGGCACGTCTCCCCAGGGCGATCATAATTTCAATACCCCCAAAGCGGTGGTGCAAGCGGTGGTTTTGTATGTTTTTCGCACCCTGGTGCGGGAACCCATTCCCCTCAATGCCGGTTGCCTTAAACCTTTAAAGATTATTATTCCCCCCGGTTGCCTCCTTGACCCCCAATATCCCGCCGCAGTGGTGGCCGGCAATGTGGAAACTTCCCAGGCGATCGCCGACACATTGTATGGGGCGTTGGGGTGTCTGGCCGCCAGTCAGGGCACCATGAATAACCTCACCTTTGGGAACGGACAATATCAATACTATGAAACCATCGCCGGGGGTAGTGGCGCTGGCCCTACTTTTGCCGGTTGCGACGCAGTGCAAACCCACATGACCAATTCTCGGTTGACAGATCCAGAAATTTTGGAAAGTCGTTTCCCCGTGTTGCTGGAACAATTTGCCATTCGGCCCCACAGCGGCGGTGTAGGTAAATTTTCTGGTGGTAAAGGCATTGTGCGCCAGTTTCAGTTTCTTCAGCCCCTATCGGTGGCCATTTTGTCTAATCGGCAGCGGGTAGCTCCCTTTGGGTTGGCCGGGGGAGAACCGGGGGCCGTGGGAGAAAATTGGTTACTGCGTCGTTCTGGGGATGAGTTACGGTTAGAGGGTTGTGCCCAGGTGGATGTAACCCCTGGCGATCGCCTAATTATCAAAACACCGGGGGGCGGAGGCTATGGCCATCGAGATTGAACGAAAATTTCTCGTTAAAGATGACCGCTGGCGGGATTTAGCCCAGGGTTATTTGTACCGTCAAGGTTACATTGCTACCCAGGATCTAACCACGGTCAGAATTCGCACCATTGGCGATCGGGCCTATCTCACTATTAAGGGTAAAAATAGTGGTATGGCCCGCTTGGAATTTGAATATGAAATTCCCGCAGTCGATGCCAATCAAATTTTGACGGAACTTTGTGCCCCGCCCTTAATTGAAAAATATCGTTATTGCCTCGACTATCAAGGAAAAACCTGGGAAGTGGACGAGTTTTTGGGCGATAACCAAGGGCTAATTTTGGCGGAAGTAGAATTATCCCAAGCTGATGAACAAATAAGTTTACCCCCCTGGATTGGAGAAGAAGTGACCGATGATGCCCGCTATTACAACGTTAATTTAGCCCAACATCCCCACAAAAATTGGTGACAATTTAAACGATAAACAAACATAAGATTTTTTAGGTTTCTTTTTCTTGCTTACATCCAAAGCATGGCCAACCAAATAATTTAAATAATCCATCAACTTTGCTTTTAAATCCCTGATAAGCAGTCAATAAAATTAATTTATCTTCATTAGTGGTTTCTTTATCATTTTTGATAAGACTCTCTAAATCTGGCATCTGTGTCAGATTTGAAGCAATTAGTGCTACTAGTTCAAACTCCAATCGATAACTTGATGGTTTTAATTCGCTAGAGCTTAAGCCAAGTGGCTGTCCACTCTCATCACGACATCTCCTAAGAGACTCACGAGTGGAAGTTAAGTTTGTAGAGGCTATCATGTAATAGCTTTTGACTACTTGGCACGACAAAGAATTTTTGCCTTGTTCTGAAAGTTTGACAAAGCTAGGAGTAAATTCAGACGAGCTAATGAACTGGTCAATCTTATATTTCATAAAAACGGCTATTGTAACCTTTTTATATAAATTAGGGGGTTACCCAATCTTAAAGCTAGCCATTTCATTCATCAAAGCTACTACTGTCCTGAAACCGTTAACTAAGAAAGGGCAAATTGTGAAGAAAACGCAACAAAATGAACCGTTCTGCTAATTTCTGTCTATCCTAGCTGTTATATTGCAGCCTAGTAGAAGGTGAGTTTATCGCATGACAAATCAAAATGTACCAAATTATTTGGCCCAATCCATCCTGGTAACCCTATTTTGTTGTTTACCCCTCGGTATTGTGGCCATTATTAAAGCATCGGAAGTTAATTCCCGTTTAGCTTCAGGGGACTACGAGGGAGCAGTGCGGGCCTCCAATGAAGCCAAGAAGTTCTGTTGGTGGTCTTTTGGCGCTGGCATCATTTTCATTGCTATTTATTTTGTGCTCGTTGTTATTGCCGCAATTTTTGGTCAGTGATCAAAATTAAACTTTCGTAGCTCTGTTACTATTCACCATTCATCAACGAATATCATGTTTAGCTTGAAAAACTATTCCCAATCGCCCTTGTTATCTCCGTTATCTCCTAAAGCCAAAGAATATTTAGGCTTCACTCTGGTTACCCTGGCCATTGTGGTAGCTGGCACTCTGCTTTTCCTATTCGATCCCGCCTCATCGAAATTGTTTCCCCCCAGTCCGTTTCGCAGTTTAACTGGGTTGTACTGCCCTGGCTGTGGAACATTACGGGGATTGCACCAGTTATTACATGGCAACTTAGTGGGAGCTTTTGGTTTAAATCCTTTGATGGTTATCTCCTTACCTTTTATGGTTTATTCCTACGTTGCCTATGGGTTAAGAACTATCACTGGACGAACTTTATTAGTCTGGTTTGTTCCCCCTCAACTAATCTGGTTCATCCTCCAAGCTATCTTGGCCTACTGGGTCGCCAGAAATATTCCCTTTGCTCCTTTTTCTTGGTTAGCACCATAGTCTCTAAAATCTCTAATTTCAACAGTGGGGAAATAGAAATTTTTTGTTAACGAAGCGATTTATGGGCATCGGTAACCGGTAGAACTGATGCCATTGTTATCATGTTGTTGATGGTTTTTGATTCTGGGAAAGAAAGCCCAGAATTTCTGTCAAACTTAGTGGAAGTTTCTTTTTGATTTGTTGCCAGGGTTACCATACTGAAGGGTTTAGTTTTCCCTGACTTCCCTTTTTGCCAATGGAACTGTGGAAATCAGCTCTAATTAGCCATAGTTTTTGCCAAGAATTGCTCAATGGTGTTCAACAATTGATTAGGCTGGAATGGCTTAGTGAGGTAGCCACTGGCTCCCAAAGCTTGGGCTCGGTTGCGGTGGAGGGGATTTTCTCTGGAAGTGAGCATAATCACCGTTAAGCTATGCCAAACCCGGTGGGCCCGCACCAGTTGGAGCAGACTAAAACCATCCATATTGGGCATTTCAATGTCACACAGGGCTAAATCAATGCCTTGGTTTTGCCGATTGAGTAAATCCCAAGCCTCTTTCCCGTCCCGACATTCAATCAAACGGAAACTACTCCCCAGCACCCGTTGTAACGTTCGTCGCACCGTAACAGAATCATCAATAACCAGAATGGTGGTTTGACGGCCTCCCAAACCAACCGCATCCTGAGGTAGAGTTGGCTCGCTCCGCCAGAGCACACCAAAATTGTTGGGAATTAACACGGGCACTACCTCACCGGTCCCTAGAACAGTGCAACCAGCCACATAGGAAGGAATGGGGGTAATGGCATCGAGGGCTTTCACCACCAGGGGCCGCTCGTCGACAATTTGCTCCACTGTCAGCAATGCCGGACGATCGCCGAGGTTTACCATTAAGCCAACTTTGTGGGGTAGACCGGGGGAAGGATTGAAGCCCTGGGGATAAATTTGGGGTAACACTTCATCTAAGGCACGAGCTTCCATGGTTTGGGATTGCCATTCCACCCAGCCATTTTTAATCGGGTGATCGTCCAAGGGCAAAATTCGCAACACACTTTCAGAGGGAAAAGCCAGCAACCTTTGTTGATAGCGCACCAGCAGGATGGGGACAATGTTCAGAGTCAGGGGAATACGGATGAGAAAACGACTGCCCTGGCCGGGGATGCTTTCCACTTGCAGGGTACCCCGCAGAGCTTCGATCATTTGTTTGACAATATCTAGCCCCAAACCCCGTCCCGATAGGCTGCTCACCTCCGCCGCTGTGGAAAATCCTGGCTGAAAGAGGAACTCAAGTATTTGGGCCTCCGCCATGGTTGCCAATTGATCCTGGCTTAGCCAGCCCAATTCCACTGCTTTGCGACCAATTTTTTCTGGATCAATGCCCCGGCCGTCATCACTCACCACAATTAATACTTGGTTATTGGCTGTGCTAGCGCTAAGGGTGATGGTGCCTTGGGGGGATTTACCTTGGGCTTGGCGTTCCGGCACAAATTCCAGACCGTGGTCAAAGGCGTTGCGAATTAAATGGGTTAATGGGGTCCGCAACTGATCCAAAATGGCCACCTCAATCAAGGTGCTTTCCCCTGCGATCACAAACTGTACTGGCTTTTTATGGCGATCGCCTAATTTTTCCAGGGGTTGGGCAAAGGACTGAGCTAGGCCCCGAAAGGGCACCAGGCGGGATTGGGTTAGCTCACTGTCCAATTGATGGAGGGATTGACTCATCTGGATCAGGGTTTCCTGTAAATCCCGTTCCACCAAATCCACGTCTTCCTGGATTTCCTGCACCTGCACCATCAGTTCTTGAAACCTTTGCAGAATGCCATGGACAGCGGTGTAGCTAT
Organism: Synechocystis sp. PCC 6714; assembly: GCF_000478825.2. Taxonomy (NCBI): domain Bacteria; kingdom Bacillati; phylum Cyanobacteriota; class Cyanophyceae; order Synechococcales; family Merismopediaceae; genus Synechocystis; species Synechocystis sp. PCC 6714. Next base: position 976,686 of record NZ_CP007542.1, on the reverse strand, counting down.
CCATTTCCAACGCATCAAAGTCCACTAACCCCGCTATACCTAAACTGCTCTGATTATCATCATTTTGGCCACCACCACCGTTACTTGGCCTGATCTTAGTTTGGTCGCTGAAGGAAAGTTCATCGTAGAGGGATTCTACTTGCTCCCGCATGGGGATTAACTGTTGCCCCCGTTTTTTCAAATTTCGGCTGGCCTGCCGTAGCTGCTTGTCATACTCCAATAACCTTTCCTGGTTAATGAGCAACTCACTAACTGTATTACTCAGTTTATTGAGGCGATCAAGGGGAATTCGTAAAGTCTGCCTGGCACTGGGGGCCGGGGTCGCGGGAATAGGAGCAGGGGAAGATTTAGCTGGAACGACAACGGGAATTTGAACGCCGGAGACAGGGACCGTAGTTACCGGCATAACCTCTGGTAATGGTTTCGGTTCAGGTTCCGCAACAATTTCCGGTGTTGGCGGGGTCAACTCACCCGCTAAAAATTGCTTCCGTAGAGACCTCAATTCGGCGATCGCCGGGGGCATAAAACTAGGCAAATCCAAGTCCGGCTGAGTCAATGCGGTGCGAAATTCCGTAGCAGTCGCCTCCAACCAATCACAACTTAGGGCTTGGCCCAGTAAAGTACATTCCTCAAGCAAAAGATTAAAACTTTGCCGCAACTCTCCCTCAGTACCGCCCCGTTCCAGTCGCCGTTCCACCCGTTCCAAACAAGCTTCTAGCTCCACCGTCAGAGAAGTCCGCACAAATTGGGACACATCTCCTGCAACCGCTTCTTCCTGGGAAGGTTGGGGTTGACATGTTTCCAAAAACTCCCCCAGGGCCAAAGCTAGTTCCGGCGGCTCGTCCGTATCCTGCAAACGACCACTATTGGCCAACTCCACCATGGCCTGGGTTTCCTCAATGGTCATGGCAATCAAGCCCACCGCCATGGCTTTATCTTCCACCCTTCCCTGTTCCAAGGCTTCAAACAAATCCTCCAATTTGTGGCAGAGGGTTTGCAAAGGAGTTAAAGCAGACATCCCTGCTCCCCCTTTAAGGGAATGGGCTGCCCGCCCCATATCTTGAATCAGCTTTTGCCGTTGCTGGGACTGTCCGGCGGAATTCAATACCCGTTCTAAGGACTGGAAACCCACTGTCAACTGTTGCAAACATTCCGGCGCATCTTCCTCCAAAAAAGCTTGGCGGGCTTCGGCGGTAATGGCGGCGAGGGTGGCGGCATCAAACATACGTTGACCAAATTCGGGGTTAGGCGTGTTGACAAGGCATGGAGAAAAATTCCCGCCTATTCCACTTTGAATTTACCGGCGGCGGTTTGCAGATCTACCGCGGTTTTAGCAAGGGACTGGAGGGACTGGGAAACCAGTTGGGATTTATCCGACGTGGCTTTAGCGACGCTGGCTACGTTTTGTACGGTTTCCGTTACCATTTGGGATGCCAACCGTTGGGATTCTGTGTTGCGGGAGATGGAATCCAGTACCGTGTCAATTTCTTCACTAATTTGGGCCAGATTTTGCAAGGTTTCCTTGGTTTTCTGTACTAATTGAGTACCGGTGACCACCTCGTTGGTGCTTTCCTCCATCAGTTGGCTCATCTGGGAGGTTTCCTCTTGAATACTGAGAATTACCTGTTCAATTTCCTGGGCGGAGAGAGTAACCATTTCCGCCAATCGCCGGACTTCATCCGCAACAATCCGGAAACCCTGGCCATTTTCCCCTGCCCTTGCCGCTTCGATGGAGGCGTTAAAAGCCAGCAGGTTGGTTTTTTCAGAAATACCGGAAATAATCCCGACAATTTTGGAAATTTCCAGGGATGATTCCGCCAAACGTTTTGATTTTTTGGAAATTTCCGCCACCCGGCCCCGCACTTTGTAAATACTTTCCACCGTTTCGTCCATGGTGTTTTGCCCCTGTTGGGCCGCTTCGTTACCTTGTCTGGCGATCGCCGCAGCGGTTTGGGCACTTTTAGCTACGGACTCAATGGATTGGGCCATTTCTGCTACGGAAGCAGTGGCGGATTCCAGGGCCCGGGCTTGTTCTAGGGCATTGTCCGACAAACTGGTGATTTCTTGGCTATCCTCCTGGGCTTGGCCACTCACCTCCGTTGCCGTATCCACCACCTGTTTAACCAGTTTTCTTAACCCCGCCAAAGTGGCATTGAACGCATCGGCGATCGCCCCTACGGCCCCAGCTTCCACGGAACTGCGGACAGTCAAATCGCCCCGGGAAGATTCTTCAATGTCCGTCAACAAACGCACCACCCCATCTTGGAGTTCTTCTTTTAATTGCCGTTGTTTCTCCGCCTCCTGTTGCCGCTCCAGGGATGTTTCCTGTAAAGAACGGGTAGAAGCCTCCACCTGTTCCGCCATGGCGTTAAAAGTTAAAGCTAATTGTCCCACTTCATCTTTAGACTCCACCACTGCTCGTACATCGGTACTTCCCTCCCCAAGCTTCTGGGCAGTGGACTGCAAACTCTTGAGGGATTTTGTTAGGGTCTGCCCCAGCCAATAGGCAATAATCGCCGCAATAACTAAAGCTAAGACCCCCACTCCCATTTGCAGTAGTAGGGTTCTTTCCAGCAGTTGATTGAACTCTACTTCAGACGTCCCCCGCACCAAGAAGGCAAGGGGTTGACCCTGAATATTTTTGATGACTTTAACTGCGAGGGTGAGGGGTTCACCATCAATTGTGAGCCTTCCCACTACGGGCTCATCGGGATTTTCTTGGGCCTGTTTGAGCAAACTTAAATCAGGCAAAGGCACATTTTTAAGTAGTTGGGTGTTTTGGCCACTGCCGGTTTTTAAGCTTGATGTTGCCAACTGTAATGCGCCGTCGGGATCTAAATAGTAGATGGCACTGTAACCCCCATCAAAATCATCCACAGTGCCCTGCACAATTGCATCCTTACCGTTGACGATATCCCCGGCAATCAACGTACCAATATTAGCTTTCGACTGGGGATCCCTGACCGGTGTAACGGTGTAGCGGATTAAAGCGTCTTTTTGTTCTAGTTGTCCAACGTTTGGAGCCGACTCCTTCTGTAGTTCTTGTTTGCTAATGGTGGTGCTGAATTTAATTTGGCCCGGAAAACCAAGTCTCAAGGTTACAAGGTCACTGGGGTCAAATATTTGTCCATTGCGCTGGGCGTTGGCACTGGCAATAATTCTTTGGTCTTGGCCAACGAGGGTGGCGTACTCAATGTTTCTCGATTTAACTTCGTTTTGCAAAATGCCACGAACCTGATTCCTTAAATTGGCGGGGATGGGTTGCCTATTGCCGTAGAGTCGGGCCGCTTCGATGATGGCAACGTTGTCCGACTGGCCTCGAAAACCAAAACCCATCTGGTTGATTTTGATGTTGTAATTGCCCTCGGTGACAACCAACTCCGCCAGGGTCTGGTTTTTCAGTTGGAATCTGCCGGAAGAAATGGCGATCATCATCCCGGTGCCCACCACTGCAACCACAGTTAGGGCGCTGGAAACCAACAAGGCAGTGAATTGCTTGGTGGCAATGGGCAGGTTAGCCCAGCGTTTTTGCAACGTTAAGTTGGATCGTTCTTCATCTAGGGCTAAATCATCGGTGGCGGCGGCGTATTTGAGGGTGCCAGCCCAAGCCATGGCCGGGATAATGCGATTTGGATCCGCCAATTGTGCCTCAATGCCGGCGATCGCCTGGTCACAGGTGGCGTGAAAAATGCCTTCTTCATCCTGAATTTTTAAATCTTCATAGGCTTGGAGAGCATCAGTTAAAAATCCCCCCGCTTCTAGGGCACTGGCAAAACTTATTTGGGCCACTAAATCTTCGGGCCTTTCTCGCACCGTCTCCTGGAGCATGAGAATTTCTGGCGGATAAGCCTGTTTTTTCTCTTCCTCAGAGAGGGATTGGGGGATAGCGTAGTTTTCCTCCACCGCCGGTAAATTAGGCTGAATCTCCGCTAACGCCTTACTAATGGTCTCCCCGTAAATACCATCACTGTCCAACTCCTGGGCCCGATGGTAGTACTGGGCCGCCTCCTCCCAAAAACCCTCTTCCTGTAAGGCACCGGCCAGGGCAATCTGGGCAAATAGATCATCTGGAGTAGCCGTAGCCATTGCTTGGAGTTCCAGAATTTCTTGGGAAAATTGGGGTTTAGTGGAGGTGCTAACCATGAAGATTAAAAATAATTAGAAAATAATCGGGCGATGGATCAATACAGTTTCAGAATTAACGATAAAAATTAAGGCTTAGTTAAGGTAAAAACCATCAGTGCAGTAAAAGATAAATTACTCAAAGTTTTTCCTAAAAGATTAACCTCACCTAATGGTTACCTTGACGATAGCTAGGGAAATTTGAGGGAGCTACTACCCTGAAACCAAGCAAAAATCGGATCCACATCTAAAATGAGAATGGCTTCCCCGTCCCGGTTACCTTCCCATCGCAAAAAAGGCTCATTGATGGGGGTTAACTCCGCTTCAGAAAAGCTGACAATTCCCTTAAATTCCTTGGCGATAGCCGCCGCCTGGGCCGACTCCCCCACCAGTACCACGGCTTTAGTATTGCTCAAGGTACGGTAATTGAGGGGTTGAGCTGTGGTAGGGGACAATAACCGGGGCAAATCCACCACCCAAAGCAAATTCCCCCGCTGATTACTCACCCCTAGCAACTCCGGTCTTACCCCAGGAATTAGGCAAAGGGAACTGAGGGGAAAGGACAGCACCTCCCGAGTTTTGACCAGAGGAATGGCCACCGTCAGCGCCAAACCCAGATCCACCCAAAAATAATCCGTCACCATAGGCCCAAACCAACAAAATAATTGCAACTAAAGGGAAAAAGCCGTAATCTTGTCGAGTTTCTAGGAAATGTAGGGCTTAACGGTCTTCATCAGCTCAATGGGGCTATAGGGCTTGATCAAATAAGCATTTCCCCCCTGGCGCAGGGCCCAAAAGCGGTCATAGTCCTCATTTTTGGTAGAGCAAAAAACGATGGGCACATCTTCAAGGGCCAACTCACCGCGGATCTTGCGACAAAGATCATAACCACTAATATCTGGCATGACGATGTCCAACATAATTAGGTCGGGGACCGTATTTTTGTCTAACCATTCCAGGGCTTCATCGGCATTGTTACAAATGACCGTTTCCGTGCCCATGGATTTCAAAAGACCCTGAACCAACAGCTGGTCAGATTTGGTATCTTCCACGACTAAAACAGTTTTCACTGGCATCTCCCTGAACAATTGCTAACGATGATAATCATAGGATATAGGATAGAAGAAGCAACTCAGTAATTAAAACTAGTTGGACAAGCAATTTACCCACAGTAATTAAGTAATTAGGCAGTTACAGAGATAAAGCTCTGCACCGTTTCCACCAATTCTTGGGGCTGAAAGGGTTTACAAATATAGCCCACGGAGCCATGCATTTTTGCTTTTACCCGGTCTAAAACCCCACTGCGGCCGGTCAACATAACAATGGGAATATGCTTGAGAGCCTCGGATTTATTGCAAATACTGCACAGTTGATACCCATCAATGTCAGGCATATTAATGTCCATTAAAATCAGGGCTGGTTTAGCGTGCATCAAAGTGGTTAAGGCACTAGCGGCTTGTTTGATGTTGATAACCTTAAACCCAGTGGCTTCTAGGGCAAAGCTCACCACCCTTTGAATGGAGGGGCTGTCGTCCACACAGGCAATGACGGGACGGTTATCCTCCTGTTCTGGTTCGTAGGGCCCCATGGTGATTATTCCCTGGCCCACTAAGGTTTTGAGAATAATGGCCACATTGAGGCTACTGGTGTGTAAACATTCAGCAATTTCGTACACACACATGTTTTGGTCCACTAATTCCGGCAATGCCTGGTAGCGGCTAAGCAGGTCACTGGTAATGTGCTCGAGCTTACACAGCCCCGGGAGAATGGCATCGGTATTGTCGGCGATCGTCCGTTGGAAAGGGGAGTTGATAACATTGCGGATCTTAAGCCAGTGCCTAATTTCCGGAGCTACCGGCTGCATTAACTGTTTGAAATCGAGATAGAGCAATAGGCGATCTAGACCTACCGTTTCCTCAAATGTGCAGACCGGCTGGGAAAGGGAAAGAATTTGGACCAAAGCTTCCTGGGTTAACTTTGCCAAGATAGAGCGAATTTCCTGAAAAGAAAATTGCTGGGAATCCCACAATTCACAGAGATACTGGTAATCGCTGGTGATGGGCTGGTCAAGGCGAATACTTTTAGTGGGGGTGTAGCGTTGGAACAGGTAATTTAGCCTTTCCGATTGTCCTTGGTCACTTCCCGCATAGTGAATGCGTCCATTACCCAGGTAGATCCGCCATTGGATGTTGGGATTGCCCTCACTATGGACAATCAACTTGCCAGAGCTCTCTCTGCCAATGAGATTGTGCAAAACCTGGTAAAGGTTAGGGTTTTCACTAACGGAGGGGGGGGGAGCTTCCATAACGTTCGGGGGAGATGGCGGCGGATGGGCCAACCCTAGTTTGGTCTGATTCGTTGCCGGGGAAGAGGACAGGGGAGACTGCATGGGGCAAAATGGCGGTTGGGCAGATAAAGTCCATCAAGGGTGGAGTGAAACCTGTCAGTTAATTATTAATGCTAAAGTTAACTATTTTCTTAATCCTAAGTTAACTATTTTGCCATGGGAACAACGGAAATTAATGAGTAGAGTTTAACCCCATATTCCGCCCAAAATCAAGCACTATCTCACTTGTACAGTAACCAGCTATGCTTGATTGTTTTTTTACATTTCAATCTATGTGAAAGTTATTGGCTTGGTGGTATCTGTTGTTACATTTACTAGGGTCAAATTTCAATGTTTAACTTAGGTTAAACTCTCTGTAACTACGCTAATGGGAGAGGGATTTTTAGTCGTCCAAAAAAATTTCCGTACTTATGAATTAAAATATTTTTTGCTGAGCATTGCCTAATAAAATCACCAATTAAGATTATTAGCTCTTAATTTGCCAGGGATTGCCCATAGCCCGCTGGTGGAAGCGGTGAAAAATTTTCATGGGGTTCCGCTTCCCCGTTTTAAAGAATTTCTTTCCCCCATTTAACCAGTCCAAAATTGCCCCAAATCGGTGGACTAGGGGGAGGTTAATGGCATCTTTGAGTACTCAAAAACTCCAGTTTAGGCTTCGTTGGCTAACAATTCCCGAAAACGAATTTCGTCTCTATGGGGATCAGCGTTACTAACTTTTAGGCTCAGGCGATCGCCGGGGGAAATGGGGCGATCGAACCGATGGGGCAGTTCCAAACCTAATTCTTCTAAAAGGATTAAACCCAAACCATCATCCTCCCGTAACCAGCGGAGCATTACCCCTTGCCAAACTTCATTGATGTTACGCCGCAGAAATTCTAAACTCCAGTAGCGGTTAGTTTGGCGTTCCACCAACGTAGCTTCTTTGGAAGACGGCATGACGCTGTATAAAATTTCCTGTACCTGCTCCCCAGAAAAAGGTAACGGTTGCCCCCGTAAGTAGGCTTTAATTTGAAAATGGGTAATCAAATCTGTGTAGCGGCGGATGGGGGAAGTAGCTTGGGAATAGAGGTCTAGCCCCAAACTGGCGTGGCGACTGGGGGTAATCCCCACTTCACTGCGGGGCATACAACGGCGCACTGCACATTCCCGCACAGGGCCCGGTGGCAAGGACAATAACTCCTCATCAGAGGGTAATTCCGGCTGGGGTTGACCCCGAAATGGCACCGGAATGCCATGCTCCTGACAAAAACGCCCCGCCAACTCCCCGGCCAGGATCATCATTTCCGCCACCAGTTGACGAGAAACGGAAGTTTCCTGGAGATAAATTTGCACCTCATCGTCAGCATTAACTTTAATAATGGCTTCCGGCATTTTGATGGTGATGGCTCCCTGGGATTTGCGCCATTGGGCCCGTTTTTTGGCGGCGTTGGCCAGAAGGGGCAGTTCTGGTTCCCCTTGGATTTTTAGCACTAACATTTCGTCCACATCTTCGTAGGTGAGACGATAGGTAGGCTTAACCCAACTGGGGGCTATGGAAAAGTCAGTCACCGCTCCAGCTTCGTCCAAAGTGACCCCAAAGCTGAGGGCAGGGCACCGTTGGCCCTGGAGCAAACTCATCGGCCCCGTGGCCAATTCCGGGGGAAACATGGAAATCATTCCCGTGGGTAAATAAAGACTGGTACTACGTTTACGGGCTTCTAAATCCAGTTCATCATTGGGGCTCAACAGCCGGGTGGGGTCCGCCACATGGATCCAGAGTCGATGGTCGCCGTTGGCCAGAGTCTCTACGCTCAGTCCATCGTCAATTTCTGAAGTGCTTTCATCATCGATGGTGTAGGTTTTCAGACCGGTCAGGTCGAGGCGTTCTTGATCGGGGTCGGGGGGAGGATTGATTAAGTAAGCATGGGCCACATCGGATACCTTGGCGGGGAATTGATTCGGGTAAGCGCTACGACGCAAAAAGAGATTTTCGTGGCGTTGCCAGATGCCTAATTCTATCAGGAGGTTTTGGGTTTCGTCGGCGCGGCCAGGTTTACCAAGGGTGTGGAGAATGTCCAAGGCTTGGCGATGGTTTTGTTCAGGGAAAAGAATAAATTTTTCTAAAGCTTCTAATCGCAGGCGATCACTCCCTAGCCAAGTAACAGTTTCCCCGGCCAAGGCTTTGTTCACCCGGTCAATAAAACCCTGTTGTTCCTCTTCTTTTTGGGCTTGCACCCGGATTTGATGTTTAATTTCCTCAATTTGACTAGCGGAGCGGGGCTCATACCGATCGCCTTTTTGTTTGAAGTAGAGTTTATCTTCCGCTAGCAGGGCGTGGGCGGCGTAGCATTGGCTTGGGCTTTGCTCAGAAAACAATAACAGGGCTAGATCCGCTGGGGTGATGCTTTCCCCGTCTTCCACCAATAGCTCCCAGGCCACCTCCAAACTAGAAGGGTCTAGGTATGGCTCCACTTCCCCTAAAAAACTCGGTAAATCAGCAACGGTGTAGGGTCCCCCAGGAATTTCATACTCCACCCGTTGGGGCTTTAACTTATGGTTTTGTCCCTGTTGGTCAATGACGACCCAATCTTTTTTGCCATCCGGGCGATCGACCACTGCCAACCGCCGTTCCCCTTGATGCCGAAATTCAACTAATTGACCTTTTTCCACCGGAATGCCTTTGACCCGTTACAGTAACTCTCCCGTTATTTTGGCACAGGGGCTACTGGGATGATAACTGTTGGGCATAACTGAGCTCATTGATGACGTTCCAAGCAAGTATTTGAGTACGGAATGCTTTCCATTGCTGATAAATCTCCTTAAATTGGATATCTTTGCCGGCAAATTCTTCTAACAATGCCTGGGAAGTTTCTTGGGCTACAGTTAAAATTTCCGGAGAAAATGCTTTGAGAATTGTACCCCCGTCTACTAATTTTTTCAGGGCAATGCTATTAAAAGTTTCGTAACGGGATAGCATGAGCAGATTAGCACTACGGGCTGCTTCCTGGAAAATAGCTTGGTATTCCGGAGGTAATTTCGCCCATTGGCTTTGGTTCACCAATACGTCTAAGCTGGGGCCTGGCTCCCACCAACCAGGATAGTAATAGTACCGCGCCGCCTTATTTAATCCCAGTTTTTCGTCGTCGTAGGGGCCGACCCATTCCGCCGCATCAATGGTACCCCGGTCTAGGGCTAGGAATAATTCTCCCCCAGGGATTACCTGGACGTTAACCCCTAGCTTGGCCATCACTTGTCCCCCCAAACCGGGAATACGCATTTTCAAGCCCCGCAAATCCGCTAGGGATTCCACTGGTTTTTTAAACCAACCGGCCATCTGGGCCCCGGTGTTACCCGCAGTGAAATTAATGATATTGAAGTCGCTGTAAACCTTTTGCATCATCTCTAGCCCTCCCCCGGCATAGAGCCAGGCATTTTGTTGTTGGGCCGTCAAACCAAAGGGCATCACACAGGCAAAACCGAGGGCCGGATTTTTGCCAATGTAATAGTAACTGGCGGTGTGGCCACACTCAACGGTGCCGTTTTGCACCGCATCCAATACTTCCAGCCCCGGCACAATTTCCCCAGCGGCGTAGGGCGTAATCTGGAATTTTCCCCCGGTCATGGCGGCGATCGCCTTGCAGAAGTCTTCAGCACCCCCAAAAAGAGTGTCGAGGGATTTGGGCCAACTGGTGACCATGCGCCAACGAATATTGGGCAAATCTCCCCCAGTACTGGTTTTACTGTCGGAGGTGGTGGCCTGGCCACAGGCAATTAAACTGGCGGCGGTTCCAGCGGCGATCGCCGATTGACCAAGGATTTGACGGCGTTTCATAGGGGCAGATTATTAAAGGTATGATTTAAGGGATTTTCCCACAGGCCTAAGGCAATATTGGGGCGATTTTGCAAAACTTGTCTTTAAAATGTAATTGTTGATCAACCCAATGGCGATTGTCCCATTGATGGCAAATTAACCATGATTTCTGCTCTCCAATCCCAACTACCGCCACTTACCCCAGAAGAATATCTGGCCTGGGAAGCAAAACAAGAAATCCGTCACGAGTACATTGATGGAGAAATTCTGGCCATGACTGGTGGCAGTATTCCCCACAATGACCTTGCCATTAATCTGCTGACTATTCTGCGACCCCACATTAAGCATCGGGGTTGCCGTCTCAATATGTCCGATGTCAAAGTGCAGGCAAAACGAGGCGATCGTTATTTTTATCCCGATTTGGTGATTAGTTGTCATCCCCAGGATCTTAACGCCACCCAATGGATTCAACATCCCAAGGTGATCATTGAAGTACTTTCTCCCAGTACTGCCAACTATGACCGTTCCCGCAAGTTGAGATATTATCGACAAATCCCTAGTTTGCAAGAGTATTTATTAGTTAATACCGATCAAGTGTTGGTGGAAGTTTATCAACGGCAAACTGCTGATATCTGGATCTATTGCGACTATAGTAGTGATGAAGTTTTCCATATTCCCAGCCTTGAATTTGACTGCTCCGTTGACGAAATTTATGAGAATATCATCCTGGAAACTTTACCGGAATGATTGTATATTTTCTACAGTATTCGATAGAGTTTATAGATTTTTAATTACAAAACAAATTGTCGATCTTCGTCGATGCCCGAGAAGATATATTTCATATTGCAAACTTTAATCGTCTGCATCAAGAAAGTGGAAGCTGAAAACGACCCGCTACAATGCCAGGAACCGTAATATCTTCATCTAATCCTTCCCGTCTTAAAGCATAACCATTTAGCTCAACCTTAACCGCCGCCAACTGCTCATTTGTTCTCTGCTTCAGAAGACGAAAACTATCGCCAGGGAAACCAATAATGCGGCCATCAGTGAGTTCAACATGCATCATGCGTTCTTCTGCCCAGGCTCCAGTTGCCGCAGGCTCAAAAATATTTAGAATCATCGTGGATTAAATGTAGTTAATCCCAATCCTAATAGTGCCACCCATTGCTTAATCTGCCGCCTTTGTTGGGTTAAGCCAGAATTTTGCTTTCTGGTCCCCCGAAAAATGATGCTAAAATTTGCCATAGCTAGGGGTGTCTAGAAAGCTAGGCTGAGAAAAACCCTTAGAACCTGAGACTGGGTAATACCAGCGGAGGGAAGCTCACCATTCGAGGAAATTTGTATGAGAACTGCTTGGGTTGCTAAGCGCCAGGGACAAACCAATGTTTCCCAGATGCACTATGCCCGCAAAGGGGTGATCACCGAGGAAATGGACTATGTGGCGAAGCGAGAGAACCTGCCCGTTGATTTGATTAAAGATGAAGTGGCCCGGGGACGAATGATTATCCCCGCCAACATCAACCACACCAACTTGGAACCGATGGCGATCGGCATTGCTTCCAAATGTAAGGTCAATGCCAACATTGGTGCTTCCCCCAACTCCTCCAACATTGACGAGGAAGTGGAAAAGCTTTTGCTTTCCGTTAAATATGGTGCAGATACGGTGATGGATTTATCCACCGGTGGTGGCGACTTGGATGTAATTCGTACCGCCATCATCAACGCTTCCCCCGTCCCCATTGGTACCGTACCCATTTACCAAGCCCTGGAGAGCGTCCACGGTAGCATTGAAAATTTAACCCCGGACGATTTTCTCCACATCATCGAAAAGCATGCTCAGCAAGGGGTCGACTATATGACCATCCATGCGGGGCTACTAATTGAATATTTGCCTTTGGTGAAATCCCGCATCACCGGCATTGTTTCCCGCGGCGGTGGCATTATTGCTAAATGGATGTTGCATCACCACAAGCAAAATCCCCTCTACACCCACTTTGACGAGATTATTGAAATCTTCAAAAAGTATGATGTTTCCTTCAGCTTAGGGGATTCTCTGCGCCCCGGTTGTACCCACGATGCTTCCGATGATGCCCAATTGTCTGAGTTAAAAACCCTCGGTCAATTAACCCGCCGGGCTTGGGAACATGATGTCCAGGTGATGGTGGAAGGCCCTGGCCACGTACCCATTGACCAAATTGAGTTCAACGTTAAAAAGCAAATGGAAGAGTGCAGTGAAGCACCTTTCTATGTTCTTGGCCCCCTGGTAACGGACATTGCCCCCGGTTATGACCACATCACCTCCGCCATCGGAGCGGCGATCGCCGGTTGGCACGGTACCGCCATGCTCTGTTACGTTACCCCCAAGGAGCATCTAGGTTTACCCAACGCCGAAGATGTACGCAACGGTTTAATCGCCTATAAAATTGCCGCCCACGCCGCCGACATTGCCCGCCATCGCCCAGGGGCCAGGGATCGGGATGACGAACTTTCCAAAGCCCGCTATAACTTCGACTGGAACCGTCAGTTTGAGTTGTCCCTTGATCCAGAGCGGGCCAAGGAATACCACGATGAAACTTTGCCAGCGGATATTTACAAAACCGCTGAATTCTGTTCCATGTGTGGGCCCAAATTCTGCCCCATGCAAACTAAAGTCGATGCGGAAATGCTGGAAGAACTAGAAGTATTTCTCGCCAAAGATAAGGAAATGGTAGCCCGGCACTAACAATCAGTCTGTCCTCCTAACTAGCCCCAATTATGGCAACTTCGAGAGACAGACTCAAACCTCCAGCAGTGGATTCTAAGCACTTGTTGACGGCGTTTTCATTTGTCTTCCAAATCGCCCGGCTAAAGCGACCCTAATGCTAGGAGTTTTCTGAGACACAATCCAACCATAGAGGTGGGTTCAAGCCCACCTTTCCGATTTTTAACTTTTATCTGATTGATGGGGAATCATTTCACCCAAATAAGGCGGTTAATCAATCTCTTTCGGACTGTCGTTTTACCAGCCCGCATCAGTCAGTTGATATTGCAAACTATTCTTAAATGGCAAAAGGATAATTGCATTGATATGGGGGCTGCCTTGGCTTACTATGCGCTGTTTTCCCTCTTTCCCATTTGCTTGGTGATGTTGAGCATTGCTGGTCGATTATTGGGGTCAGACTCCAACTATTATTTGCAGTTGATTGGTTTTGCCCAAAATATTTTACCGGAACAGCCCTTTCGGGTTTTTCAGCAAGCCTTGACCAATCTAAACCAAAGTAGTTTTAGCGCTGGAATTATTGGCTTTGGCATTTTGGTTCTCACCGCTAGCCGCATTTTTGATGCCTTGAATCAAAGCGTTAAAAAAATCTGGGCCGTGGCTTACCAACCTAGGGAAAATGCGGGAGTTAAACACCACGCTTTCAATTTCATTAGGAATAAAATTCTTGCTTTTTTGCTGGTGCTAAGCACGGTAATGGTATTTCTTTTGTCTATGTTTGCCAACTTGGCGGCTAAAATTTTTCTGACTGTCCTGGCGGAATTTGGACAGTCTATTCCCTGGGTTGCCTTTGATAGTTTAGGTTTAATCGCTACCCTACAGACTAGTATTTCTTACTTTGTCATTACCGCAGTTATTGTTACTTTGTTTAAAGTTTTACCTCCCATCCGGCTACAATGGTGGGATATTTTCCCAGGGGCAGTTCTAACGGCTGCAGCCATGGTGGGCTTACAAAATGCTGTAAGTAGCGGAATTATTCGCATTGGTGAAAATTTGCAAGCCTACGGAGTTGTGGGCAATGTAATGGTGCTGTTGTTGTGGATTTATCTAATTTTTCAAGTCTTTTTTATTGGTTGTGAATTCACCTTTGTGTTCACTTATATTTTTGGCAGTCGTAGTCAATGGGAAAAACCATTTAACAAGACCCAGAGCAATTAAAGTAATTTTTATATTCTGCCTAGGGAAAATGGAAATAGGAAAAACCTTGTGGGAAATTATGCCCAGTTAAAAAATAATCACTGGCCCATCGCCCAAACAAATAAAAATTTTGGAGGATAGTAATTTGGAACGCATTGCCATTGTCGTCGTGGAACCCCAGGGGGAAAGAAACGTAGGGGCGATCGCCAGGGCCATGAAGAATGTAGGATTGGGGGAATTAATTTTGGTCAACCCCCGCTGTGATCACCAGAGCTTTGAGGCTCAAACCATGGCAGTCCATGCCAAAGATGTCCTAGCTAAAGCAAAAGTGGTGGATACTTTGGCCACGGCCCTTGGCGATCGCCAGCGTATCATTGCCACCAGTGCCCGGGAACAAATATTGGCATCCCCGGCGGAAACTCCCCGGCAAGCATTACCTTGGTTGTTAGCCCCAAATCTGAAAAGTGCCTTGGTATTTGGGAGGGAAGACAGTGGACTGACTAATGAGGAATTAAATCAAGCCCATCGCTTTGTCCGCATTCCCGTTCATCCCCAGTACCCGTCCTTGAACCTTTCCCAAGCGGTGGCAGTCTGCACCTATGAGTTGTACCAAGCTAACCTAGCCACGTTGCCACAAAAGCAGAGCTCCCCCCCAGAAATTGAAACTCTATCTCCCGTCCCCCCGGCCACCAACGCCCAATTGGATGGTTACTATCAACACTTAGAAAAAACCCTGTTAAATATTCAGGTTTTATATCCCCATACCGCCCCCAGCAAAATGGCGAAATTACGCCGAATTTATCAACGAGCCGGATTGAATGTTGAGGAAGTGGCCCTATTGCGCGGAATTTTGGGGCAAATTGACTGGTTAACGCAACAAATTGAACTTTGAATTAGTCATTCCGAGCAACTACTGGGGCGATTGTGATGGCCTGGCCAATAAACTTTTGTCTGGTTCTTGTCCTGTATGGGTTCTTCGTTTTAGAGTGTTGAACTAATGGAAACGCCGCCCCCCGGTAACCAATCCTCTTCCTCCGGGATAATATCCTTCCCAAAGCCTCACCATGATTACTTCCATGCCCCGTCGTCCAAAGTCTCGCCGTGCCCAACGCCGTAATCTCCGGGTCATTACCGGCACCCCCATATCCCCCAGTGGCGAAGCCGTTACTGAAGTTACCGAACAAGTTGAGGATTCGGTGGACCGGGAACTGCAACCATTGACCCCAAAGTCCGGGGGGGGGAAGGTCAACCCGTTTAAGGTTGTGAGTGGCACCGACGTTAAACCAGCAGGGAAATTTGTCCCCAAAGGTAAAACCTCTGGCCTACGGCCCCGCAAGGTGAGTAGGCCCCTGAGCTGGTGGCAAAAAGGTTTGCTCGGTTCCATTCGTCTGGGGGTTGTGGGTATTGGTATTGGGGCGATCGCCGGCACAACTATCACCACCTTTAGCCCCACTAAATTTATCCGGGCTGGTCAAGAACAGGCTCCTTTGGCCACAACCACTGGTTCAGAGCAAATAAATCAAGATAAACAGGTTATCTACCCCCAAAAGGTACTAGCGTCCATTGCGGGTTGGGTCACAACGGAAGCTGATAAATTACGGGGAACCCCGGCAACGGCCACACCGGAAACAGCACAAAATCAGGAAACGACCGTGGCCACTGCCCCCAGTGCTGTTCCTGACGCGATTCAGCCCACCCAGGAAGACCCGGCCCTAACCCAAAAGTTGACCACCCTGGGGACGTCCAAAGCTCCAGCCATCAATTCCTATGCCTATTTCATTGACGTAGACAACGGTCGCTTTGCCAATGCCAAAGGAGAAACCCAGCTACCCGCTGCCAGCACCATTAAAATTCCCGTGGCGATCGCCTTTTTTGAAGCGGTGGACCAGGGCAAAATCCAACTCCATGAAGAACTGCCCTTAACGGAAGATGTGATTGTGGGGGAAGCGGGCACTATGCAGTATGACGTGGGTAAACGGTCCAGCTATCCGGCCCTAGAGGTGGTAACCAAAATGATTGTCATCAGTGATAACACCGCCACCAATATGTTGATCAAGCGGTTGGGGGGTAAGGAATTTCTCAACCAGCGTTTCCAAGCATGGCAGATGCCCCAAACCAAAATTAATAATTACCTGCCGGATTTAGAGGGCACCAACACCACCAGCCCCCAGGATTTAGCTCTATTGTTAGTCAAACTCCAGGGGGGAGAACTTTTATCCCTCAAATCCCGTGATCGCCTGTTGAAGATCATGCAGGAAACCCAAACCCGTACCCTCTTGCCCCAGGGATTGGAGCCGGACGCCACCATTTCCCATAAAACCGGTGATATTGGCACTGTCTTGGGAGATGCGGGCATAGTGGATATGCCCAACGGAAAACGCTATGTGGGGGCTGTGCTAGCTACCCGACCCCATAACGATGTGGCGGGCCGTTTGCTCATTCAGGATATTTCCCGCACCGTTTACCAGCATTACAAAGGCATCATCCCTCCGGTCACCCCAGCCCAACCTGCGGCCAAACCAGAGGAAACCCCGGTGGATTCCGGTAATTAACTCAGCCCGGCCAGACCTTACTGGCCCCATTGCTCAAATAATTTCCGCTTCCTCCGTACTTTCGGCGATCGCCTGGGCGGTGAAAATGGCCTGGGCACTGTGGCTCTGCTCCGGAGAAGGGGGGCGACGTTGCACATAGGTGCCATCGGGCTGTAACTCCCAAGCCTGACGGTTATCTGCCAGGAGAATACCCAAAATGGACTGTAATTCCTGTTTTAAATCGGTTTGCTCCACCGGTACCACCGCTTCCACCCGTCTGGTTAAATTGCGGCTCATCCAGTCCGCACTGCCAATGTAAATTTCCTCCTCACCGCCATTGTGGAAATAAAAAATACGGGAATGCTCCAACAGCCGGCCAATGACACTAATGACCCGAATATTTTCACTGACATTTTCCACCCCTGGTCGGAGGCAACAAATACCCCGCACAATCAGATCAATCTGTACTCCTGCTTGGGAAGCAGCGTAGAGGGCGCGAATGATTTGCGTATCCACTAGGGAATTCATTTTGGCCACAATCCGACCAGTGCCCCCATTCAGACAATGGTCTGCTTCCCGCTCAATCATTGCTATCATTCTTTCCCGCATATTAACCGGGGCCACCAATAATTTTTGGTAATCCTTTTGGCGGGAATAACCAGTCAAAAAGTTAAATAAATTAGTCAGGTCATGGCCTAATTCTGGACGGCAAGTAATCAGCCCTAAATCGGTATAGAGCCTGGCGGTTTTAGGATTGTAGTTGCCCGTGCCAATGTGCACATAACGACGGATGTCCGGGCCTTCCTGGCGAACCACTAGTACCGTTTTGGTGTGGGTTTTTAGTCCTACTAGACCATAGACCACATGGACGCCGTACTGTTCTAATTTCCTCGCCCAGTTAATATTATTCTCCTCATCAAAACGAGCCTTCAGTTCCACCAACACAGCTACCTGTTTGCCATTTTCCGCCGCCGCAATCAGAGCGTTAACAATGGGGGAATCCCCCGAAGTGCGGTACAAAGTCATTTTAATGGTCAATACATGGGGATCGTAAGCCGCCTGGGTAATAAATTGTTGCACCGAAGCGGTAAAGGATTGATAGGGATGATGGACCAAAATGTCCCCCTGACGAATGAGGGTGAAAATATCCACCCCTTCCTGCTGGACCCTACCGTCTTCGTTTCCATCGACAAATTCATAGACATGCTTAAGCCGGGGGGGAATAACGGAAGCCCAGGGTTCATCCTTAAGATGGGGGGCAGGTAAGGACAGGAAGAAGAACAGGTCCTTTAGTCCCAACATGCCGTCAATGTCGTAAACATCAATTTCCTCCAATCCCAAATCCGCCATCAGGCGATCGCGAATGGCTTTCGGGGTAGAAGCATTGATTTCCAGACGCACTGCGGATTTGCCCACCCGTCGTTTACGCAATTCCTCTTCGATCGCCAATAGTAAATCATCGGCTTCGTCTTCCTCCACCGCAATGTCCGCGTTACGGGTCACCCGAAAGAGATGACATTCCTGGATAATCATGCCGGGAAAGAGGGATTCCAGATTATGGGCAATGACCTGCTCCAGGGGCACGCCAGTCCAGAGCCACGGCTTACCGGGATCCGGCTGACAAACATCTTCCGGCAGAGCCACAAAGCGAGGCAGAGTAGGGGGTACCTTGACCCGGGCAAATAATTCCTCGTCGGTCTCCGGGTCCCTTACCACCACTCCTAAATTAAGACTGAGGTTGGAAATGTAGGGAAAGGGGTGGCTTGGATCCACCGCCAAAGGGGTTAAAACCGGAAAGATGTGGTCATCATAAAACCGATGGAGATAATGCCGTTCTTCCTGGCTAAGATCCACATGGTCGTTGAGGAAAATCCCCTCCTCGGCTAATTTTTCCCTCAGTACATATTCAAATACCTGATGTTGCTGACACACCAAAGGCCGGAGGGCTTTGCTAATTTCCTTGAGCTGCTGGGAAGGAGTACGACCGTCCGCAGTAAGTTTGGTGACGTTAGCTTCCACCTGTTGCTTCAAGCCCGCCACCCTGACCATGAAAAATTCATCCAGGTTAGAGCAAAAAATTGCCAAAAACTTCAACCGTTCTAAGAGGGGAGTACGGTCATCCAACCCTTCATGGAGCACCCGTTGATTGAAAGCCAACCAGCTTAACTCCCGATTAAAATAGTAAGAAGGATCTTGAAAATTAACGGTGGGAGCAGAGGCCATAGCTTGGATCATGGAAGCACAACCCCAATGGTAGGGAATACAACGATTAGGTAAATTTTACCCCAGCTTACTCTGGCAAAAATTATGGTTAGTTTAAGAAAGAGGTGGCCATCAGTTGTTCCCGTCCTTGGCTAGTCTCTCCGAAGAGCTCTAAAACCGCTTGAACTTTTTCAAGAGGCGATCGCCGAGGAGTTCCACTTCCGGCACCTTAGCAAAGGCTGTCCCCACAGCAAACACCACTAGGATAATGCTGGACATGGTCAGCACCTCAAGAATATTCTCCACCAGGCTATTCACTCCCCAGATTTTTTGCCAAAGAATACTGCCCTGCCACCCGGCCACACTGGCGATCGCCGTAATGCCCGCAAGCTTACCCAGATCGATGGCCCAACTCAGTAGACTAAGCCCTGATAGACGACGGTTGAGCATCCAAATAAAAATAGCCATGGAAAAAAGATTGACCCCCACAGTAGCCATGACAATACCCACTGTGCCAAAGGGTTTGTAGAAAAGGAAATCTAGTAAACCATTGAGGAAAATATTAAATAAGCTGACCCGAAAAGGACTTTGCCCATCCCCTAACGCATAAAACACCCGAACTAATACGTCCCGACCAAGGTAGAAAAACATGCCTAAACCATAGGCGGCCAATACCGGGGAAACTTCCGCCGCCGCTTCTGCATCAAATGCCCCTCGTTCATAGATGACCTGGACAATGGGAATGGCTAAACCTACCAAAATTGCGGTGAGGGGAAACATGGTCAGGGCACTCAACATTATTCCCTGACGAATGCGAATCTTTAATTCCGGCCAATTCTGGGGATCCGCTAAGCGGGAAAATACGGGCAAAAAGGGCACCAAAATCATATTGGAAATAATACCCAGGGGAGTGAGGGCGACAAAATTGCCATAGCGCATGGCCGCCGCCGCATTGGGAATAAAGGAAGCAAAAAAGAGGTTAGTAGCAAAATTGATATACAGCATGCCCGAAGAAAGGGTGGCGGGAATCATCACCTGCAAAACTTCTTTCACTCCCGGCAGAGCAAAATTAAACCGGAGCCGCAATTTACCCATGCCTGCTTTCGCCTGGGGTACGATCTGGGCGGCCCACTGCAATACCGCCCCCGCTGTGGTCCCCCCTGCTAGCAATAGGGAACCCAATAACCAGTAGGGGGGAGTGTTTAGTTGATCCCCCAACTGCCACACCGCTACCCCCAACCCTAAAATGACCGTGATGCTGGAAAGCAGGGGGCTAATACTAGGTAATAAATACTGATCCGCTGCATTCAAAGTACCAAAGCCAATGCCAATTAGGCCCGACAGCAAGGCCATGGGAGCCATAATTTGCAACTGTTGCACTGCAATGCGCCTGGTTTCCGGTTCCAACCCCGGTGCCAACAGATCGATAAATAGTCCCGCCCCCAACACCAAAATAATTGTTACTGCCAGCAATACCCCACTGACTAAAGTTGTGACTGTTTCCACCAAGGGGGCCGCCTCTTCCCGATCGCGTTTGGACAGCACACTCACCAGCGCACTGTGGAAGGGGCCGTTAATGCCCCCCAGCAAAATAAACAAAAAGCCTGGAATTACATAGGCATAGGCATAGGCGTTGACCACCGTTCCCACCCCAAAGGCGGCGGCGATGATCTGTTCACGGAATAAACCAAAAACTTTACTGACCAAGGTGGCGATCGCCACAATGCCAGCAATGTTGGCCAGGGAGCGGGAAGATTTACCGGAGGAAGACACAGGCTAGATTGCAATGGATCAAGGGGCCATTATCGAGGAAGAGCGGTGGTAGGGCCTAATCTTTCCCCATTGCCCTCTGCCCCATGGGCAACGAATCCCCGCCAACATCTGGAGATTTTTACATTTCACTGAGTTTGTTGAGAATTTAGCTCTGCCTCCAAATCGGCCAATTTGCGCTTGAGGGTGGCATTTTCCTGGGTTAATCCTTGGTTGCGCCGTAATAAATCCTGTTGCAAGGAAATCTGTTGTTGACTCCTCCGTTGGCGATCGCGCAGATCCCGCAACACCACCATGGCGTATTGCAATTGGCCCTGGTCATCAAAAATGGGCGTACCGGTCACTTCCAAAGGGATAATTTGGCCCCCCTGACGAATTTCCAGATCGTCCACCCGACAGGCTTCTCCTTGGAGAGCTTTAAGCAGAGGCTGTTCTGTGAGGGGATAGAGTTGATTGGTGCCCGTTTGATAGGCTTGGTAAATATCATTTAATTGCTCGATCGCCGCTTCGGGCCACAGCCCTTTTCCCAGGAGATCAATGGTGGCCAAGTTAGCATAGAGCGGTCGCCCCTGGGCATCAACAACGAAAACACCAAGGGGTAGAGCATCGAAAAATTTTTTAAACTCCATACGGGGACTAAGACTGGTGCCACCGTCAGGGGATGGCGGATATTCAGTAAAGGTAAGGGCTATTTTTTAGAATAAATCAGGAAAACTTCTGTTTCTTTTTGCTCCGGGAAGCAATGCGGGGAGGCGACGTTTTGCGTTTTTTCGGGGCAATTTCCTCCACGCCAAGATTTGGATTTTCCGGCATAACGATGGGAACAGTGAAATGGAATTGGGTGCCATGGTCTTTGCCATCGGAGGCGGCCCAAATTTCCCCTCCCCAACCACTGACAATTTGACGACAAATGGCTAGCCCAATGCCCGTGCCCCCTGTACTGCGGCGCAAAGCTCCCTCTTCCTGGTAAAAACGATCAAAGACTGTTTCCAGACGGTTGGGCTCAATGCCCCGCCCTGTGTCGGTGATGGTGACTTCTAGTTGGGACGCATTGGGGCGATCAACGGCAATGGAAATTTGGCCATTGGTGGGGGTAAATTTGATGGCGTTGTCTAAAAGTTTAGTCAACAGTTCCACTAACCATTCCCCGTCCGCTTCCACCATGGGGGTTGCCCCATTAACTTCATTGACAATGGCAGGTACTGCCCGGTCCCGGTTATGGGCTCGGATATGGCTGAGGGAAAGTTCTACACATTCTTCCAGGGAAATGGGTTCCGCATTCCATTCCACCCGGCCGCTTTCCAGTTGGGACAAAGTAAGAAAATCCTGCACCAGTTTCCGCATCCTTTCCGCATCTTCCAGGGCCGTATTGAGCATCACCTGCCGCAACTCCTGGGGCATATCCGGCTCCGTGGCCAAACTTTCCAAACAAACTTGGATAGTGGAAAGGGGGGTGCGTAGTTCATGGCCCGTAATGGCCACTAAGTTAGACCGGGTGCGGTCCAGGGCGGCCAATTGCTCGTTCAATTCTTGTAAATTAGCGTAGGCTTCCGCTTGGATTAACGCCACCCCGATTTGCGTTGCCACCCCATCCACTAAGGTCAGGGCATCGCCATCCCATTCCGTTGGGCCTGGGCCACAGTGGTGAAATTCCATCATGCCCAACAGCCTTTCCCGGTAAAAAATGGGTACTAACATCCAAGAGAGGATGGCACAACTCTTCACCAGGGTTTTTACTTCGCCACTGGATGGTTCCAACTCCGCCAGCCTGGGGTCCTGGTCAATGTTATCAATGGCGATCACCTCTTTGAGGGCCACCACCTGCTGAAAGAGAGGATTATCCTTGAGGGGCCAGGGATAGCCCTTGATGGAGCCAACACCGGTGTTGAGAAATTCATGGCTAATGGTGGCCACTGCATCGTCGGCGTTACAACGGTAAATGACACAGCGACAAATACCCAGGCCTTGGCCTAATTTTTCCACTGCCACCTGCATAATTTCCTCGGGATCGAGGGAACGTCGCACCGCAGAAGTAATGGAATTGAGCAATCTTTCCCGTTCTTCCTTATCCTGTAAGTTGCGGTTGGCCTTGATTAATTTATACTGTCCCGCCTGGAGATAGGTAATTAACCGTTGCACAAAGGGATCGGGGTTATCATCAATGCCCCGGGGCGGCACTGTACAAGAAGGCTGGAGCCAAGTTTGTTCCGCCTGTTCAATTTTCTGTTTCAACTCCGGACGGTAGGCTAAAATCCTTTGCAGTAATAGTTGGGCTGCCACCCGACTCACCTGGCGTTCGAACGTCCAAATACCCTCAAAACGGCGGTTACTGTCCCATTTATCCTGGGTGGGCCGTTCCCGACAAATTAAACAACTGGCATAGCGATCGCCAATGACAATCAAATGCCATTCCTGGGCGAGACTATCTTCTGGGGTGAAGGCAATGGTTTCGTAAATGCCAGAGCTATGTTTAAATTCCGTTTCTGGGGCGGAGAGTACGTAAACCTGATTACTCTTATCGGCAATGCGTCGATAGCGGTGGGCTTCCTGACGATAAAATCTCTCCCGCTGAAAAGCCGCAATGATCAGGGGATTGCCCGCTGTGCTTTCCGCCAGTACCTGGTCTTCCATGGCGTGGGACAAGGCCGTGAGAGAAGATTTGAAATAGGTTTGGGCCCGCAGATTGGGTAAAGTCTGCAATAGCTCTGTGAGAACAGACGGGGAGTTGCTCATCGCTCCTGAAAGAAGGGGAGGAAGAATGGCGAAAAACTAACTCCTAGAATACCAATGAAGGGCGAACTATCCCACACCGGTAGAATGGGCGGTCGGCCATGGGCCAGAAAAAATCCCCCGAACATCAAACCCGGAGGATAGGGGCAGGAAAAGGGGGCTGGGGTGGTCTGGGAACATTACCCCCCAAAAATTTGTTCCTTTAATGCACCAAACTCGGAGGCTAACTCTTGGCGTTTTTCGGCTTTCCAGAGGTAACGCCAGATGAACCAAGCGGTGTAGCCCATGCCGATCAGCTGTAAAGTTGGTGCCAACAAAGGGATGTCATTAATGGCATCGAGCACAGCAATCAAGATTTTGACGCTGATAATACCCAGCAGGATAATGCCCAGGGAAATCAGGGGTTGCTTGTTGTCCTCAAAAAACTCCCCGGTCATTTGAGGAATTTTCCCCAATACTTCCCACACCGGTTGTAGCCATTCCTGCCAAGCCTGGTCGGTGATTGGGGATTTTTTGGGAGCAGTAATTGGCCCGAGATCAGTTTTAACCCCAGCGGTTGCTGTTTTTTGTTCTTCCATCTTCAACCAGTCCTTGTATTATGCGGATTGAATGTTTACAGCCCACAGCTTCCCATATTGGGGCACTGTTTAGCTTCTGCCCATATTATCGGAAAATTGCTTTTTACACCCCGTCTTGGGCCAGGGCTTTTCCAGTTTAACCAACGGGGAAGGCCAGGCAATGGTGGAAGCCATTGGATTCAGTAAATAGGGGTTCCGGTGGCAAAAATCCCGCTTTTTGGGCAATTTCTGCCATGGTAGCCACTAATTCTGGGAAATCGCACCCGTTTATATGTTTGGCGATCGCCTGGAGTTGGTCAGGGCCAAGGGCAGTCCATTGGCTTTGGGCATTGGCTAAATAAGCTTCAATATATTGTTGTCGATTTTGCTGGGGCTGGCGAAAAACGTCATAGATGACTAGACATCCCCCCGGGCGCAACAGGGAAAAGCAATGGGCAAAAAATTGTTCTTTCTCCTCCAAAAAGAGGTGATGCAAGGCAAATCCCCCGTGGATGAGGTCAAAGCTGGCTGGCGAGGTTCGTTTTTTGTCGTCCAAGTAGGTAAGAAAGTCCGCTTCAATCAGTGCTACCCGTTGCAAAGCGGCCAAGTTTTTCTTGGCTAAGGCCAGGGCATTGGCGGATAAATCTACCCCCGTATAGGCGCTAATTTTACTTCCCACTAAAGTTTTGGCGATCGCCTGGGCATCGCCACAGCCCAGATCCAATAAGTCAAACGGGCGATCGAACCGTTGCTGAATTAATGTCCCCACCACCTGCTGGATCTGCCGATGGGCCATGTAATTATGCTCAATTAACCGTTGATAGGTTTGCCATTGCTGGAAAAATTCTCTCGTTTGCTCTGTGGGTCGGGGGGAGTTGGCCATGGGAATTAATCAAAGGGGTTAAAGGGTGGGAAAACCGCCATCCCTGGAAGCTAAACGGGCTTTACCAGCGGCGGCCCACTCCTGTAAAAATTGGATTTGTTCTTTAGCAGTGCGGGCCAGGGGCACTACTTGACTAGCAGCAGAAAGAATATCATCGGTGGTGAATTCCCGATTTTGGCTAAAACCAATATGCATTGCTTCCACCAGAATTTGCTCAATTTCTGCCCCGGAAAAATCTGGGGTTTCGTAGGCTAGACGGCCCAGATCATACTCTCCCAAGCGATGGGGCCGCAGACGTTGGAGATGAACAGCAAAAATAGCTTCCCGTTCTGCCCTATTGGGTAGTCCCACAAAGAAAATTTCGTCAAAGCGACCTTTCCGCAACAGTTCCGGCGGCAGACTTTGGACATTGTTAGCGGTGGCCACCACAAAGACTGGGGAAGTTTTTTCCGCTAGCCAGGTGATGAAGGCCCCAAATACTCTACTGGTGGTGCCCCCATCCCCCCGACTGTCCATGCCCCCAAAGGCCTTATCAATTTCATCAATCCAAAACACACAGGGGGCCAGCGCTTCTGCCAGGTTAATCATCTGCCGGGTGCGGGCTTCCGATTCCCCCACCAAACCACCAAACAGTCTCCCCACATCCAACCTCAACAGGGGTAGATGCCAATGGTGGGCGATCGCCTTAGCGGTGAGGGATTTACCGGTGCCCTGAATGCCAGCTAGTAGTAAACCCCGGGGATAGGGCAGACCATAGCGGCGGGCCTGTTCACTGAAGGCTCCCCCGCGCCGGAGCAACCAATCTTTGAGGTTATCGAGGCCGCCAATGTCGCTGATGCGTTCACTAGCGGGATAAAAATCGAGGATTTGGGTTTGGCGGATGGATTGGCGTTTTTCCTCCAGCATTAATTCCACATCGTCTGCCCCCAACTGGCCATGGTCGGCAAGGCAACGGGCCAACACCCGCCGGATTCTTTCCATGGATAAACCCTGGGCCGCCCGGCTCCACTCGTCCCGCAAAGAAGGATCTAACCTTTGCCCCAAACCCGTCAGCAATCGTTCAATTTCTCCTTGGATTTCGGCACCGCTGGGCAGGGGAAAATCCACGACAGTGATAATTTCGGTTAATTCATTGGGAATGTAAATTTGGGGGGCAACAATGACAATGTTTTTTGCTTCTGCTTTCAGCCGCCGGGCTAGGTTACGTAGTTTGCGGGAAATGGAAACGTCGTCCAAAAAACGATTAAAGTCCCGCAGGACAAAAATGCCTTTACTACTGGCGGGT